>DATJHU010000158.1:0-57289 GCA_035493715.1 Alphaproteobacteria bacterium | reverse complement strand
CGGATTGAAGCCGCAGAGCCTGATGGTGCATGCGGGCACCGTCCGATCCCCGGCGGAGGAAACCTCCGAGGGGCTCTTCCTGACCTCCGGCTATGTCTACAAGACCGCCGAGGAAGCCGAGAACGCGTTCGTCAATGACGGTACGCGTTACGTCTATACCCGCTTCCGCAACCCGACGATCGCGATGTTCGAGGAACGGCTGGCCGCCTTTGAAGGGGCGCCGCGCTGTTTCGCCACCGCGACCGGCATGGCCGCGGTGTTCGCCGCCTTTGCTTGCGACCTCAAGGTCGGCGACCGGATCGTGGCGCCGTACGCGATGTTCGGGTCGTGCCTGCATATCATCCGGAATATCCTGCCGAATTACGGCGCGACCTATACGATGGTCGAGGGGACCGACCTGGACGATTGGAAGGCCGCACTCTCAACACCGGCGAAATTCGTTTTCCTTGAATCGCCGGCCAATCCCGGGCTGGACATCATCGACATCGCCGCAGTGGCGGAACTGGCGCATGCCGCCGGGGCGAAGCTGATCGCCGACAACGTGTTTGCGACGCCGATCTTCCAGAAGCCGTTCAAGCTGGGCGCCGACATCGTCGTCTATTCGGCGACCAAGCATATCGACGGCCAGGGCCGCACGCTGGGCGGGGCGATTCTGTGCGACGACGAATTCGCCGCCAAGCTGCACCCGTTCCTGCGCCACACCGGGCCGACGATGAGCCCGTTCACGGCCTGGGTGCTGCTTAAGGGGCTGGAAACGCTGTCGCTGCGCGTCAAGGCGCAGTCGGCCTCGGCTCAGAAGATCGCCGAATTCCTGGAGGGTCATGCCAAAATCGAGGCCCTGCGCTATCCCGGCCTGAAGAGCCATCCGCAGCACGCACTGGCGTCCCGTCAGATGACCGGCTTCGGCAACCTGATCGCGTTCGACGTGAAGGGCGGAAAGGAAGCGGCGTTCGCCTTCCTGAACAAGCTGCGGCTGATGCTGATCAGCAACAATCTGGGCGACAGCAAGTCGCTGATCACCCACCCGGCCACGACGACGCACGCCAAGGTGCCGCAGGAGGACAAGCTGCGCGTCGGCATCCGCGCCGGCACGATCCGCCTTTCGGTCGGCCTGGAAGAGACGGACGACCTGCTCGACGATCTGAAGGCCGCGCTGGGGTAAGGCTTCGAGGCGGGTAGCCCGGGGCCGCCCGCCTCAAACCATCACATCGTTCCGGTAACCGTCAGTCTGGTGGTCCCGTTCTTCGTGGGCGTGAAGCCGGTAAGCCCGTTGCGGATGTTGCGGCTTGCGCCGGTTTCCATCGTGCCTTCCGAGACGGACCAACTGGCGCTTACGCTGGCCATGTCGGTCCCGATCGCCCACGAATAGGGAATATCCACCTCGCATTTCAGCACGCCGCCGGACGCGGTCTTCTCGACGCTGGCTCCGGTGTAGGGGCCCTGCCCGCCCGCCGACGGGTCGTAGACATTGATCGAAACGCCGCAGATGAATTTCTGGCCGGCGGGAACGCTCGATTTGACCTGTACGGTGATCGCGACCTGGACCGTGCCGGTATAGGTCGCCGCGTTCGCGGACGCCGTGCCGAGCGCGAGGAAAGCGAGTGCGGTGAGCGGTACTTTGAACATGATCCACCCCTCTGTGACTTTATAACGCTGCCGGCGACTTTATCCGCAATTGTGCGCGGGTAAAATCAATTTGTATCAATTAATAAACACTTCAATATCGTTATATCCTGGTCGAACCTGGCGGGCGGGGCGAAACGCCGCAAACCATGGGAAATGGCGGGAGCCTAAAACTTTCTGATATGCTTCCGGCGATGACTCGCAACCCGCGCATGCCCGAGTAGCAAAACAGTGGACGCCCTCAACGCCGCCACCAGCCCCGCGACCGAAACCGGACACACGGATGTCCGCACGGTGCTGGCCAATCTCGAGGGCAGCGGCCCGGTCCGGCGCGCCGCCGCCGTACAGTTCCTGAAGGCGCACCTGGAGGCCGGGCGGGCCGAGATCGAGCAGCAATTCCTGCGGTCGAACGATGGCGAGGCCTGCGGCGCGGCGCTGGGCCGGCTGATGGACGAGGTGGTCACCGCCTTGTTCGAGCTGGCTGACAAGCATGTCTTCCCCGCCGCCAACCCGACGACCGGCGAGAAAGTCGCCCTGGCCGCGATCGGCGGCTATGGGCGCGGGCCACTGGCCCCTTACTCAGACATCGACCTGCTGGCCATCGTCGCCTATAAGCGCACGCCGCGCGCCGAGCAGCTGGTCGAGTTCCTGCTCTATGCGATGTGGGACCTGGGTCTGAAGGTCGGGCAGGCCGTGCGCTCCACCGAGGACTGCATCCGCCTGGCCAAGGGCGACGTGCTGATCCGCACCAGCATGATGGAACGCCGGTTCCTGGCCGGCGAGGAAGCCCTCTATACCGATTTCGACAAGCGCTTCGCCAAGAGCGTCGAGGCCGTCGACCGACGCGGCTTCGTCGAGGCCAAGCTGGCCGAGCGCGACCAGCGCCACAAGAAGATCGGCGACTTCCGCTATATGGTCGAGCCCAACGTCAAGGAGGGCAAAGGCGGGATGCGCGACCTGCAGACGCTGGTCTGGATCGCGCAGGCGCTCTATGGCGTGGGCAATGTCGCGGCGATGGTGCCGCAGGGGCTCCTGCGCCGGGAGGAAGCCGCGCGCTTCGCCAAGGCCGAATCCTTCCTGTGGACCGTGCGCTGCCACCTGCATTTCCTGTCGAAGCGCGGGGAAGAGAAGCTGACCTTCGACGTGCAGGTCGAGATCGCCCGGCGGCTTGGCTATACCGACCATGTCGGCGCCGCCGCGGTCGAGCGCTTCATGAAGCACTATTTCCTGGTGGCCAAGGACGTCGGCAACCTGACTCGCATCTTCTGCGCCGCGTTCGAGGCGGATTCGCTGGGCCAGCCGCGCGGCTGGCTGTCGAAGGCGCTGCGCAAGATCGACGGCTTCACCCTGGACGGCGGGCGGCTGAACCTCGTCAGCGACGACCAGTTCGCCAAGGAGCCGCGCGACCTGATCCGCCTGTTCGCGGTGGCGCAGAAGAGCGGCTACGACATCCATCCCAACGCGCTGAGGACGGTGACGCGCAACCTGGGCAAGGTCGGCCCGGCGTTGCGCGCGGACCCTGAGGCAAACCGCATCTTCCTGGACGATATCCTGGTCGGCCCCGGCAACCGGGAGGTGAGCCTCAGGCGCATGAACGACGCCGGGGTGCTGGGCCGCTTCATCCAGGACTGGGGCCGCGTCGTCGCCCAGATGCAGTTCGACATGTACCATTTCTATACGGTCGACGAGCACACGCTGAACGCGGTCGGCATATTGAACCGGATCGAGAACGGCGAGGCGGAAACCGCCTTCCCCCTGGCCTCCGAGCTGATCGGGCAATTGGATTCCAAGCGCGCGCTGGCACTGTCGGTGCTGCTGCACGATGTCGGCAAGGGACGCGGCGGCAACCATTCGGATATCGGCGGCACCATCGCCGAACGGCTGGGCCCGCGCCTGGGCCTGACGGCGGAGGAGACCGAGACGACGGCCTGGCTGGTGCGCTGGCATCTGGGCATGTCCGGCGTGACGACGCGGCGCGATATCGAAGACCCGCGCACGGTGAAGGATTTCGCCGCGCTGGTGCAGTCGCCGGAACGGCTGAAGGCGCTGACCATCCTGACCACGGTCGATATAAGCGCGGTCGGTCCCGGGCGGTGGAACAACTGGAAGGCCGGACTGATCGAGGATCTGTATCACCGCACGGCCGAGGTGCTGGGCGGCGCGATCGAACCTCTGGCCGGCAACGAACGCACCGACAAGATCAAGGTCGAAACGCGCGAACTGCTGCCGGAATGGACAGACACGCAGTTCGATGGCTTCGCGACGCTGGGTTCGCGCGGCTACTGGATGGCGTTCGACGCCGCGACCCATGCCCGGCAGGCGCGCCTCGTCAACGCGGCGGAGCGCGATGGCCAATCCCTGGCGGTCGAGACGCGCGGCGACGAAGCGCGCGACGCGACCGAGGTTACGATCCACACGCCCGACCATCCGGGCTTGTTCTCCCGCCTGGCCGGCGCCTTCGCCATGTCGGGCCTGTCGATCGTCGACGCCAAGATCTTCACGCTGTCGAATGGCATGGCGCTGGACGTTTTCTGGACGCAGGACGCAAGCGGCGACCGGCTGTCGGGCTCGAAACGCGCGCGACTGCTGGTCGCCATCGAACGCGCCATCACCGGCGAGCGCGCGCCGCCGGAAGAGCTGGCGCGGCTGAAGGGCAAGCCGCACGACCGCACCCGCGCCTTCCATGTGACGCCCCGCGTGCTGATCGACAACGAAGCGAGTTCCACCCACACGATCATCGAGATCAACGGCCGCGACCGGCCGGGCCTGTTGCACGACGTCACCTGGGCGTTGACCAACCAGGGGTTGCAGATCGCCAACGCGAAGATCTCAACCTACGGCCACAAGGTGATCGACGTGTTCTACGTCAAGGACATCTTCGGCATGAAGGTGATGGAGACGGCCAAGCAGAAGCGCATCCGCACCGCACTGCTGGCGGCGCTGGACGACGGCAGCCCGAAAGAGAAGAAAGAGCCGAAGAAGGCGCCGGCGAAGGCCGCGCCCTGAGAGCAAGATGGCCATGAGCTTTGCCCGCGCCGTCGGCACCGTCGCCGGGCTGACGATGGTCAGCCGGGTCCTGGGCTTCGTCCGCGATCTGCTGACCGCCGCGATGCT
Source organism: Alphaproteobacteria bacterium (assembly GCA_035493715.1). GTDB lineage: Bacteria > Pseudomonadota > Alphaproteobacteria > BOG-932 > Roseiterribacteraceae > BOG-932. The sequence goes on along the minus strand of DATJHU010000158.1, from coordinate 52,552 downwards.
GGGCGCCGGCCCGATGTCGGACGCCTATTTCGTCGCCTTCAAGCTGCCCAACTTCTTTCGCCGCCTGTTCGCCGAGGGCGCGTTCAGCGTCACCTTCGTGCCGCTGTTCGCCAAGACGGCTCATGCCGACGGCACGGCGGAGGCGGAACGCTTCGCCGAGCAGGCGCAGGCGATGATGCTGGCGATCCTGATTCCGCTGACCGTCGCGCTGCTGGCGCTGATGCCCTGGGTCATGGTCGTGCTGGCGCCCGGCTTCGAGGTCGGCAGCGAACGCTATGAGCTGGCGGTCAAGCTGTGCCGCATAACGTTCCCCTATCTGACCCTGATCTCGATCACCGCTTTGCAGGGCGGCGTCCTGAACGCGCTGGACCGCTATGGCCCGTTCGCGACGGCGCCGATCCTGTTCAATATCTGCCTGATCGGCGGGCTGGTGCTGACGCCGTTCTTCCCCAACGCCGCCTATGCGCTGTCCTGGGGCGAGTTCGCGGCCGGCATCGTGCAGGTGCTTTGGATGATGGGGTCGTGCCGGCGCGCCGGGGTGCGGCTCAGGCTGCGTTGGCCGCGCGCCACGCCGATGGTCAAGCGCCTGTTCACCCTGGCCGGCCCCGCGGCGCTGGGCGCGGGCGCGGTACAGGTCAATATCGTCATCGACACGATGATCGGCTCGCTGCTGCCCGCAGGATCGATCTCCCACCTTTATTACGCAGAACGGCTCTATCAACTGCCGCTCGGCGTGATCGGAGTCGCGGTCGGTACGGCGCTGCTGCCGGCGCTTGCCCGCCATGTGCGGGCGGACGACCGGCCGGGCGCCAAGCGGCTGGAGGCCCGCGCCATCGAGGCGTCGCTGCTGCTGTCGCTGCCGGCGGCGATCGCGCTGATGGTGGCCGGGCAGCCGATCATGATCGCGCTGTTCGCGCGCGGCGCCTTCACGCCGGAAAACGCGATCCTGACCGCCGGGGCGCTGGCCGCCTATTCCGCCGGTATCCCGGCCTATGTGCTGGCCAAGACGCTGTCGACCGCCTATTTCGCCCGGGAGGACACCAAGACGCCGCTGAAATTCAGCTTGGTGACGGTCGTGCTCAATACCATCCTGGCGCTGTCCTTCGTGCTGGTCTTCCACTGGGGGATCGTCGGCATCTCGGCCGCGACGGGCATCACCGCCTGGATGAATGTCGGCATGCTGGCCTGGGGTTTGAAGCGGCGCGGACTGTTGGGCTTCGACGAGCGCTTGCGCTTCGTCCTGCCGCGCATCCTGGCGGCGACGGTCGTGATGGCGGCCGCCTTGTGGGCAATCCAGCGGCCGTTCGCGGCCTGGTGGGCCGCCGACACGCTGCATCGCGCGGTCGGCATTTCCGTGCTGGTCGGGGGCGGGCTGGCCGTTTACGGGCTGGTCATCGTGCTCAGCCGCGCTGCGCGGCCGTCCGATATCAGGGATATGCTGAAGCGTGAACGCTTGACCGGCGACGCGGCCAAGGCAGATAACCCGTCACCCGAAACCATCGCATCGAGTTCCTCGTGATCCGCATCCTGTCCGGCATGCAGCCGACCAATCAATTGCACCTCGGCAATTATCTGGGCGCGCTCAAGAACTGGGTGGCGCTGCAGGATAAGGGCGAAAACCTGTTCTGCGTCGTCGACCTGCACGCGATCACCATCCCGCAGGATCCGGCGGTGCTGACGCAATCGACGCGGGAGATCGCCGCCGCCTATATCGCGGCCGGCATCGACACGCAGAAATCGACGATCTTCGTGCAGAGCCATGTGACCGCGCATGCCGAGCTTGCCTGGATACTCAGCTGCTTCACGCCGATGGGCTGGCTGAACCGGATGACCCAGTTCAAGGAAAAGGCCGGCAAGGACCGCGAGGGCGCGCCGCTGGGCCTTTACGGCTATCCGGTGCTGATGGCCGCCGACATCCTGACCTACAAGGCGACGCATGTGCCGGTCGGCGAGGACCAAAAGCAGCATCTGGAGCTGGCCCGCGACATCGCCGGCGCCTTCAACCGCCGCTACGGCGTCGATTTCTTCCCGCTGCCCGAACCGCAGATCCTGGGCGAAGCAACGCGCGTGATGTCGCTGCGCGACGGCACCAAGAAGATGTCGAAATCCGACCTGTCGGACATGAGCCGCATCAACATGACCGACTCGCCGGAGCTGATCGCGCAGAAGATCCGCAAGGCGAAGACCGACCCCGACAACCTGCCGGACTCGGTCGCGGGGCTGGAAGGCCGGCCCGAGGCTGACAACCTGCTCACGCTCTATGCCGCGCTGACCGACACGACCAAGGCCGCCGCCGTCGCCCGCTTCGCCGGGCTGCAATTCTCAGTGCTGAAGAACGAGCTCAGCGAGGCCGCCGTGGCGACGCTGGGCCCGATCGCCAGGCGCATGACCGAGCTGATGACCGACACCGCTGCGCTGGACGCCATCCTGCGCAACGGCGCGGAGAAGGCCGATGCCATCGCCCAGCCGATCCTGGCCGACGTGAAGCGGATCGTGGGGTTTCTGCCGCGTTAATGTAAACGCCCCCTCGAAGGGGGGCGTTATTTCAGTTTTGCCGACAGAGTTCTGGCCTCCGGCGTTTCCCGGCTTTCTCATCCGCCGTCCGCGGCATAGTCTCCGCTAAATGGACATCTACCTCCCGATCGCTCAGATGCCGGTCGATCCGTTCGTCCTCTTGGCGATGGGCGGGCTGGTCGGGTTCTTGTCCGGGCTGCTGGGCATCGGCGGCGGGTTCCTGATGACGCCGCTGCTGATCTTCATCGGCATCCCGCCGGCGGTTTCCGTCGCCACCCAGTCGAACCAGCTGGTCGCCGCCTCGGTCTCGGGCGTCATTGCCCATTGGCGGCGCAGGAATGTCGATTTCAAGCTGGGCACGGTGATGCTGGCCGGCGGCGCGGTGGGCAGCGCTATCGGGGTTGCGGTGTTCGCGCAATTGAAGGCGCTGGGCCAGATCGACCTGGTCATCTCGCTGACCTATGTCCTGTTCCTGGGCATGGTCGCGACCTTGATGATGATCGACAATTTCAGGATGCTGGTGCTGCACAGGAACGTCGTGACCCGGCGCAAGCTGCACGAGCACACGGCGTTGCACCGGCTGCCGCTGCGCATGCGCTTTCCGCGATCCCGTCTTTACATCAGTGCGCTGCTGCCGCTTGGCATCGGCTTCGTCGGCGGCCTTCTGGTCGCGATCATGGGGATCGGCGGCGGGTTCATCCTGGTGCCGGCGATGATCTATCTGCTGGGCATGCCGGTCGGGCTGGTCGCGGGAACCTCGCTGTTCCAGATCATCTTCACCACCGGCATCACCACGCTGCTGCAGGCGGTCACGACCCACGCGGTCGACGTCGTGCTGGCGGCCATGTTGATCGTGGGCGGCGTGATCGGGGCGCAGATCGGCACGCGACTAAGTCATCTGATGAAGCCGGAATATGCCCGGCTGGCACATGCGCTGATCGTGCTGGTTGTCGCGGTAAAGCTGACATTCGACCTGTTCGCCCGGCCGGAGAATCTGTTCTCCGTCATCCAGCTGGGCGCGCAATGACGCGCCGGCTGGCGTTTCTTCTGGCGATGCTGGCCCTCGCCGGTCCGGCGCGCGCGCAGAACCTGACGGCCGATCTGTCGAGCCACATCATCGGCATCACCACCGGCTTCGTCGGCGCCAACCTCACCTTGTTCGGAACCGTGGACAAGCCGGGCGACGTCGTGGTCATCGTGCGCGGGCCGCCGGCCGACATGATGGTGCGCAAGAAGCAAAAGGTGCTGGGCATGTGGATCAACGGCTCCAGCGCCCTGTTCCACGACGCACCCAGCTTCTACTCCACTGCGTCGTCCAAGCCGCTCGGCGAACTCGGCTCGCCGGACATACTGACCCGTCACATGATCGGGCTCGACAATCTGAAACTGCAGACCGCCGAGCCGGTCGCCGAACCCAGGCTTAGCGAGTTCCGCGCCGCCCTGGTGAGGTCCCAGCAGGAGCTCGACCTCTATCGCGCGGCGCCCGTGCCGGTGACTTTCCTGGGCGAGCATCTGTTCCGCGCCGACATGGCGTTTCCCGCCAACGTGCCGACCGGCACCTATTCTGTGCAGATCGTCCTGCTGCAGGGCGGCGAGGTGATCGGCGCGCAGACATCGTCCCTGATCGTCAGCCGGATCGGCTTTTCCAACGGCGTATTCAGCGTCGCCCATCACCACGCATTGCTCTACGGACTGGGCGCACTCGTCTTCGCCGTTGCCGCCGGTTGGGCCGCCAGCCTGGTCTTTCGGAGGGGGTAGACAATGGCCAACCCGGATATCCCGCGAATCTTCCTGGTTGTCGTCGACGACAGCGAGGAAATGCCGATGGCGCTCTATTACGCCACGCGCCGCGCCCGTAACACGGGCGGCCGCGTCGCCCTGCTGCACGTGACCCCGCCGCCGGAGGTGCTGGGGCTGGCCAGCGTCGAGGCGCTGATGCGCGAGGAGATCCGGCAGGAGGCGGAGCAGTTGCTGCAGCGGCTGGCGCGCACGGTGGTCGATGACGGCGGCGCGCTGCCGATCCTGCATCTGCGCGAAGGTTCATTGCGCGACGAGCTTTTGGACCTGGTGAGCAACGACCCGACGATCACCGTGCTGGTTCTGGCCGCCGGGACCGGACCGGAAGGGCCGGGGCCGCTGGTCAGCTTCCTGGCCAGCAAGGCGATGACGAAGCTGCGCATACCGGTCACGATCGTGCCAGGCGGACTTACCCGCGGCCAGATGGACCAGCTCGCCTGAGGCAGCGCGGGCAGCCATGCGCTTGACCCATGATGCGCGTCGCCCATTTGTGGTATGCACACGGCATCGCAACGTAAGGTAGCGCCATGTTTATCCAGACCGAAGACACCCCGAACCCGTCCGTGCTCAAGTTCCTGCCGGGACGGATCGTCATGACCGAGGGCACCGCTGACTTCCGCGACCCCGGCGCGACCGAGCGTTCGCCGCTGGCCAAGACGCTGTTCGGCGTGGATGGCGTGGCCGGCGTTTTCCTGGGCAGCGACTTCGTGTCGGTCACCAAGGCGCCCGAGTCCGATTGGTTCGCGGTGAAGCCGGCGGTGCTGGCCGCGATCATGGATCATTTCACCACCGGCCTGCCGGTGATCGAAGCCGGCGCGGCGGAGGTCACGAGCGGCGAGCCGGACAGCGAGATCGTTATCCAGATCAAGGAAATCCTGGATACGCGCGTCCGCCCGGCCGTGGCGCAGGACGGCGGCGACATCACCTTCCACGATTTCGACGACGGCGTTGTCTATCTGCACATGCAGGGCTCGTGCTCGGGCTGCCCCAGCTCGACCGCGACGCTGAAGGCGGGCATCGAGAACATGCTGCGCTATTATATTCCCGAGGTCCGCGAGGTTCGCGCCGTCGCCGCCTGATCCGCGCGCGGATCACAGGCATCACCGCGGCCGCTTCCAACCGACCGTCATGCGCATCCTTGCCTTCGACTGCGCCGGCGCGCAATGCGCCGCCGCCTTGCTGTCCGACGGCCTGGTGCTGGCGGAGAAACGCATCGATTCGGACCGGGGGCACGCACAGCTGCTGATGCCGCTTCTGGTCGAACTGACCGATGCGGCCGGAATCAAATTCGGCGATCTTGATCGCTTCGCCGTCACAACCGGCCCGGGATCCTTCACCGGCATCCGCGTTGCGCTGGCCGCCGCGCACGGGTTGGCGCTGGGCACCGGGAAGCCGGTGGTCGGCGTCAGTGCGTTCGATGTGCTGGCCGCACAAGCGGTGGGCGCCGGAATTCCCGCCCCGCGTTTGGTGGTCGCCATCGATTCGCGCCGCGCCGAGCTTTTCGTGCAACGTTTCGACCGAACCGGCCGGCCGGAATCGGAGCCGACGATGCTGGCCCCGGAGGCCGTCGCGGACTGGGCCGGCCCCGGACCGCTGGCGCTCGCCGGCGATGGCGCTGCCCAGCTTGCACCGCACCTGCAGGACGCGGTCGAGGCCGACCTGCCCACGCGCACCGATCCGGCGGTGCTGGCCCGGCTCGCCGCGCAGCGCGAAGCCGGATCGCCGCCCGCGCCCTTCTATCTCCGCCCGCCCGACGCCACGCCCGCGCGCCGCCGATGACGCTCGACCTGCAACCGCTGACGGTCGCGGCGGGTCAGGTGGCCGCCGCGCTGCACGCCGCCTCGGGCCTTCACGAAACCTGGGACGCGGCGGCGATAAACGGGCTGCTGGCGAGCGGCGGCAACGGCCTTCTGGCCTCTATCGACGGGATTCCGGCCGGCTTTGTGCTCTGGCGAGTCGCCGCCGACGAGGCCGAAATCCTGACGATCTGCACCGCGCCGGAGCATCGACGCGCCGGAGCCGGGCGGCTTTTGCTCGAAGGGGCACGCAATTCGCTGCGCCTGGAAAACATTGCGCAGTTGTTTCTGGAGGTCGCGGTCGATAACGCACCGGCAATCGCGCTTTACCGCGCTTTCGGCTTTGCCGAGACCGGTCTCAGGCCAGGCTATTACGTGCGGCGGGATGGCGCGATCGACGCGCTGGTGATGGCGCTGACATTGTAATGAAACAAAATTCAGCCACGGTCTTGTCCATCCCGGTGCGCGAAAACTGGAAACACGGCGCGACGGGATGTATGATCGCCCTATCCATGCCGACGACGACGCAAGAGACTCAGCGACTCATTCGCCCGCCCGTCCGGCGAACCGCATGGCTTTTCGCCATGCGGGCGAACGGTTCCTTGAGCGGAAACACAGGCACACATGTCGCACGTTAGCGCCGACCTGGCCCGTCTGGGCTCGATCCGGTCGGGCAGCCTTGAGGTTCGCCTGGCGCAGACGCTGGCCGAGATCGAAGCGGCGCAACGCCTGCGTTACGACGTGTTCTATCGGGAGATGAAGGCCCAGCCGACCGCGGCGATGGAAGCGGAGGGCCGCGATTTCGACGATTTCGACACGGTGTGCGACCACCTGCTGGTGATCGACCATAATCTGCCTGAGGACGATCAGGTCGTCGGCACCTATCGCCTGATCCGGCGCGAGATGGCGGCGCGACGCGGCAGTTTCTATTCCGCTTCCGAATTCGACATCACGCGGCTGATCGAATATCCCGGCGAGATCCTGGAACTGGGTCGCGCCTGCGTCGCGCCCGCCTATCGCGGGCGCGCGATCACTTTGCTGTTTCGCGGGATCTCTTCCTATGCCACGCGCTACAACATCGAGGTGATGTTCGGCTGCGCCAGCCTGCCCGGAACCGATCCCAGCGCGTTGTCGCTGCCGCTTTCGTATCTCTACTATTACCACCTCGCGCCACCGGCGCTGCGCGCGGCCGCGCAGCCGGAGCGCTATATCGAGATGCGGCAACTGCCGCCGCACGCGATCGACCCGACGACGGCCCTGTTCGAGGTGCCGCCGCTGCTGAAAGCCTATCTGCGCTTCGGCGGCTTCATCGGTGAGGGGGCGGTGATCGACGAACAGTTCCGGACGACCGATGTCTGCATCATCGTGAAGACCGACCTGATCACCGACAAATACGCCAAGCACTACCAGTTGAGCCGCGAGCAGGCCCCGACGCAGGGCGTCGGGATCGATACCTCGGGTGCGTTGGACGCAGCGAGCGGTCTCGACGAATGAACGGTTCCCGGTTGCTCGGGTGGGTCCGGGTGATCTCCTACCTGGCTCTGACATTTCTGGCGATGCCGCTTCAGGCCGTAGCCCTGATGTTCGGCGGATCGATGGCCGAACGCATACCTCGCCGCTATCACAAGATCGCGAGCCGCATCCTGGGCTTCCGGGTTGTCGTTCGCGGCATGCCCTCGATCGCGCGGCCGACTTTGTTCGTGTCCAACCACACATCCTATTTCGATATCATCCTGCTGGGCTCGATCCTCCGCTGCTCGTTCGTCGCCAAGGCGGAAATGACGAGCTGGCCGCTCATCGGCTGGCTTGCCAAGCTGCAGCGCAGCGTCTTCGTGGACCGCAGGGCGGCCAATGTCAGCGAGCACAGCAACGAGGTCCGGCGACGGCTGGAAGCGGGCGATAATATCGTCCTTTTCGCCGAGGGCACGACCTCCGACGGGAACCGGCTGCTGCCGTTCAAGTCGTCGCTGCTGTCGGTCGCCGAGAACCTGCACACGCCGCTGACTGTCCAGCCGGTGTCGATCGTTGCGACCGCGCTGGACGGAATGCCGCTCGGCCGGCTGTTGCGCCCGCTTTACGCCTGGTATGGCGACATGCCGCTGACGCCGCACGTCTGGGCGGCGATGAAAGCGGGGATCATCACGGTCGAGATCGAGTTCCATGAACCGATGACCAGCGCCGGCATGAACCGCAAGCAGTTGACGGCACGCTGCGAAGCCGAGATCGAAGGCGGCTTCGTCCGGTCGATCACCGGACGCCCCGCCGCCGCGATCGATTTGCCCGACATCGTTGAAGAGGAAAGCGCCGGCGCGATCGAAGCCGCCGCGTGATGGATAGATGACAGAGTCAGTTACCGAAAAGACCGCGCCCCGTTTAAACGCCGACGGGGCCGCCCCACTGAAGACGCTGCATGTGCGCAGCTGGGGTTGCCAGATGAATTTCTATGACAGCCAGCGGATGGTCGATCTGCTGGCCCCGCTGGGCTATCGCCCGGTCGCGGAGGCGGACGGCGCCGACATGGTGATCCTCAACACCTGTCATATCCGCGAGAAGGCGACCGAGAAGCTGTTCTCCGAACTGGGCCGGCTGAAGGCGACCAAGCAGGAAAAGAGCGCCCAGGGCGGCACCATGATCGTCGCGGTCGCCGGCTGCGTCGCGCAGGCCGAGGGGCCGGTGATCGCCGAACGGGCGCGACATGTCGACATCGTGGTCGGCCCGCAGAGCTATCATGCGCTGCCGGAACTCGTTGCGCGCGCGTCGCGGGCAGCCGGCCAGCCGATCCTGATGACCGACTTCCCGGTCGATTCGAAATTCGACCATTTGCCCGAAGAGATGGCGGATCGCGGCGTTTCGGCGTTCTTGACCATCCAGGAAGGCTGCGACAAGTTCTGCAGCTTCTGCGTCGTGCCCTATACGCGCGGCGCAGAGTTCTCGCGGCCGGCCCAGGACATCCTGGCCGAAGCCCGCCGCCTGGTGCTGGGCGGGGTCAAGGAGCTGACGCTCTTGGGCCAGAACGTCAACGCCTATCACGGCGCGGGGCTCGACGGTTCTACCTGGACGCTGGGCCGGCTGATCCGCGCCGTGGCGGAGATCGGCGGCGTCGAGCGAATCCGCTATACCACCTCCCACCCCAACGACATGGACGATGAACTGATCGCCGCCCATGCGGAAGTGCCCCAGTTGATGCCGTTCCTGCATTTGCCGGTGCAATCGGGATCCGACCACATCCTGGCGCGGATGAACCGTAAGCACACCGCCGCAGCGTATCTGAAAGTCATCGACCGGCTGCGCGCCGCGCGCCCGGACATTGCGCTGTCCAGCGACTTCATCGTCGGCTTCCCGGGTGAGAGCGACAAGGATTTCCAGGCGACACTGGACCTGGTGCGGACCGTCGGGTTCGCGCAGGCCTATTCCTTCAAATACAGCCCGCGCCCCGGCACGCCGGCCGCCGGCGCCGAGACCCAGGTGCCCGAACCGGTCAAGGCCGAGCGGCTGGCCCGGCTGCAGGAAGCGATCCTGGAGGGGCAGCTGCGCTTCAACGAAACCAGCGTCGGCACGATCGTGCCGGTCCTCTTCGACCGCGCCGGCAGCCGCAAGGGGCAGCTCCATGGCCGCAGCCCGCACATGCAGTCGGTCCACGCAACCGCGCCGGCCCATTTCCTGGGCCGGATCGTACCGGTCAGAATCAAAGAGGCGCGACAGCTGAGCCTGACGGGCGAACTGGCGACCGACGAACTGCACGATCTGGTGGCCTAGTGGCAGCCCACTCCATCGAGATATCCTTCGACGACAACCGCCGCCTGCCCCTGCTCTATGGCGGGCACAACGCCAACCTGGCGCGGATCGAGCGGCAGCTGGGCGTGAAGCTGACGACGCGCGGCAACATCGTCAGCATCAGCGGACCGGCCCAGGCGGCGGAGACCGCGCGCTCGGTGCTGGACGAGCTGTGGCGCCGCACGTCCGCGGACGAACCGGTCGGCCCGGCGGAGATCGACGCGGCGCTGCGACTGAAGCCCGCCAAGGGCAAGGCGAACCACGACACCGACGACGCTGCCGTTCCGGTGATCCGCACCCGCCGCAAGACCATCGCGGCGCGGACCAAGACCCAGGCCGTCTATATGCGGGCGATGAACGCCTGCGAGCTGGTGATCGGCACTGGCCCCGCCGGCACCGGCAAGACCTACCTGGCCGTATGCCAGGCGGTGGCGGCGCTGCAGAACGGCCATGTCGACCGCATCGTCATTTCCCGCCCGGCGATCGAAGCCGGGGAACGGCTGGGCTTCCTGCCCGGCGACCTCAGGGAGAAGATCGACCCGTATCTGCGCCCGATCTATGACGCGCTGAACGATCTGCTGTCGCCCGAACAGGTGGAAAAGCGGATCGAGACCGGCGAGATCGAAATCGCGCCGCTGGCCTTCATGCGCGGGCGCACGCTGGCCCATTGCTTCGTCATCCTGGACGAGGCGCAGAACACCACGACCGTGCAGATGAAGATGGCGCTGACCCGGCTGGGCGAGGGCAGCCGCATGGTGGTGACCGGCGACCCCGGCCAGATCGACCTGCCTTACGGCGTGCGTTCCGGGCTGATCGACGCCATGGAGATATTGAACGGCGTCCAGGGCACGGAAATCGTGCAGTTCAACGATGGAGACGTCGTCCGCCTGCCGCTGGTCGCGCGCATCATCCGCGCCTATGCCGAGCGTGCGGCCGCCCGCGCAGGCGAAAAGCCGTGAGCGGCCGACCTATCCGCATCGCGCTGGAAATCGAGGATCCGCGCTGGACCGAAAAGCTGCCGGATGTCGGCCGATTGATCGAGAGCGCGGTTTCGGCCGCGCTCGCCGGCGTCGATTCGGGCAAGCGGACGATCGAAGTCGGTGTCCGACTGACCGATGACGGCACGATCCGGGGGCTGAACCGTGACTGGCGCGGCAAGGACAAGCCGACCAACGTCCTGTCCTTCCCGCTGGGCGATCCCGGCCTTGTCGCCGACGCGGATTTTCCATGGCTGATCGGCGATATCGTCATGAGCTATGATACAATGATCGCGGAAGCCGAACGGGACGGAAAGCCGATGGCGCACCATGTCGCGCACCTGGCCGTCCATGCGGCCCTGCACCTGATCGGTCACGACCACGAGGACGAGGCGGAAGCCGAAGCGATGGAGACGATGGAAGTCGCACTACTGGCAGGCCTGGGCATCCCCGATCCTTACGCCGCGCCGGCGGCGGGCGGAAACCGATGAATGGCCTGCGCGACCTGTTCCGCGGCTCCCCCGCCTATCGTGAGGCGCTGGCGCCGCTGATCGAGGAGGACGGCGCGTCGCCCGACGCCGACAAATCCCATGAACGGCGGCTGATCGAGAATATCCTGGACATCCGGGATATGCCGGTTTCCGAACTGATGGTACCGCGCGCCGATATCGTCGCGGTCGAGGCGGCGACCGACAAAGAGGCGCTGCTCGGCATCCTTGTTGCGCACGCGCACAGCCGCATGCCGGTTTATCGCGAATCGCTCGACGACGTGATCGGCATCGTCCACATCAAGGACGTGCTGGCCACGATCACCGAGAACCGCCATCTGTCGCTGCCGGAAATCGTGCGCCCGGTCTCCATCGTCGCGCCCTCTATGCGCGTGCTGGATCTGTTGCTGGACATGCGCAAGGCGCATCAGCACATGGCGCTGGTGATCGACGAATTCGGCGGTATCGACGGGCTGATCACGATCGAGGATCTGGTCGAAGGCATCGTCGGCGAGATCGAGGACGAGCACGATCGCGCCGAAGAAGCGACGATGACCGAGCGGCCGGATGGATCGCTGCTTGCCGACGCGCGGGTGCCGATCGAAGAGTTCGAGGCGCGGGTCGGTCCGGTGCTGGAGCAGGAGGAGCGCGACGAGGTCGATACGCTGGGCGGCCTGGTCTTCTCGCTGGCGGGCCGGGTGCCGAGCCGGGGCGAGCTGCTGACCCATCCTTCGTCCGGCCTCGAGTTCGAGATCATCGACGCGGATCCCCGCCGCATCAAACGTATCCGCGTCCGCAACCCGCCGCTGCCGCCCATCACAAAATGACCGACGAAAATCCGGGCCTTGGCCCCATCTTGCGGTTGGCGGATGGGTGCCGCCGCCTGACCGGATGGCGACGCAACCTGTCGGCCTTCGCCGCAGGCTGCGTGGCTTCGATATCGCTGCCGCCGGCAGATGTGCTGCCGCTGCTGTGGATCGCATTCCCAATCCTCGTGTGGCTGCTGGACGGGGTGAAGTCCCGTAAGGGCGCGTTCTGGGTGGGCTGGCTGTTCGGCTTCGGCTATCTGGCCTTCAGCCTCTACTGGCTGACCTTCGCGCTGTTCGTCGCCATCGACCAATATTGGTGGGCGGTGCCCTTCGCCAGCAGCGGTCTGTCCTTCGGCCTGTCGATCTATTGGGGCATCGCCACCTGGCTTGCCACCTATGTTCCACGCGAGCGCCCGGTTGCGCGGGTGCTGACGCTGGTCGCCGGCTGGTGCCTGGCGGAATGGGTGCGCGGCCACGCGCTGACCGGGTTCCCCTGGAACCTGCCGGGCTATGCCTGGACCGAATTCCCCTGGCTGATCCAATCGGCGGCATGGATCGGCATCTATGGCGTGACCGTCCTGGTCATCCTGCCGCCTGCCCTGGCGTCGCTGCTGGGCAACCGCCACCTTTCGGCGCGGCGTGGCCGGATCGCGGCCGCCGCAGGCCTCGCGCTGGTGGCGTTGGCAGCGATTGTCGGCGCGATCCGCATGCCCGCGGGCCCCATGCCGACGGTAGAGAATGTCCGCATCCGGCTGGTGCAGCCTAGCATTGAGCAGAGCCTGAAATGGGTCGAGGGCCGGTACGACCAGAATGTCCGCCGCCATGTGGTGCTGTCGGTGCCGCCGGCCGACCCGATGCCGAACGTCATCATATGGTCCGAGGCCGCGGAGCCCTTCCCGCTGTCGGACCCGGACAACGCCAAGACGCTGGGCTCGATCCTGAAACCCGGGCAGCTTCTGATAACCGGCACCGACCGTGCGGTGCCCGAAGAAGGCGCGCTGAGCTTTCGCGACAGCATCCAGGTGCTGGACCCGGCCGGCAACCTGCTGGGAACCTATGACAAGTTCCATTACGTACCGTTCGGCGAATATATGCCGCTGGCGAAATGGATTCCGATGGTGAAGGCGGTGGCGGCCGGGAACGGCGATCCGATGCCGGGCCCCGGGCCTGTCACCATGACCCTGCCCGGCCTGCCGCCGGTCGGCATGCTGATCTGCTATGAAGTGATCTTCCCGGGCGAGGTCGTGGAACCGGGTAAGCGCCCGGACTGGCTGCTGGACGTCACCAACGATGCCTGGTTCGGCTTCAGCGCCGGCCCCTATCAGCATTTCGCGATGATGCGCGTGCGTTCGGTGGAGGAAGGCCTGCCGCTTGCCAATGCGGCGAACGACGGCATTTCGGGCGTCGTCGATCCCTATGGCCGCCTGACCGCGCGGATGGGTCTGGGCAAGATCGCCTATCTCGACGCCGATCTGCCCAAGCCCCTGCCGCCGACCGTGTTTTCCAAGGTCGGCGACATACCGTTCTTCGTCATGGTCGGCCTGCTGATCCTGGCCGGATTGCTGGCAGGGCGCGGCGGGATGGCGCAACGCCCGCCGCTATGACCACCCCGCCCCGCCTGTTATGAATATTCGAAATTTTTAGGGTGGTTCGGATGCAACCCACGGCACGCGATGTGAAAAGACGCGGCGGGCGGCCGAAGATCGATGCCCCCAGCCCCGTCGACGTTCACGTCGGCGCCCGGGTCCGCCTGCGCCGCACGCTGATGGGCATGAGCCAGGAGAAGCTCGGCAGCGCGGTCGGGCTGACCTTCCAGCAAATCCAGAAATACGAACGCGGGGCCAACCGCATCGGCGCCAGCCGCCTGTTCGAGATGTCGCGCGTACTGGAGGTTCCGGTCCAGTTTTTCTTCGACGATATGCATACCGAACCCGAAAGCAGTGACTACAAGCCGATGTCGGGCGAGATCGAAGCCGACCCCAAGGCGCCCGAGCAGGATCCGCTCGGCCGGCGGGAAACGCTGGAACTGGTGCGCGCCTATTACCGCATTCCCGACGCCCAGGTGCGGCGCCGGCTGTTCGAACTGGCGAAGGCCCTGGCCGCGGGCACAGCCTGAGCGGCAGCGACACGTCGTCGTCCCTGGGGCTGCTCGCAGCGCCGAGGCTGGACAGGACCGGAACATCCCCCTATTTCTGCCCGCTTAGACGTCATCCGGAGATCCGATAGTGCCGCTTTCCAATTATCTGTTTACCAGCGAGTCCGTTGGCGAGGGCCATCCGGACAAGGTGTGCGATCGTATCTCCGACACGGTTGTCGATATTTTCCTGGGCGCCGATCCCGAGGCGCGCGTCGCCTGCGAAACCCTGGCCACGACCAACCGCGTCGTGATCGCCGGTGAGGTACGCGGCCCCGCCTCGATCACCTTCGACCAGATCGAGGCGGCGACCCGCGACGCGATCAAGGACATCGGCTACGACCAGGACGGGTTCAGCTGGAAGACCGCGAATATCGAGATCCTGCTGCACGCGCAGTCGGTCGATATCGCCCAGGGCGTCGACGCCGCCGGCAACAAGGACGAAGGCGCGGGCGACCAGGGCATCATGTTCGGCTATGCCTGCCGCGAGACCGAGGCGCTGATGCCGGCGCCGCTGTTCTATTCGCACGGTATCCTGAGCTCGCTCGCCAAGAAGCGTCATTCCGACCCGAATTCCGGCCTCGGCCCGGACGCCAAGAGCCAGGTCACGCTGCGCTATGAGAACGGCAAGCCGGTCTGCGCCACCTCGGTCGTCGTCTCGACTCAGCATGCCGAAGGCGTGGACCAGGATGAGATCCGCGAGATCGTGCGCCCGCACGTGCTGAAGACCCTGCCGGAAGGCTGGATGTGCGAGGAGAGCCAGTTCTACGTCAACCCGACCGGCCGCTTCGTCATCGGCGGCCCCGACGGCGATTGCGGCCTGACCGGGCGCAAGATCATCGTCGACACCTATGGCGGCGCGGCTCCGCATGGCGGCGGCGCCTTCTCCGGCAAGGACCCGACCAAGGTCGACCGTTCGGCCGCCTATGCCGCCCGTTACCTGGCCAAGAACGTGGTCGCGGCCGGCCTGGCGGACCGCTGCACGATCCAGGTTTCCTATGCGATCGGCGTGTCGCGCCCGCTGTCGGTCTATATCGACACGCACGGCACCGGTAAGGTCGACGAGGCGAAGCTCTCCGTCGTCCTGCAGGAGCTGGTGGACCTGTCGCCGCGCGGCATCCGCCAGCATCTGAGCCTCAACCGCGCAATCTATGCCCGCACCGCAGCCTATGGTCATTTCGGCCGGACACCGGACGCGGATGGCGGCTTCTCCTGGGAACGGACGGATCTGGTCGACCAGCTGAGGTCCGCCCTCGCCTGATGCAGACTTGGGCCTGTGAACACTTATCTCGTGGGCCCTAACCCCCCGGTCGGGCGGGTTTATGGGCGCCGGCGTGGCCGGCCGCTCAACGAAAAGCGGGCAACGCTGATGAAGACGCGACGCGATGCATTCGCCGTCGCGCTTCCGGCTGCTCCCGCTTTGCTGGACCCCGCCTCGCTGTTTCCCCCTGAGACGCAGTCCGTCGGCCTTGAGATCGGCTTTGGCGGCGGCGAGCATCTGGCCGCCCAGGCGGCCGCGAACCCGACTGTCGGCTTCATCGGCTGCGAACCGTTCATCAACGGCGTGTCGAGCCTGCTGGCGCTGCTGGACGACCAGGCGCTGTCGAATGTCCGCATCCATTCCGAAGATGCCAGGCTGTTGCTGCAGGCCCTGAAGCCGGCCTCGATCGACCGCGCCTTCCTGCTGTTTCCCGATCCCTGGCCCAAGCGGAAACATCATGGCCGGCGCTTCGCGGGGCCGGAAGGGTTGACCCTGTTGGCCAATGCCTTGATCGACAACGCCGAATTCCGCGTCGCCACCGACCACGCGACGCTGGGCCCGTGGATGCAGGCGCAGCTCGGCGAGCACCCGGACTTTACGCTCGAGGCCAAGGCGGACGAGCGCCCGGCACACTGGCCGCCGACACGTTACGAGGCGAAAGCCATCGCCGTCGGCCGCAAACGGATCTATCTGACCTACCGCCGCAAACCCCGCCAAACCGCCGACAAAATGGCGCCGGGCGGCTAAATCCACTTGCGGTTCGGCGCAGTGGGTTTATATGTGCGCCATCCATCTATAGATGCGGCTTGTGCTGCTGACTGGAATTATCCAGTCGGATGCGCGGAGCTTTTGGCTTTTGGAGACCCGTTCCGGGAATGGATTTGAGCGAACAGATCGCTGGATTGATAACGCCCACTGTGGACACGCTGGGCTATGAGCTGGTGCGCGTGAAGCTGCAGGGCGGATCGCGCCATGCCACGTTGCAGATCATGGCCGAACGCCGCGACCGTCGGGCGATGGTGGTCGACGACTGCGCGCGGCTGTCGCGCGCGATCTCGGTCGTGCTCGACGAGGCCGACCCGATCCGCGACGAATATACGCTCGAGGTCTCCTCCCCCGGCATCGACCGGCCGCTGATGAAGCGTGCCGACTATGAGCGCTTCCTCAGCCACGAGGCGAAGCTGGAAACCGACCAGCCGGTCGACGGCCGCAAGCGCTTCCAAGGAATTCTGACGGCACTGGACGGCGACACGCTTTCCATTGACGTCGACGGGTCGGCGGTATCCTTGCCGCTGGACCGAATCAAGCAGGCGCGTCTGGTCCTGACCGACCGCCTGATCGCCGCAGCCGAGCAGGAAGGCTCGACTGCGACTGTCAATGAAGAGGCGGATGGCGCGCCTCCCAATCATGTGTAGGGGTCTCGAATGATCGAGCTGTTGCAGGTCGCGGACGCGGTTGCGCGCGAAAAGAACATCGACCGCGAAGAGGTGGTCGAAGCGATGGAGCAGGCCATCCAGAAGGCCGGCCGGTCCAAATACGGGCACGAGCACGACATCCGCGCGACGATCGACCGCCGCACCGGCGAGATCGGGCTGAAGCGCTATCGCGAGGTGGCGGACCCGGTCGAGAACGAGATCACGCAGCTGACGCCGGACGAGGCGCAGCATTACCAGCCGGGCGCAGTGATCGGCGATTTCCTGATCGAAGACCTGCCGCCCATCGATTTCGGCCGCATCTCGGCCCAGATGGCCAAGCAGGTCATCGTCCAGCGCGTGCGCGACGCCGAGCGTCAGCGCCAGTTCCGCGAATATAAGGACCGCGTGGGCGAGATCGTGAACGGCATCGTGAAGCGCGTCGAATACGGCAACGTGACGGTCGAGCTGGGCCGCGCCGAGGCGATCCTGCGGCGCGACGAGACCCTGCCGCGCGAGCATTTCAAGAACGGCGACCGCGTCCGCGCCTATATCTATGACGTCCGCGAAGAGCCGCGTGGCCCGCAGATATTCCTGTCGCGCACGCATCCGCAATTCATGGCGAAGCTGTTCACGCAGGAAGTGCCGGAAATCTATGACGGCATCATCACGATCAAGTCCGTGGCGCGCGACCCCGGCAGCCGCGCCAAGATCGGCGTGGTCAGCAAGGACAGCTCGATCGATCCGGTCGGCGCCTGCGTCGGCATGCGCGGTAGCCGCGTCCAGGCCGTCGTCGGCGAGTTGCAGGGCGAAAAGATCGACATCATTCCCTGGTCGAACGACCCGGCGACTTTCGTGGTCAACGCGCTGGCTCCGGCCGAGGTCACCAAGGTGGTGCTCGACGATATCAGCCACCGCATCGAAGTCGTCGTGCCGGACGATCAGTTGAGCCAGGCCATCGGCCGGCGCGGCCAGAATGTGCGGTTGGCGTCGATGCTGACCGGCTGGGATATCGACATCCTGACCGAGGCCGAGGAATCCGAGCGCCGTGTCGAGGAAACCAAGACGCGTTCGACTCTGTTCATCGCCGCCCTGGACGTCGATGACGTGATTGCCCATCTGCTGGTAGCGGAAGGCTTCACCTCGGTTGAGGAAATCGCCGGAACCGAGATTGAGGAGCTGGCGCAGATCGAAGGCTTCGACGAGGAAGTCGCGGCCGAACTGCGCGACCGCGCGTTTACCTATCTGGAACAGCGCGCCGCCGAGCTGTCGGAACAGCGCAAGGCGTTGGGCGTGACCGACGAAGTCGCCGCGATCGAGGCTCTGACGCCATCGATGTTGGTGGCGCTGGGCGAAAAGGAAATCAAGACGCTGGACGATCTGGGCGATCTCGCAACCGACGAGCTGATCGAGATCGTGGGCGCCGACAACATGAACGCAGACGTCGCAGAGCAGGTCATCATGGCCGCCCGCGCGCACTGGTTCGCGGACGAGAAAGAGGCCGATCAAGCGTAAGGATCAATTGCGGAACGGTCCGCCGGACGGCGTGAACACGATCGACGACAGCGAGGAGACAGGCCCTCTCAGACGGTGCATCGCCACCGGCGAGAGCCTGGACCCCGCCTGCATGATCCGGTTCGTCGTCGGTCCGGAAGACCGGCTGGTTCCCGACATCGCCGGTAAGCTGCCGGGGCGCGGGATCTGGGTCAGCGCCAAGCGGAAAGCTCTGGCGACGGCAATCCAGAAGCGGCTCTTCACGCGGGCCGCACGGCGGCCGGTCACGGTGGATCCCGATCTGGCGGAGCTGGTCGAACGCTTGGTCGAACGCCAGTGCCTGGATACGATCGGCCTGGCCCGGCGCGCAGGCGTCGCGGTGGCGGGCTTCGACAAGGTCGAGGCCATGCTGCGCAAGGGCCCGGTCGGAGTGCTGATCGCCGCGGCCGACGGCGCGGCGGACGGGCGGGATAAATTGGCCCGGCTGGCGCAGAACGCGCCGGTCGTCGCGCTGTTTCCGGCGGCCGCTCTGGCCGAGGCGATGGGGCGGGAAGGTATCGTGGTCCACGCCGCGATCGCACGCGGGAAACTGGCGCAGCGGTTGCTTGCGGCGTCGGACCGCCTCGCGGGATTGCGCGAGTTGGAGTAGTGTCTCGGGGACGGTGCAGGATTTCCGGAAGGAACGGCACCGCCCCGACTTGAAAGTAGGTATCGGACGGTTATGAGCGACAACAAAGAGCAAGAACCGAAAAAAGTCTTGAGCCTGTCTGGTCGGGGCAAGCTGGAGCTGAAGCGTCCGTCGGACTCGACGGCGCAGGTGCGTCAGAGCTTCTCGCACGGCCGTTCCAAGGCCGTGACCGTCGAGGTCAAGACGCAGCGCGTCCGCGCGCCGCTGACGCTGAGCCCGCAGACCGAACCCGCCGCGCAGCACGACGCCGACCAGGCGCCGCGTCGGCCGGAAGCGGCACCCGCCGTGCGCGCCGGCCTGCAGCCCCGCCAGCTGACCGCTGAGGAGCGTGAGGTTCGCAATCGCGCGCTGATGTTCGCGGCGCAGGAAGAGAAGCGCCGTCCGACCGAGGCCGAGTCCGAAGGCGTCACGGTCGCCGAGCCGCAGACCGAGATCGACGAGCCGGCCCCCGCGCCCGTCGTAGAGCAGCGTGTCTCGCTCGATCCCGAGGCGCGCCGACAGCGCGAACTCGAAGAAATGCGGCAGATGCAGGAGGCCGAGAAGCAGAAGGCCGACGAGGCCGAGCGTGTCCGCCTTGAAGCTGAAACCCGCAAGAAGGGCGAGGAAGCCGAGAAGAAATCGACCGAGGAACGGCAACGGATCGCCGATCGCGCCGGCGACGCCGCCGCGGCCAAGGTTGCAGGCCTGGGCGGCAGGACGACCGAAGAGGACGAGGAAGAAGAGCGGCGCGCCCGTGCGAAGCGCGGCGTCCGGGCGCCGGCGCCCAAGGTTCCCGCCCCGACGCGCAGCCGCGACGGCGCCCGCCGGACCGGCAAGCTGACAATCAGCCAGGCGCTGACCAACGAGGGCGACAACACCCGGATGCGCAGCCTGGCTGCCATGCGCCGCGCCCGCGAAAAGGAACGTCACCGCATGATGGGCGACGACGATCAGCAGAAGGTCGTCCGCGACGTCGTGCTGCCCGAAACCATCACCGTGCAGGAACTGGCACAGCGTATGGCCGAGCGCAGCGGCGACGTCATCAAGGCGCTGATGCGCATGGGCGTGATGGCCACGATCACCCAGTCGATCGATGCCGACACCGCCGAACTGATCATCTCCGAATTCGGCCACCGCCTGCGCCGCGTCGCGGAATCCGACGTCGAGCTGGGCCTGGAGGGCGAAATCGACGCGGCTGAGGACATGGTGCCGCGGCCGCCGGTCGTGACCGTGATGGGCCATGTCGACCACGGCAAGACCTCGCTGTTGGATGCGATGCGCCAGACCGACGTGGTGTCGGGCGAAGCTGGCGGCATCACCCAGCATATCGGCGCGTACCAGGTACAGCTTGCCGGCGGCCAGCGCATCACCTTCATCGACACGCCGGGCCACGCGGCCTTTACCGAAATGCGGTCGCGCGGCGCGCATGTCACCGACATCGTCATCCTGGTGGTGGCGGCGAACGACGGGATCATGCCGCAGACGATCGAGGCCATCGCGCATGCGAAAGCTGCCGGCGTGCCGATCATCGTCGCGATCAATAAAGTCGACCTGCCCGACGCCAATGTTGCCAAGGTGCGGCAGGAGCTGTTGCAGCACGAGCTGGTGGTCGAAGAGCTGGGCGGCGACATCCTGGCCGTCGAGGTGTCTGCCAAGACCAAGCAGAACCTGGACAAGCTTGAAGAAGCGATCCTGCTTCAGGCCGAAATCCTGGAACTGCGCGCCAATCCGAACCGCACCGCGGTCGGCGCGGTGATCGAATCCAAGCTGGATCGCGGCCGCGGCGCGGTCGCCACCATCCTGGTGCAGAAAGGTACCCTGCATGTCGGCGACGTGTTCGTCACCGGCAGCGAGATCGGCCGTGTCCGCGCCCTCGTCGACGATCGCGGCAACAGCGTCGAAAGCGCAGGACCGGCGATGCCGATCGAGGTTCTGGGCCTGAACGGCACGCCGTCGGCGGGCGACGATTTCATCGTCGTCGACAACGAGGCGCGCGCCCGCGAGATCGCGGAATTCCGCGATCGCCGCAAGCGCAATGCCGCCGCCGCGATCACCGCGCGCGGTTCGGTCGAGCAGATGTTCAGTCAGATCCAGGCCGGCGAGCGCAAGGAATTGCCGATCGTGATCAAAGGCGACGTCCACGGCTCGGTCGAAGCGATCGTCGGCAGCCTGTCGAAACTGGGCGAAGACCAGAACGAGGTTGGACTGCGGGTGCTGCATTCCGGTGTCGGCGCGATCAACGAATCGGACGTGACGCTGGCCAAGGCGTCGGGCGGGTTCGTCGCCGGCTTCAATGTCCGCGCAAACGCGCAGGCCCGTGAACTGGCCAAGCGCGACGGGGTCGAGATTCGCTATTACTCGATCATCTACAACATCCTCGACGACGTGAAGGCGATGCTGTCGGGCATGCTGTCGCCGTCGGTGCGCGAGAACTTCCTGGGCAATGCGGCAATCCGCCAGATTTTCGTGGTCACCAAATCCGGCAAGGTTGCCGGCTGTATGGTCACCGAAGGCGTGGTCCGCCGTGGCGCCAAGGTCCGCCTGCTGCGCGACAACGTAGTGATCCACGAGGGCACGCTGAAGACGCTGCGCCGCTTCAAGGAGGAAGTGCGCGAGGTCCGTGAAGGGTTCGAATGCGGCATGGCGTTCGAGAACTACGACAACATCGAAGTCGGCGACGTGATCGAGGCCTTCGAGGTAGAGGAAGTCGCGCGCACGATCGAGTGATCGCCCGCGACCGTTAAAGGAAGAAGAACGTGTCTGTGAGACGCCGTCATGGCGAACGCGGAACCGCACCCGGCCCGAGCCAGCGCCAATTGCGCGTCGGCGAGGAGTTGCGCCATGCGCTGGTCGGTATCCTGCGCGATAACCACGCCCGCGATCCCGATCTGCGCGACGCGAATGTCACGGTGACCGAGGTCAAGGTGAGCCCCGACCTGACCAATGCCACGGTCTTCGTCATGCCGCTGGGCGGCCAGAAGGTCGAGACGACCGTGGCGGCGCTGAACCGCGCCTCGGTCTTTTTCCGCACGCAGGTGGCGCATGCGGTGCAGCTGCGCCATGCGCCGCGCCTTTCGTTCGCGCTCGACACCTCGTTCAACTATGCCGAGCGGATCGAGGGCATCTTGCATTTGCCCGAAGTCCAGCGCGACCTCGCCCACGATGACGAGTCCGAACCCGACTGATGCGGCGCCGTAAGGGCCTACCGATCCATGGCTGGCTCAACCTCGATAAACCCGTAGGCCCGACATCGACCCAGGCGATCGGTCGGGTTCGCCGGATCACCGGCGCCGCGCGCGTCGGCCATGCCGGCACGCTGGACCCGCTCGCCTCCGGCGTCCTGCCGATCGCGCTGGGCGAGGCGACCAAGACCGTTCCCTATATCCAGGATGCGCAGAAGACCTATCGCTTCACGGTGCGTTGGGGCCAGGCGACCAACACCGACGACGCCGAGGGCGAAGTCGTGTCGGAAAGCACAGCGCGCCCGGGCCATTCGGATATCGAATCCGTCTTGCCGCGCTTCACCGGCAGAATCCTCCAGACACCGCCCGTCTTTTCCGCGATCAAGATCGGCGGACAGCGCTCCTATGCGCTGGCGCGCGCGGGTGAGGCGGCGGAACTGGAGCCGCGCCCTGTGAACATCCACAGTCTGCGCCTGATCGAGCGGACGGACGCCGACCATGCGGTGTTCGAGATGGAAACCGGCAAGGGCGCCTATGTCCGGGCGCTGGCCCGCGACATGGGCGAAACGCTGGGAACGTTCGGTCATGTCGTGGCTTTAAGACGGCTCGCCGTCGGACAATTCCGCGTCGAAGAGGCCTACCCACTGGACTTTGACGCGCTTCCGAGCGATATAGCCGGGCTAACCGAGCAGATTCTGCCGATCGAGACCGCGCTGGACGACATCCCGGCGCTGGCCCTGACGGCAGACGAAGCGCATCGGCTGAGATGTGGACAGGCTGTCGGTCTCTTCACGCACCAACATCGCGACTGGCTGGCTGAACTGATAGCCGAAGGGCGTGATCACGGTATTGTCCTTGCCCTGTGGCAGGGAAAGGCCGTGGCGATGGTGCGTATCGACAGCGCGGAAGCCCATCCGGTGCGCGTTTTCAACTACGAACCCTAAGGAGTCCCGATGTCGATTACGAACGAACGCAAGGCCGAACTCGTTGTCGAGTACGGCAAGGCGGAAGCTGATACCGGCTCGGCCGAAGTGCAGATCGCGATCCTGTCCGAGCGGATCAAGAACCTTACCGAACACCTGCAGACGCACAAGAAAGACGTTCACAGCCGCCGTGGCCTGTTGGTCATGGTCGGACAGCGTCGCCGTCTGCTCGACTATCTGAAGAACAAGCATCGCCCGCGCTACGATGAGATCATCCAGCGCCTGGGTCTGCGCCGCTAACCTTTCGGCATCGTCAGATCAGCATCGCTCGCGCGCCCATTCATGCCACCCACGGGGATGTCCCTGACCGGCAGGCGCGCGGGCCAATAAAGGTCCACGTCGAGAAGACCAATTCGACGCGGGATTGTCGGCAATGGGGCCGCCGATTTCCGACCCGGATTCCGCAATAGGGCGGGCCCGGGTGATGGCTTGAAAGGATTATTATGTTCAACATCTATCGCAAAGAGATGGAATGGGGCGGACGCCGCCTCGTACTCGAAACCGGCAAGGTCGCACGTCAGGCTGACGGCGCCGTCCTCGTCACCTACGGCGAGACTACCGTCCTCTGCACCGTCGTCGCGGAAAAGAGCCCCAAGCTGGGCATCGATTTCTTCCCGCTGTCGGTCCATTACCAGGAAAAGACATTCGCCGCCGGCAAGATTCCCGGCGGCTTTTTCAAACGCGAAGGCCGCCCGACGGAAAAGGAGGTCCTCACCTCCCGCCTGATCGACCGTCCGATCCGTCCGCTGTTCGCCCCCGGTTTCCGCAATGAGACGCAGGTCATCTGTACCGTCCTGTCGCACGACCTGGAAAACGATTCCGACATCGCGGCGTTGATCGGCACCTCCGCGGCGCTGACCCTGTCGGGCATCCCGTTCCTGGGCCCGATCGGTGGCGCCCGCGTCGGCTATATCAACGGCGAATACGTCATCAACCCGACGCTGAGCCAGCTGCCCGAATCGAAATTGGACCTGATCGTCGCCGGCACCGCCGAGGGCGTGCTGATGGTCGAATCCGAAGCGCAGGAGCTGTCGGAAGAGGTCATGCTGGGCGCCGTCACTTTCGGCCAGAAGCAATTCGCTTCGGTGATCAACCTGATCATCGACCTGGCCGAGATGTGCGCCAAGGAGCCCTGGACGCTTCCGGAAGCGAGCCCGGAGCATGATCCGCTGAAGGCGAAGATCCTGGCCCTGGTCGGCGGCGACATCGACGCCGGCTATAAAGAGCGGGTCAAGCAGAACCGCTATGAGAAGGTCGGCGCGGCCAAGAAGAAGATGATCGAGGCCCTGGTCGCCGAGAACGCCGATACCGACGTTCAGCTGGCCGGCAAGATCTTCAAGGAACTGGAATCGGACATCGTCCGCGGCCAGATCCTGGACACCGGCGTCCGCATCGACGGCCGCGACACCAAGACGATCCGCCCGATCGTCAGCGAAGTCGGCATCCTGCCGCGCGCGCACGGTTCCGCGCTGTTCACCCGCGGCGAAACCCAGGCACTGGTCGTGACCACGCTGGGCACCGGCCAGGACGAGCAGATAATCGACGCGCTGACCGGCGAGTACCGCGAAGCCTTCATGCTGCATTACAACTTCCCGCCCTACTCGGTCGGTGAAGCGGGCCGCATGAGCTCACCCGGCCGCCGCGAAATCGGCCACGGCAAGCTGGCCTGGCGTGCGCTGCACGCCGTTCTGCCGAAGAAGGAAGACTTCCCCTACACGATCCGCATCGTGTCGGAGATCACCGAGTCCAACGGTTCGTCGTCGATGGCGACAGTCTGCGGCTCCTCCCTCGCCCTGATGGACGCCGGCGCGCCTTTGGCTCGCCCGGTTGCCGGCATCGCGATGGGCCTGATCAAGGAAGGCGACCGTTTTGCGGTCATCTCCGACATCCTGGGTGACGAAGATCACCTGGGCGACATGGACTTCAAGGTCGCGGGTACCGAAGCCGGCGTCACCGCGCTGCAGATGGACATCAAGATCACCTCGATCACCGAGGAGATCATGCGCATCGCCCTGGCGCAGGCGCAGGAAGGCCGCGTCCACATCCTGGGCGAAATGTCCAAGGCCCTCACCTCGGCGCGCGAAGGCGTGAACGAGAACGCGCCGCGCATCACCGTGATCAACATCCCCAAGGACAAGATTCGTGAAGTGATCGGCACCGGCGGCAAGGTGATCCGCGAGATCACCGAAGTGACCGGCGCCAAGATCGACATCAACGACGACGGCACGGTCAAGGTTGCGTCGTCTGACGCAGCGGCGTCGGAGCGCGCGATCAACTGGATCAAGGGGATCGTCGCCGAGCCCGAGCTGGGCGTGATCTATACCGGCAAAGTCGTGAAGGTGGTCGATTTCGGCGCCTTCGTGAACTTCCTGGGTTCGCGCGATGGCCTCGTCCACATCTCGGAACTGGCGCCGCAGCGGGTCAACAAGACCAGCGACGTCGTCAACATGGGCGATGAGGTCAAGGTCAAGGTCATCGGCTTCGACGACCGCGGCAAGATCAAGCTGTCGATGAAGGTGGTGGACCAGGCGACGGGCGAAGACCTGTCGCAAAAGGCCGCCGAGTAACCGGAGACATAAAGGGGCCGCGGCCAACGGGTCGCGGTCCCAGTCTCCCAATACCGAAGGACGTCCCTATATAACCGAAGGGGCCGGCGACGAATCCGGCTGCATCGGATGCGTCCGGATGGAGGGCTGTTTGAAGACACTCAATCCCATCATGATTTCGGGAGCGGAGGCCCTGCCCCTCATCGAAGGCGGCAAAGGCATCGCAGTGTCCAATGGCGAAAGCTCAGGCGCCTGGGCGGCGGCCGGCGGCGTCGGCACGTTTTCCGGCGTCAATCCTGACAGCTATGACGCTGACGGCAATTTCATTCCTCAGCATTATTACGGCCGCACGCGGCGTGAACGCCACGAAGAGTTGATCGCCTACGCGATCCGGGGCGGAATCACGCAGGCCCAGGTCGCGCATGAGCGCGCCGGTGGGAAAGGCCGCATCCACATGAACGTGCTGTGGGAGATGGCGGCCGCCGAGCGTATCCTGAACGGTGTTCTGGAAGGGGCGAAGGGTTTGATCCACGGCGTCACCTGCGGCGCCGGCATGCCCTATCGCCTGGCGGAACTCTGCGCCGAATACGGCCTCTATTATTATCCTATCGTGTCGTCCGGCCGCGCGTTCAACGCGCTGTGGAAGCGCGCCTATAACCGCTTTCCGGAATGGCTGGGCGCCGTGGTCTACGAGGACCCGTGGCTGGCCGGCGGCCATAACGGCCTGTCGAACAGCGAAGACCCGCAGCGGCCGGAGCCGCCGTTCCCGCGCGTTCTGGCGCTACGCCAGACGATGCGCGAGTTCGGCCTCGGCCATATTCCGATCGTGATGGCCGGCGGCGTCTGGTACCTGCGCGAATGGGAAGACTGGATCGACAACCCGGACCTGGGCCCGATCGCCTTCCAGTTCGGCACGCGGCCGCTGCTGACCCGGGAAAGCCCGATCTCCGACGCATGGCGCGAACGCCTGCGCACGCTGAAGCCGGGCGACGTGCTGCTGAATAAATTCAGTCCGACCGGCTTCTACTCGTCGGCGGTGATCAACCCGTTCATGCACGAGCTGCAGGAACGAAGCGAGCGCCAGGTCGCATTCTCGATCGAGCCTGTGGGCGACCACAGCGTCGAATTCCCGATCGGCCGACGCGGCCGCGTGGTGTTCCTGACCGAGCATGACCGCAGCCGGGCGGAAGCCTGGGTCGCGCAAGGCTATAGCCAGGGCATGAAGACGCCGGACAACACGGTGATCTTCGTGACGCCGGAAAAGGCCAACGAGATCCTGACCGACCAGATCGAATGCATGGGCTGCCTGTCGGCCTGCCAGTTCTCGAACTGGTCGCAGAACGAGGCCGGGACCACCGGCAAGAAGGCCGATCCCCGCTCCTACTGCATCCAGAAGACACTGCAGAACATCAGCCATTCCGAGGATGTGGAACATCAGCTGATGTTCGCGGGGCACAACGCCTATCGCTTCCATGACGACCCGTTCTATTCCAACGGCTTCATCCCCTCGGTGGAGCAGCTGGTCGAGCGGATTCGCACGGGCGACTAGGGCCGGTAATCGCCTGAGGCGTGCAAAATTCGGGGCCCACAACCATGGGCTTCAAATGTGTGCAAAATCACGCCATATTATGCGAATGGTTATCGACTCTGTGTCTCCCGCCGAACGCCTTGCCAAGGCCGGGTTGCGCCCGACGCGCCAGCGTCTTGAGCTGGCGTCGCTGGTATTCGGCAAGGGTGAACGGCACCTGAGTGCCGAATCGCTGCATGGCGAGGCAACCCAGGCGAACGTGTCGGTGTCATTGGCGACCGTCTACAACACGCTGCGCCACTTCACCAAGCGCGGGCTGCTGCGCGAGGTTCTGGTCGCGCCGGGCAAGGTCTATTTCGACACCAACGCGTCGGACCACCACCATTTCTTCTTCGAAGGCAATGGCGAGTTGACCGACATCCCGGCCGACCATGTGACGCTGTCCAAGCTGCCGCCGCCGCCCGCCGGCACGGAACTGTCCCGCGTCGACGTCATCATCCGGCTGACCGCGCCGAAAGCCTCGTAAGGCTCCCTACTTCTTTTTCGCCAGGAAACCTTCAAGGCGTGCCATCGTAGCCGGATCGGCGCAGCGCGCGGCGACCGAGCGCGCCTCCAGATTCAGCTGGTCGTCCAGCGTGTTGCTAAGGCTGGCGCGGAACAGCGCCTTCAGCCCCGCAAGCCCACCCGGGGCGGAATCGGCGAACTGGCGGACGACCTTCTCCACCTCGTCCCGGAAAGCTTCGTCATCGACCACCTTGGTCACCAGGTCGATCTCCGCCGCCTCCTCAGCCGTCAGGCTTGGATTGGTCGCCATGATCCAGAATGCCTTGCGGAAGCCCGCGACGCGCGGGAAGAAATAGGTGCCGCCGGCATCAGGCGTCAGGCCCCATTTGGTGAAGGCCGGGTTGAACTTGGCTGACCGCTTGGCGATCACCACGTCGGCGCCCGCGATCAAGCTGAACGCGCCGCCCGCGCAGGTGCCATTGACCGCCGCGATCACCGGGGCAGCGGCGCGGCGCAGACCGGCGACGCCAATATGAATCTGGGTCGCCATCTCGAGGACATAGGCGTTGACCCGGTCCTTCTCCTTGACGAAGGTCTGGATGTCCCCGCCCATGCTGAACACGTCGCCTTCGGCTTCGATCAGAATGACCTTGATGTCCGGGTTGGTTTCGCAGGCGATCGCCGCCTGCCCGAGCTCCCGGCAGAACGACATGTCCATTACGTTGTAGCCGGTCGGATTGGCCAACGTGATCCGCGCGACCTTGTCGGCGACGGTGAACTTGATGCGCTTCTCGGTCATCGGCTTTCCCCTTTATGCGTCACGGTGCATCGGGGCCAGATGCCCCGGCCGCACGACTTTCACCTTGTCGATCGTCTGTTTGAGGACGAGATCGAGCAATTCGTCCCACCGGTCGTCGAGCTTCCCGGCGCGGATGTTGCTGCACAGCGCCTCCGTCATCTCCGGCAGCGGCGCCTCGGATTTCAGGAACGCGGACAGAGCCGCGACTTCCTTGCGATCGAAGTCGCCCGCGAGGCGCAATTCGCGCTCGCAGATGCCGAGTAGGTAGGACGAGACCTGCGCATGGTACTTGGCCTCGCCCGAGAGCGTCGGTCCGGTATCGTCCAGGAATTTCTGAACGGTCAGCAGCAGGTCGTTGATCGACGGGCGGTCCTGGCTCATCGCCTAGATCCTCAATGATAGTGGCCGGCGAGCGTCATCAGAAGCTCGTACTCGACCAGACTGGTATTGCGGCCCATCGCGGCGAAAGCAACCCCGCGGCGGCCGCGCTCAACATGGGCGAAGGCCTGCATGACATTATAGATCGCCCAGCGCACCAAGCCGAATATCTCCCAGAAGCGGACGATTTCCGGGTCGATCCGGTCGCCGCCCGCCGCCTCGTAGGCGGCATAGACCGGCGCGCGCTCTGCAAAGCCACCAACCGGCAGGTCGACCTGCCCGAAACGCCAGGAACGCACGCAGAGCCAGCCGAAATCCTCGGGTCCCTGCCCGATATGGGCGCATTCCCAATCGAGCGCGGCGCGCACGCCCTCGGGCCCCACCATGAAATTGCCGGTGCGGAAATCGCCATGGACGATGCAACGCCGCGCGGCCGGGGCCTTGTTGCGCTCCAGCCAGCGGAAGCCCAGCTCAATCGCCGGATGCGCCTCGGCATAGCTGTCGAACAGGTTGAGGTAATTGCCGACGATGTCCTTGCTGTCCGGGATCGACTCCAGGAACGGCGCTTTGGCGACATCGATCGTGTGCAGCTTGGCCAATAGGCCGGCCAGATCGGTCGCGATCTTCAGCCGCGCGTCCGTGTCGACGGCGCGGAAGATGCGCTGCGGCATTGTCTCTCCGGCAACGAAACCGGTGACGAAGCCGTTCCCCATGCCATCGGCCTCGTCATATTCGAAGACCGGCTCCGGCACAGGCACGCCTTCGTCGAAGGCGACCTTCATCACCTTGAACTGCAAGGTGGCCGGCAGGAACGGATTGTCCTCCGCCGAATAGGTCTCCTGCCGCGACACCAGTCGACGGGTGCTGCCGCCATGAGTCAGATCGAACAGGACAGTGCGGTTCACCCCACCCAGCGTGGGGATGACGATGTTTTCGATCTCGGCATCGTTGCCGAATCGCCGCCTGACCGCGCGGCGGATATCGTCGACTTCGTCGGACATGCTTCAGCCGACCGTCACAGCGGGAAACCCGCCAGCTTCCCGTCCTCGATGCGCTCGATATATTCGGTCATGCCGTAGCCGACCTCGCCGTTCCAGGTGAAACGGGTGAAGCCCTCTGCGATGCGCGAGACCAGGACCTCCTCACCCGCCTGACGGCGATTGCGCAAGGGAGCCAGGGTCAGCACCTCGCCCTCGATCACCTCCCGCCGATCGGCGGTGCGCACGCCCAACGTCACCTTCACAGGATCCTGCTTGTCGTTCCACACGGTCGTGACATCCATGTCGAGGATCTCCTCGTACCGGCCGTCGACCAGCAACACGCCGACACGACGGGACTTGCCTGCCTTGTCGGTGATCTTGAGCAGCATGAACGCCCGGCCGCTGTCGAAGCTGCACAGGAACAGGCGGTACCAATAGATGACCTGCCAATAGCGCGGACCCCAGCTATGGTCGCGCCAGCCGCGCGCGTCGGTGAAGTCCCACCGCTGGTCGCCGACACGGATATGGCCGGCCACCTTGGTGTGCTGGTTGAAATGGTTCAGCGAGAAATCGCGGCCATACATCGTCTCCTGCGCGGCCGACAGAGGCGAACCGCCGTGCAGGGGGGAGATGCCGGTCTGTTCGAACACCAGGCTGCCCGGTACGCGCGGCGCGCTGCCGAGCAGCTTCGGGTTGCGCAGCACCTCCGGATCGTCCAGCAGCATCAGTTCGCCGTCATAGCGCATGGTGATGCGCTTCAGCGGCTCGACAACCTCTACCGACAGGCCGTCGGCGACGAACTTGTCGTTCGCGGTGATCGCCGGCCGGCCGAACTGGCAGGCCACCCGCCCATCGGGCAGGTAGAGCACGACCGACAGCTCGGCATAGCCCTCGTTCACCCGATTGCCCACCCGCGCCCAGCCACCGACCTGCAACTTGCTGTCGAAGGCGTTGGTGTAGACGCTCTCGTTGAAATTGGGCGAGGCGTCCGGCTGGTGCGGATACTCGTCCTTGCCTTCGAGGCGGAACTGACCTTGCATCATTACATCCTGAAGACGCCGTAGCCCCGATCGCCGAGCGGCGCGTTGAGCGAGGCGGAGATCGCCATGCCGAGCGCGTTGCGCGTATCGACCGGATCGAGGATGCCATCATCCCACAGTTCCGAGGTCGAGTAATAGGCGCTGGTCTGGGTCTCGTAGGCCTTCAGCGTTTGGGTGCGAACCTCGTTCAGGATCGCGTCGGTCACTTCCTGGCCGTTGCGCTTCAGCTGGTTAAGCTTCACCTCGGCCAGCGTGTTGGCCGCCTGCTCGCCGCCCATGACGCCGATCTGGTGGTTCGGCCAGGTGAACAGGAAGCGCCCGTCATAGGCGCGGCCGCACATGCCGTAATTGCCGGCGCCGAAGGAGGCATGGCACATCACGGTGAATTTCGGCACGTGGGAACCGACCTGCGCCATGATCATCTTGGCGCCATCCTTGGTGATGCCGGCGCGCTCGTAGTCCGTGCCGATCATGAAGCCGGTGATGTTCTGGAGGAACAGCAGCGGCGTGTTGTTCTGGTTGCACAGCTCCATGAAGTGCGCGGCCTTGAGCGAGCTGTCGTTGAACAGGATGCCGTTATTGGCCAGGATGCCGATCTTGTAGCCCCAGATATGGGCGTAACCGCAGACCAGCGTCGTACCATAGGCCGGCTGGTATTCGTGGAAGCGGCTGCCATCGACGATGCGGGCGATGACCTCGCGCATCTCGAAGCCCTTTTTGATGTCGTCCGGGATGATACCGTAGAGCTCATCCGGGTCATAAAGGGGCGCTTCGGGCACAGCCTGCTGGATCGACCATTTCTTGGGCAGTTCCCACTGCGCGACGATATCGCGGCCGATGCGGATGGCATCGTCCTCGTTGTCGGCGGGATAGTCGCAGGTACCCGAAACCTGGGTGTGCATGTCACAGCCGCCCAGCTCTTCGGACGTCACGATCGCGCCCGTCGCCGCCTTGACGAGCGGCGGACCGCCCAGAAAAACGGCGCCAGTGCCGCGCACGATCACGTTGTAGTCGCACAGGCCGGGGATATAGGCACCGCCGGCGGTGCACTGACCGAAGACCAGGGCCAGCTGTTTGATCCCGTATTTGCTCATCATCGCCTGGTGACGGAACATGCGGCCGGCCAGATGCTTGTCGGGGAACAGGTCGGACTGCAGTTGCAGCTGGCCACCGGCGCTGTCGCACAGATGGACCATCGGCAGATGGTTTTCCAAGGCGATCTCAAGCGCGCGAACGATCTTCTTCACCGTCAGCGGATACCAGGCGCCACCCTTCACCGACGAATCGTCGGCATGGATGACGACCTCACGGCCGGAGATCGTGCCGATGCCGGTGATGCAGGACGCGCTGGGCGATTCACCGTTATAGGCGCGGTTGGCCGCCAGGGTGGAGAATTCCAGGAACGGCGTGCCGGGATCGAGCAGCTTTTCCAGGCGCTCGCGCGGCAGCATCTTGCCTTGCTTTGACAGCCGGTCCAGGTCGCGCTGCGGCCGGATATGGCGCGCCACGCGCTGCATCTCGCGCAGTTCGGCCACGGCCTTTTTGTTGTGCGCATAGCGCTGGCGGAATTCCTCGGAGCTCGTGCTGAGGTTGGATTTGATGATGGTCATCGGATCAAGTCCCAGTAGATTTGGCTGGCGGTGCGTCTGGTGCGGCCAGGGCGACGAACGAAATCAGCGTCGCGCCACGGTCGAATGCGGTTTCGGCAGGGACATGGATCTTTTCGATCGTGCCGTCGCGCGGGGCGACGAGGCCGACCTGAAGCTTCATGCTCTCGATGGTGATCAGCTTGTCGCCGGCCTTCACCTCAGCGCCTTCTTCGGTATGGAGCGCGATGACCGTGCCCGGCATGTCGGCGTGCAACGCGTCGCCGCCTTTGCCCTTCGAATGGGCGCGCAACTGCGCCTGCGGCAGGCCAACGACGAAGGTACGGGTGCCGATCCGGACGAAGACTTCGTCGCCGACAACGGCGCGCCAACCGGTATGGGTCTTTCCGTCGATCACCACCTCGAAAGCGGCGCCGACGGACGGCACCTCGGACACGGTGTGGACCAGATCGCCGCTTTTGATGCGAAGGTCGGGCCGGCGGGCGGTGATTTCGAGCGAGACGTCCTGCTCGTTCAGAAGCATTTCATAAGACATGGTGCTGTCCTTAGTTCCGCCAGAAGCCGATGGAGGCGTGCGGTTCGGGGATCTCGAAAGCGATGCGGCGGAAATCGGGATCGACGAAGGCGGCTGCGAGAACCGCCGCGATCGATTCTTCCGCGGTCGGCTCCGGCGCGATCAATTCGCCGGCCTCCTGCGGCAGAAATCCGGTGTGGAGCTTGCCGGACAGGAACGCTTTGTTGCGCATGATGCGCGCCAGATAGTCGATGTTGTTGGGCACGCCGAGCATCACGAGATCGGTCAGCGCCTTTTCCATCTTCTTGGCAGCTTCCTCGCGGGTCGCGCCATAGGTGATGAGCTTGGCCAGCATGGAGTCGAAGGCCGGGGTCACCGCCTGCCCCTCGACGATACCGGCATCGAAGCGAACGCCGTCGCCCGCCGGCACGTTCAGCTTGGCGATGCGGCCGATGGCGGGGCGGAAATCCCTCTCCGGCTCCTCGGCATTGATGCGGCATTCGATCGCCCAGCCGGTCTGCCTGAGATCCTCTTGCCTGAAGGGCAGGCCCTCGCCGGAAGCGACCTTGAGCTGCGCCTCGACCAGATCGACGCCGACAACCTCTTCGGTGATCGGATGCTCGACCTGCAGGCGGGTGTTCATCTCCAGGAAATAGAACTCACCGTCGGCACCCAGGATGAACTCGACCGTGCCGGCATTCTTGTAGTTCGCGGCCTTGGCGAGATCGACCGCCGCCTTGCAGATCCGGTCGCGCAGCTCGCGCGGCAGGTTCGGCGCCGGCGATTCCTCGACGATCTTCTGATAGCGGCGCTGCAGCGAGCATTCGCGCTCGAACAGATGGACGACGTTGCCCTTGCCGTCGCCCAGCACCTGCACTTCGATGTGGCGCGGAAGCTCGACCAGACGTTCGGCATAGACCCGGCTGTCGCCGAAATAACGCTGCGCCTCGCTGGCCGCCGTGGTGATCTGCTCCTTCAGCTCGGAAGCTTCGCGCACGATCTTCATGCCCTTGCCGCCGCCGCCGGCCGACGCCTTGATCAGCAGCGGGAAGCCGACCTGTTCGGCCTTCTTCAGGAAGTCCTCCAGATCGCCGTCCTGCATCGCGCTGGGCGCCACCGGCACGCCGTGGTCGCGGGCGAAGTCGCGCGAGCGGATCTTGTCGCCCATCAGTTTCATGCTGACGGCGTCAGGGCCAATGAAGGAAATGCCGGCGGCAGTCACCTTGTCGACGAAACCGGCATTTTCCGACAGGAAGCCATAGCCCGGATGGATGCCGTCAACCTCGTTTGCCTGGCAGATCGCGATGATCTGATCCTGGTCGAGATAGGCCGCGGTCGGCACGTCGCCTTTCAGCTGGACCGCCGTGTCCGCCAGCGTCACGTGCGGCGCCAGGCGATCTTCATGGTGGTAGATCGCGACGGTCGGGATGCCGAGCTTCTTGCAGGTTCGGATCACCCGGCAGGCGATCTCGCCGCGATTGGCGATGAGGACTTTTTTCAGCATGTCGCTTTTCCAGTGGTACGAGACATTTCCGATTCGATTGTTGTGACTTGGCCGGCGGCCTTTTCGAGCCGTTCGGCAACCTCTTCCAGCCGGCGGACCGCCTGTTCGCCGCGGTCGATCGCGGCGCCCTGGCGGACCAGGCCGCGATAGACGATGTCGGTGACGGCGTCGGCGGAGTCTTCGGGCGAGAAATCGCCCTCGCCGCGCAGGAACGCCCAGATGTGATGCTCGACCCCGCCGTAGATCATGTCCCGGACAATCCTGAGCGGCACGCCGGTGCGGAACTCGCCGCTGTCCATCGCGTCCTGGATGATCGCCAGTGTGCGGTTGGTGTATTCGCGGTTGAGCTCGAACACGGCAGTGTCGCGATAGTCGAGGTCGGAGCGCAGCTCGCTGAACACCAGCCTGCACATGGCCGGGTCGTTATGAATGACGGTCAGGTGGCGCCAGACCATGAAGCGCAGGCGGTTCCATGTGCCGCGGATGCCTTCGAGCTGCCGATCGTAATCGGTCAGCATCTCCTCGTACCAATGCTCGACCACCTTGATCAGCAGGTCGCGCTTGCCGGTGAAATAGCGATAGATCGTGCCTTCGACAACGCCCGCGCGTTCGGCGATTTCGGCCAGCACGGCGTCGCTGTAGCCCTTCTCACAGAAGACTTGGCGGGCGGTCAGCAGGATGTCGGCCATCCGCTGCGCCCGTGGCAGGCGGAAGACCTGCCGGCGCGGCAAGGCCGACGCAACGGCGACCGGTGCGCTCATAGGCCCGAAAACCGCCGAAAAACGCGGTAGCGGGCGATCCGCTTCATGTCTTCGTGAGCCAAACTCATTCCAGGTCTCTGCGGAGCCCTTCCCCGGTTTTCGGCCAAATTCGCCTCGTCGCGTAGCGGTTAGCATATGGCGGCGTTGCCACGCAATCGACAAACCGATGGACATGATGAGGAAGGCTCACTAATTTTCGCGACACAAATCCGGCGGCCTGAAAAACCGCCCCAGGGGATCGTTTCATGAGCCAGGCCGAAACATCGTTTGCCAACGCCACGTCGCTGTTCGAGCTGTCGCCGGATCAGCAAGAGGTGCTCGACGCCGCAGACACCTATGCGCGCAACGAGCTTTATCCTCTGGCGGAAGAAATGGACGCGAACGAGTCGTGGCCGGACGCGGCGTTCCGCAAGCTGGGCCAGGACGGATATTTCGGAATCACCATGCCGCCGGAGCTGGGCGGCATCGGCAGCGACCTGTTCACCAGCGGTCTGGTGCTGCAGGCCTTTTCGCGCTGGAACCATGCGCTGGGGCTGTCCTGGGTGGCGCATGAAAATCTGTGCGCCAACAACATCTTCCGTAACGCCAGCCCGGAGCAGCAGGAGAAATACCTGCCCGGTCTGTGCAGCGGGAAGCTGATCGGCGGGCTGGGCCTGACCGAGCCGGGCGCAGGGTCGGACGCGCTGGGATCGATGCGCACGACCGCGCGGCGCGACGGCGACCATTACGTCCTCAACGGCTCCAAGATCTTCATCACCAACAGCCCGGTCGCCGACATCTTGCTGGTCTATGCCAAGACCGCGCCGGAAAAGGGCGCGCACGGCATCTCCGCCTTCATCATCGAGAAGGACATGCCCGGTTTCCGAGTGGCGCAGAAGCTGACCAAGATGGGCTTCCGCGGCAGCCAGACCGGCGAACTGGTGTTCGATGAATGCCGCGTGCCGGCGGCCAACCTGGTGGGCGAGGAGAACAAGGGCGTCTCCATCGTCATGAGCGGGCTGGACCTCGAGCGCGCCATGATCTCACCCATCTGCCTGGGCATCGCCGAGCGGGCGCTAGACCTTTGCATCGACTACGCCAAGACGCGCGTGCAGTTCGGCAAGCCGATCTCCAGCTTCCAGATGATCCAGTCCAAGCTGGCCGACATCTATGTCTGGGTCGAGACGATGCGCACCTTCAACTATCGCGTCCTGGCCGCAGCCAACGCGGTGGAAAGCGGCGAGGGCGGGCGCGGCCAGATCCATGCGCTGACCGCGGCCTCGGTCATGTACACGGCCGAAACGATGAACAAGGTGCTGGACGAAGCCGTGCAGATTTTCGGCGGATACGGTTATATCTGGGAGTCGGAGATCAACCGGCTGTTCCGCGCCACCAAGCTGCTGGAGATCGGCGCCGGCACGACCGAAGTGCGCAAGCTGATCATCAGCGGCGAATTGCTGAAATAGACTTCGCTGGCGGTGGGCCGCGATGAGGGACTGAAGACGGGGAGTTCAGGGGCTCTATGGGTATTTCGTATTTGCTGCGCCGTGCGGTGCAGACGCGCGGCGACCACACGGCGCTGATCTTCGGCGACCGGCGGCAGACCTGGCGGCAGTTCCATGAGCGCGTGACGCGCCTGGCCGGCGGATTCAGGGCGCTGGGCGTCGAGGCCGACGACCGGGTCGCCGCGATCATGGACAATAACGACCGCTATTCCGAGACGCTGATCGCCACGCCGTGGATCGGCGGCGTCATCGTCGGCCTGAATTTCCGTTGGAACATCAACGAATTGCGCGACGCGCTGCGCGAATCCGCGCCGAAGCTGCTGCTGCTGGACGACGGCAATCTGGAGATCGGCCGCGCGCTGGCAGCGGAACTCGGCGTCAGGACGATCTATGCCGGCGAGGGCCGCTGCCCGGCGGACATGGTCGATTACGAGACGCTGATCGCGGCGTCCCAGCCGGCGGAGGATGTCGGCCGCACGCGGCAGGACCTGTTCACGATCAACTATACAGGCGGTACGACCGGCCGGTCGAAGGGCGTGATGCTGTCCCACGCCAACTCGGTGGCCTGCGGCATCTCCAGCCTGGCGGACGGGCTGTTCACCGAGAACGCGATCTACATGACCGCGATGCCGATGTTCCACACGGGCGGCATCTGGCCCTTCGTCTCCTGCATGGCCAGCGGCGCGACCACCGTCCTGATGCCCGGCTTCGACGCCGAGCAGGTGCTGCAGGCGATCGAAAAGGAAGGCGTGACCGAAAGCCTGCTGGTGCCGACCATGATCCAGCGGCTGATCGAGCACCCGAAGTTCAAGGACTACGACACCTCGTCCTTCAAGCAATGCCTCTATGGCGCCTCGCCGATCACCGAAGCCTTGCTGAACAAGGCGCTGGCCGCGTTGCCGCACACCAAGTTCGTCCAGTGCTATGGCATGACGGAACTGTCGCCGCTGGCGGCCTGCCTGCGGCACGAGAATTTGCTGGGCGAGAACCGCGAAAAGGGCCGGCATAAGGCAGCCGGACGGTCGATCCCCGGTGTCGAGATCATCGTCTGCGACGAGGACGACAACGAGGTGCCGCGCCGCACGGTCGGCCAGGTGCTGATGCGCGGGCCCAACATGATGATGGGCTATTGGAACTGGCCGGAGGAAACCGAGAAGGCGCTGAAGGGCGGATGGATGCACACCGGCGACGGCGGCTTCATGGATGAGGACGGCTTCGTCTATATCGTCGACCGCGTGAAGGACATGATCATCTCCGGCGGCGAGAACATCTATTCCGTCGAGGTCGAGAACGTCATCGCCCAACACCCTGCCGTGCAGTCCTGCGCGGTGATCGGCATCCCGCACGAGGAATGGATCGAGACGGTCCACGCAGTCGTGATCCTGCATCCCGGCCAGACGCTGAGTGCCGCGGACATCATTGCTCACTGCCGGTCGAAGATCGCGCATTATAAGTCGCCGCGCAGCGTCGATATCCGCGAGGAACCGCTGCCGCTGTCAGCGGCCGGGAAGGTGCTGAAGCGGGAGCTCCGGGTAGAATATCTGGCGAAGGTGGGGAAGGCTTAAGAGCTACCGGATTCCGGCAACATCCCGCGGACCAGAGACAAACAACAAGAAATCGGAATAAGGCAGGCAAGAAGCCAGAGTGAATATGCGGGACCTAGTCGGTTTTGTCCTCGTCGGCATCGTGATGGCCGCCACGGCCATCCTTGCGTGGCAATTCATCGAAATGGACACTGCCATCGCCCGCGCGCGCGAAGCTGTTCTGCTCCACGAAGAAGAACAAAGCGAATCAGTGCCGGTCGATCTGGGGCTTCACCGCCTGAACCTCTCGCTCCTCTTTTACGGCAAACATCCGCACTGTTTCGATCCGAAGGTCTTAGCCGAGTTCAGTCCTGACTATCCGGATTATGCTCAGAGAATTCATCAGGAAGGGTACGTTACAATCTCATTTACCATAGACGAGAGTGGCCTGGTTCGAGACCCACGCGTCGTCGACGAAGGCCCCAAACAATTTGGGTTCGCCGCCGCCACAATGAAGGTTTTCCCGCTTTGGCAGTTCCAGCCGCAGCTACAGAGTGGCCGCCCCATCCCGTCGGAAAGCAGGGTTCAAGTTACCTTTACCGGCGAGCTCCCGGTTGTTGTCGTGGGGTCGTGCGACGAATGAAGGCGGTGCGGGTTGGGCCGCTCAGCTTAAATAGCTGAGCCCGCCGTCCAGCATCAGAACCGATCCAGTAATATACGCGCTCTCCTCGCTGGCCAGGAAGGCGATGGGGCGGCCGATATCCTGCTCTGGGTCGCCGATGCGGCGCAGCGGGATGATACGCTCCAGCGTCTCGTTGCTGGTGGGATCGGCGTCGTTGGCCGGTGAATTGACCATCGGCACCACCGTGTTCACCCGGATACCTACCTTGGCCCATTCCATCGCCGCGGCGCGGCTGATCTTCTCGATCGCCGCCTTGACCCCGGCATAGACGCCGTAATGCGCCGGTCCGTATTGCGCGCCGCTGCCGAAATTGACGATCGAGCCGCCGCCGGCCTTGACCATGTGCGGATGCACCGCCCGCATGAAGAGCAGCGTCGCCGCCGCGCCCGAATTCCAGAGTTCGAAGATATCCTCAAGGCTGATGTCGAGCAGCTTTGACGTCCGCATCTCGGGCGATTGCGCGGCGTTCACCAGGATGTCGATCCGGCCATAGGTGGCGAGCGTTAGATCGATGCACGCCGCGATGTCTGATTCCCGCGTGACGTCGCCCCCGAACGGGACGGCTTTGCCTCCGCGAGCGATAATCTCCGCTGCTACCTTCTCGACCTTGGAGAAGGTCCGGCCGAACAACACGACCGCCGCGCCTTCCGCCGCCATTGCCAGCGAAGCCCCCATCCCGGCGCCCTGCCCCGCTCCAGTTACGATTGCGACCTTGCCGGTCAATTTTCCATCAGTCATCGCTGTCCTCCCCTCTTGACGCCCCCAGAATACTAGGCGCTTGACAAAAACGAAATAAGAACATAAGATGAACTGTAATCTGGAGGCTATATGGGCATTATTACGAGGAACTTCAGGCTAACCAATGAACCAGGCGCGCTAGGTCTAAGCTGCACCGAAACAGGACTCTCGCTCGCGGGCGTTCCGCTGGTTCAGAAATCCGACACCGGATTCGTCCCTCGGCCGACCGGTGAGATTGAAGCGCTCCTTGCGGCGGCATACGGCGCAGAACTAGCGGCCGCCGAATTGCTGCCTGCCTTCGATGCCATCGCCCGCGCGCTCGACCGTGGGGACCTCGCTCACGCCGCGAATGCTGCCGTCCTGACACGCTTATCGGAACTGGATTGGGACGATGCGGTACGGCTCGCGAATGCCGAGGAATGCCTACACAAATACAATCCGGACGAAGCGAGAGACCGGTATGGGCGCTGGACCAGCGATGATGGGGCCGATGCAAGCGGCCAAGACAGCCTTCCGCAGATACCAGCCGGTTTCACTCCAGAAGATGACGAAGATACAGCGTTCGACGACCCGGACGAAGATCTCAACGACGAACCGGCGGACGACCGTCCAGCGCTACAGCAAAAATATGATGATCTAGGCCCCGTCGCGTTCGCCAAGCAGGTCATTCAGTTCGGAGATCAGCTTGGCCGCCAAGGCCAGAATCTGACTCCGGAAGAGCAGGCGGCGGCTCGCGCCGAATATGACTTCCTGCAGAGCCGGCTTTCGTTCTGGTTTGGTCACGACAACAAGCCTTTCGAGGCGCAAGCCAACCTGCTCTCGGCCGCGCAGACACTCTACGAGGGCGCGATCCATAGTGGGGTCGTATCCGCTCACGACGGCTTACCGCCGACGATGCTGGATGTCGGTTTCGGCGTAAACGGCCAAGACCAGCCGGATGCTCCCTTTCGGGCTCCTTCAGTCGGACACGTGTCCGAAAGTGAAGCTGGTCCTTTCGAACGACCCGCGTCGTCAGAGGAGCAGGTCACTCCGCCTGCCGAGCTTCCTCACGCCGGCATATTCAGTCGCGTCGTTGATAACACAGAGGCCAGCATTCCCTGGGACGATCCCAACATTGCTACTAGGGGGCTCGCATGGGAAACCTATAATAGTCAGATTGACCCTGATGCTCGGAAAATTGGTTACAACAGTAAAACATTTGATAAATTCAGAGATTCAACTTCAGAAGCGATAAGCGAGAAACTTCTCGACCCGCTGAGCTATACTTATCTAAATGATCCGGGAGAAATTTTCTCTACAATAAAATGATACGTAGATACCGCCGAAAACTATATTACGCCACGCAAGAGCTATGACCTAGTTCCAGATCGAATCGGCCCAAAAACGATAAAACTTGCGGTCCGTGATTATCTTTCATCCGAGCAACAACAGCAGATTGTTAAAGCCGTTGAATACGGAAAATCCCACAATGTCTCTGTCGTAGTTACGAGGATTAAATGATAAAGCCGCCGAGTAAACCACCATTCCGCCCAGATTGGGTTCCATTTACACAATGGGCATTGATCAATGTCACCGACCGGTTTGTCGCGATCACGCCGCATTCCGGCTATCGGCGACACCTGCCGGAAAATGAAGTTTGTGTGCTTTACCTGGAACCTAACGCGTCGGAAACGGCGGTAGGACAAGCTCTCGTGGAGATGCTGGACAGAAGTCGCTTCATCCATCCGGACGACGATCGTGATTTCTATGACTTCGAGCGCATCGTCTCGGCCGACAAGCGATGGCATGAAAATGTCATGACGACTTATCGCTATAAAACCAAGCGCGAACTATACAAAAATATGCGCTATTGCCTTGCCGAATGTCGTGAGGGATGGCTCATCATCACGCCGCATAAGCGCGACAAAAAGCCCGAATTTTGGTGGGATCTACCCGAAGATAAGACCGTTCTCATTCCCGCTACGGACGATCCTGGCATCGTTGGCGCGGCGGTGAAACTCGCGCTGAGTCACTGCGAGTAACTTTCGGCAGCCGCCAATAACAAGAGATTGTGGAATTCTCGCTCGTCCAGATTGTGGCCTATGAACACCATCCGCGTCTGCCGGTCGTCGCTAGGCCACGCCTTAAGCGCCACGCGCGGGGAAAAGATATGCCCCACGCCCTGGATCACCGTTGGACCCGGTTCGCCAGCAATGTTCACCAGCCCTTTGACGCGCAGTAGGCCGGGGCTGGCGACATCCTTGATGTGTTTAAGCCAACTCTCCAGCCGTGCGGCAGAAATCGGCCCGTCCCAGGTCAGGCTAAAGGATTGGATGTGATCACGGTGATGATGATCGTGCGGCATCGCCAGCGCCGTAGCCCGGTCCGCCGGGCCGATATCGAAGAGCGTATCGGGGTCGATTGTGCCATTCACCGTCTGGATAATGGGCGCGCCGGGATTGAGCGCGCGCAAGCGATCCACCAGACGCGACGCTATCTCTGAATCGGCGAGATCGCTCTTCGTCAGCAGCAGGCGATCGGCCAGGACCACCTGCCGCACCGCCTCTTCTTCCCGGTCGAGCGTCGTCCAGCCACTCACC
Organism: Alphaproteobacteria bacterium; assembly: GCA_035493715.1. Lineage (GTDB taxonomy): Bacteria > Pseudomonadota > Alphaproteobacteria > BOG-932 > Roseiterribacteraceae > BOG-932. The sequence goes on along the minus strand of DATJHU010000158.1, from coordinate 10,097 downwards.
GCATCGACCGTCACAACGACGCCATCCAGGCGTAACCGGGCTGACACCAGCGGATCGGTCAGCAGCGTCTGCAGGATCGGCGCCGGGTCGGCGAGGCCGGTGGTTTCGATGATCACACGGTCGAATTCGGCGACCTGGCCGCGCACGCGCCGCTGGAACAGGCTGCGGAGCGTATCGGCCAGATCGCTGCGCACAGAGCAGCAGACGCAGCCGCCGGGCAGGTTGACCAGCTTTTCCGAACCGGTTTCGACCAGATCATGGTCGATGCCGATCTCGCCGAATTCGTTCACGATGACGGCGACCCGAGCGAGGCGCGGCGACTTCAGCAGGTGGTTGAGCAGCGTGGTCTTGCCGCTGCCGAGAAAGCCGGTCAGCAGCGTGACCGGGATTTGGCTGCCGGACATCGGCGCTAAAACCCGGCGGCGTGGATCGCCTTCCAGTAATCGGCGTTGTCCGAACCCAGGACCCAGACCGAGACGCCGGCCAGATGCCTGGACAGGACCAGCTTCGATTTCGCCGTGATGCTGCGCGCGCTCTCGTACCAGACCACATGCTTGGCGCCGTTTGCAGCGGTGTAATGGAAATAGGGCGAGGACGACTTGGCGTCCCATTGCGGCGTTGCACCGGTGCGCACCAGCAAGCCGGGGATCGCCTTCCAGTCCACGGAATAACCGGAGCCCGCGGTCAGGTTCCAGTCATAAGCATAGGCCGGCAGTCCCAGGCTGACCTTCGACGCCGGGACGACGCCGATGGCGTAGTCGATGCTGGCCGTCACCCAATTGAGCCCTGACACAGGCCCCGGGGCGCCCCAGGGGCCGTGCTGGTCATAGGTCATGAACTGGACGATGTCGGTCACCGGCCCCAATGCCGAGAGGTGATAGGCGCCGGCCCAATCATCGCTCGGGTCATCTCGCTGCATCGCCGGAATCGAGAGCGCCACCAAGTAGCCGGAGGTATGCATCGCCTTGTAAAGCGCAGTGCAGAAATCGGTATAGGCCGCCCGATCGCCGGCTGGGATGGCCTCGAAATCGATGTTTATGCCGGTGTAGCCCGACCCCGACAGCAGTTTTTGCGCGTTGGCGATGAAGGCCTTGATCGCGGCCGGACTGTGGAGGAATGCGTGGACCAGCGACGGGCTGAAATCTGTCGCGCCGTAGTTCGAGACTGTCGCGAAGGTTTGCATGCCATGGGCGCGGGCCACGGCCAGCGCCTGCTTCGGGACGTTCCCGTCGATCGCGCCCGCCTTGGTGACCACGAACATATCGGTCGGCAGTTGATCGACCGTCGCGGCATCGGCCTTCAGCGCGGTCAGTGAGCCGTCGATATAATAAGCCATGATCTGGGGTGCGGCGGCATCCGCGCTTGCGCACACGCATGGCGCCGCAACCAGAACCGCCGAGGCGAATGCTCGGCGGAGGCTCACGATCAGACCAGCCAATCCGGATGCCGGGCGGCAACCATGCGGCGCATCGCGGCCTTCCAGTCGGTCTTGAACGGCTGGGTAATGCTGAACAGCTTGGTCGTATCGACCATGACGCTGTCGAGCGGACCGTTTTCGGCATATTCGAGGATCGGCTTCGTACCGGTCAGCTCGCCCAGATAGGCCGTCCAATCCTCGATCGCCACTGTCTCCGGCCCGCCCCAATTGACGATGTTGGCCGGCACCGAGGCCGATTTCAGCAGATCGGGAATGCTGGCGACGATGTCATCCTCGTGGATGAGCGAGTACATCGACGGCTTGTTCATGTGCAGCGGGATGGACTGCCCATGCTTCATCATCAGCAGGTGATAGTAGGGCCAGCCGCCATTGTCGCCGTACGGAACGCACAGGCGGGGAATCACCGTCGGCAGGTTGAATTCACGGGCGGCGAACCGCACCACCGCCTCAACCGCGATCTTGGTGATGCTGTAGGTCGTCGCCATCGCGCGATGGTTGTCGCCGAGCGGACTGGCTTCCGTGAACTTCGTGTGTCCGGCGGCCTCATACACACCGGTGGTCGAGCAGGCGAGGAAGCCTTTCGCCTTGCGGACATGGCTCATCAGCAGCCCGGTGCCTTCCACATTGTTGCGGAAATCCAGGTCGAAATCGTCACCCGCGGCGCGGAAGACGCCGAGATGGATGACATAGTCGAAATCTTGCGGAATCGCCGAGAAGTCGCCCTTCTCCAAATCCGCCGTAACGCATTTCACGCCGGCCTCTTCTAGGGCCGCCTTCTTCTTCTCGTCCGAGAAGCGCGCGACGCCCCAAACCTCGTTACCTTGCTTCGCCATCGCCTTCGCGACGACGAAACCAACCTGGCCCGTGGGGCCGGTGACCAGAATCTTATGTCCACTGAACGACATCGTTTCCTCCTCGTGTTCTTGAGTAATTTAAGCCGTAACCCCGAGCCGTTCGGCGGCCGCCTTGACCTTCCGCGCCAGTTTCAGGTGCGGCATGTCGTACATCTTGCCGTCGATTCCGACCGTGCCGAGGGCCGGATTGGAGTCGAAAGCGTGGATGATTTTTTCCGCGTGCGCGATCTCGGCGCTCGTCGGGGTGAAGGCCTGATTGATGATCGGGATCTGATCCGGATGGATCGCGATCTTGCCCTGATAGCCGGCGCGGCGGACGCGCAGGCATTCCTCTTCCAACCCGGCCGGATTGCGGAAATTGACGTAGACCGTGTCGATCGGCGCGGCTTCAGCCGCCGCGGCGCCGGCGAGGCAGAGCGTGCGGGCCAGCTCATAGAGCGGATCGTACTTACCATCCGCATCGCGGTTGGCGCTGGCGCCGACCACGGCGGCGATGTCTTCCGCGCCCCAGGTCATCAGCGTCATACGCTTGCTGGCGCCGACATAGGTGCCGAGCGCGAACATCGATTTGGCGGTTTCTGTCGCCACCGGGATGATCTTGGTCGCGCCCTGCTCGATGCCATGCGCCGCCTCCAGCGCCGAGAGGTAGTGGTCGAGCGTGGTGATGTCGGCGCCCGAATCCGGCTTGGGGATCATGATGCCGTCCGGCCTGCCGGCGATTACGCCTGCCAGGTCGGGCAGGCCGAGCGGCTCCGAAATCGGGTTGATACGCACCCACAGCTGCCGCTTCGACCGGTCGGGCGTGGCCTTCAGGAAAGCCTGCACCGCGTCGCGGGCATAAGGCTTGCGCTCGGCCGAGACCGAATCCTCAAGATCCAGCAGCACCAGGTCGGCGCCCGAGGCCGACGCCTTTTCCATCTTGCGTTCGCTGTCGCCCGGGGCGAACAGCAGGGAGCGCGGGATCATGCCGGCTTCTTCTTCATCAGTGCCGAACGGCGGCAATAGGCGACTTCCTCGCCCTTCTGGTTGAAGCTGCGATGCTCGAACACGACGATACCGTCATTCGGGCGGCTCTTGCTCTCGCGCTTTTCCAGCACGACCGTCTCGCTGCGCAGCGTATCGCCGATGCGTACCGGCTTGGGGAACTTGACGCCGTCCATGCCCAGATTGGCGACGGTGGTGCCCAAGGTCGTGTCGCCGACCGACACGCCGATCATCAGGCCGAAAGTGAAGATCGAATTGACGAGGATCTCCCCGAACTCGCTGTTTTCCTTGCAGAATTCGATATCGAGATGCAGCGGCTGCGGATTGTGGGTCAGCGTGGTGAACAGCAGGTTGTCCGTTTCCGTCACCGTGCGGCGGATATCGTGGACGAATTTGCGCCCGACTTCCAATTCGTCGAAATAAAGACCAGCCATTGTCCCTGTACCTTCTCTTCTTGCTTAGAAACCGACCTGATCGGCGCCCTTGAGACCCAGAAGCGCGCGCGCCTCGGTTGGGGTCGCGATCTCAAGGCTCAAATCCTCTATGATGCGGCGGATCTTGCCGACCTGCTCGGCATTGCTCTTCGCCAGCGCGCCCTTGCCGATATAGATGCTGTCCTCAAGCCCGACGCGGACATTGCCGCCCATGATCGCGGCCTGGGTAACGAAGGGCATCTGGTGGCGGCCGGCGGCCAGCACCGACCATTGGTACTGGTCGCCGAACAGCTTGTCAGCCATGCGGCGCATATGCACCAAGTTCTCCACATCGGCGCCGATGCCGCCCAAAATCCCGAAGATCGACTGGATGAAGAGCGGGCCTTTCACCAGCCCGCGATCAAGGAAATGTGCCAGGTTGTAGAGATGGCCGATATCGTAGCATTCGAATTCGAACTTGGTGCCGCAGCCCTCGCCGAGCGTCTTCAGCACGCCTTCGATATCCTTGAAGGTGTTGCGGAAGATGAAGTCCCGCGTCATCTCCAGGAACCCCTGCTCCCACTCGTATTTCCACTCGCGCGGCTTATCCGCCGCCGGGAACAGGCCGAAATTCATGGACCCCATGTTGAGGGAGGCCATTTCCGGCTTGGTCGCGACCGCCGCCGCGGTGCGCTCTTCCAGCGTCATGCCGTGGCCCCCGCCGGTCGTGATGTTGATGACCGCGTCGGTTGCCTGCTTGATGCGCGGCAGGAACTCCATGAACACCTTTGGATCCGGCGTCGGCCGGCCGTCGGAGGGATTGCGCGCATGCAGGTGCAGGATCGAGGCCCCGGCCTCCCAAGCGCCGATCGCGCCCTCGGCGATCTCGTTCGGCGTGATCGGCAGATGCGGCGTCATCGACGGCGTATGGATCGAGCCGGTGACGGCGCAAGTGATAATGACCTTGCGGCTTGCAGCAGCCATGAATTGTCCTTCCCAAGCGTACGAAGCCGGAGGCATTGCGCGCTTCCCGGCGTAAATGTTCTGGCGCAAACTATTCGTTCATGCACTGAACCGCTAGCCCCTAGGAGTCATGCCGACCATGCTCACGGACCTTGAGCGCCTGACGGCGATCGAAGAGATCAAGCAATTGAAAGCTCGCTACTTCCGTTCGATGGACACCAAGGACTGGGCGGGTCTGACCGCCGTCTTTGCGCCTGACGCCGAACTGGACATGCGCGGTGAGGCTGCCGACAAGAGCAAGGCCGCCAATGGCCTGGTCAGCGGCGGCGAGACTGTCGGCGCCTTTATCAGGAACGCGGTTCATGACCTGGTGACGGTGCATCACGGCCACACGCCGGAGATCGAGATCACCGGCGAGACGACGGCGCGCGGCATCTGGGCGATGGAGGACGTGCTGCGCTGGCCCGAGGGCGGCCCGCTTCAGACGCTGCACGGCTATGGCCACTATCACGAGACTTACCGCAAAGTGGACGGGGCTTGGCGCATCCAGACCTCACGCCTCAGCCGGTTACGGGTGGATTTGACCTAGGATCGTATTAGTAGGGCGGGTTAGCCTAGCGTAACCCGCCGCTACATCGCGCACGAAGATGGCGGATTACGCTACGCCAATCCGCCCTACTCGATGACCTCACCGGGTTCCAGGCCCCAGACGTCGCCGCGCATCAGCCAGCCTTTGTAACCGCCGGCCTTTACCTCGCACCAGTCGGGATTGCATTTCGCCACCGAGGCGACGACGCCGGCCTCCAGCTTTGCGACGACCTCGGCGTCGGGTTTGGGATCGTGCCGTAGATCGCGGACGGCGCCGGCGACGAGGACGCTGCGCCGCCCGCTGAGCATCTGCTGATTGACCCAGCCCTCGGTACCTTCGCTGTCCTTGATCTTGCGCCAGATGTCGAACGTGGCGACCACCTCAACCGGCAGGCCGCGTCGGACATAGACCCATTGGATCGGGAAATTCTCGCCCGGCCCTGAACGCAGATTGACCTTTTCGGAGCGGAGCGCGGCGAAATGGACGGTCGGTTTCGCGTCGGCCGGTTTGGCCGGCTGCACGGCTGGAGGCGGAGGGGCCGGCGGCGGCACCGGAGCCGCGGGCGCAGGAGAAGGTTTTGCGGTGGCGGCCCTGTTGGCTGCCTTTTCCGACTTCGCTTTCTGGGACTTCGCGGTCTCGGGTTTGGCCGCGGGCTTCACCTTCTTGGTGTCGGCCTTGACCACCGGCTTCTTCGACGCCGGCGCAGCCTGCGGTTGGGCCGGGTCGGCCGCATAGGCGGGCGGCACGGCGGCGATCAATATCATTGCGAGCGCGATCCGCGCGATCGAACGGCCCACTGACGTCTCTCCGACTCCGGCGTATCTCAAGCGTTCGAATGTTGGGCGAGCGGGCAGCCGTCCGCAAGCCGTATGTCCGGCCTGCGCCGTAGCGCGTCAGTTGGCGATGGTGACCGCGACGTGACCGAATTGGCTGTGGTCGTCGAACCCCGGCAGCTTGCGCAGCTGCCAGCCGTAATTCAGGTCGATGCGAACGTTCTGATCCGGGCCCGACAGCAGGTGGAAACCGAGGCCCACACTCTGCAACTGGATACTGCTGGGCGACCCCGGCTGGGTCTTGTTGTCCCAAACGCTGCCGTAATCCCAGAAGACGCCGAGCTGGGTCAGGTCGTTCCACGGGCTGTTGGTGCCCAGCAACATATGAGCAAGGCTGAAGCCCGGGGTGCGGAATTCCTGGCTGACGAAGACGCCCTCGGACCCGTTGGCGATGCGCTCGTCATAGCCGCGCACGCTGTCGGCGCCGCCGATCCCCAGCTGTTCGCTGGGGATAAGGTTGCCGCTGGAAATCTGCGCGACGAACTTGGTGATCGAGGTCACACCGCCGAACCAGCCGAGCGAATCGGCCAGCGGCTCGCCCTGCGGCAAGCCGGTCACGCGCGTCAGCACGATATGGTCGTAGACATAGTCCGCGTGCGGCGCGCCGATGCAGCGAGGCGTGCCACAGGTCTGCAGCGCATATTCCCGGTTGTTGTTGAGCGCGGTCATGCCGCCCGGCGCGAACACCAGCGTGTTGGTCAGGTCGGTCTGGCCATAATCGTCGCGGTTGGTCGCGTCGTATTCGATATAGAACTGCGCAACCTCGGTCGTGTAGTCCGAAAGCTGGAAGCCGCCGAACACGAGATTGTTGTTGCTGGTCTTGAATTCCCAACCGCCGGAAATCTTCTCGTCGAACTTGCGGGTCGAAGGCAGCTTGGTCGTGTAGCGGATACCCGCGGAACCGTCGGTGCCGGCATCGCCCAGGAACGGCCCGAGTAGCGGCGAGGATTCGATGTAGGAGCCGTAGATCGTAATCTTGTCGCGCCAGCCGGTCGCGATCTCATAGCTGAGCGTGTGGCCCACGAAGGTGGGTCGGTCCTGCTTGCCGGGAAACTGCTCGCGGCTGTGCCAAAAATCGTTGCTGGTCGACAACTGATAGGAGAACTGGTCGTCCAGCCAGAGTGCGTTACCCCAGGTGAAGCCTAGTTCCCAGCGGTCGTGGCCGAGCGCCACCTGGCCGCTGTTGTTGTAACCGACATAGGCGCGGACCGGAATCTTCTCCTGCACCGTGTCGACGGTCAGATCGGTCGTGCCCGACTCCTCGCCACGGTTGGCGACGATGTTCACCAGGCGGAACGGGTTCTGGTTGATCCAGTTCTTGTCGTCTTCCAGCTTTTCGATATTGATGCGGTCCCCCGGCTTGAGCCGAACCTGGCTGACCAGGAAGTCGCTGGAGAACCACTTGTTGCCGCGCGCCGACAGCTTGCCGGAGAAATGACTTTCGACCACGACGACCTGGATGACGCCATTGGTCACGTCCTGCCCGGCGGGAACCGCGACGTCGACGAACGGGTATTTCTTTTCCCGGTACCAGTTGATGATCGTGCGGTTGATCTGTTTCAGCGTGCCTTGTGTCACGGGCTTGCCCAGAAACTCAGCCAGCCGATCCCTGATCGCCTGATCGTCGAGCATCGGCAGGTCTTGCGGCACGACACCGGAGGCGGAGACGCCTTTTTTCTTCAGCTTCTTGATGTCGTCGATCAGCACCAGCCCCTTGAGGCTGCCGATGATCTGGCGGCCTTCCTGTGCGCTGTCCGCCCCGGCGGGCGCGCCGTTGGGTGCCCCCAGCACGGCGGAAGTGTCGGGAATGGCCGGTACCGGCTGGGGCATCGTGCCCGGCGCAGGATGCGGACCGTTCTGAGCGTTGCCGACACCCGGATTGACCGTCGCCGCGCCCGCATAGGCCGACGACAACGCAATCCCGCTCGCCATGAGAAGCGCGCGCAGACTGTGTAGGGGGCGACTCGAATTGGTCCCGGTGATCATTTGCTGACAGCTATACTCAGTTTTTTGCGTCTAAAGCATTACAAAACAGTAGCAAGACATTGTGGATACTCAAAAATCTCCACTCAGTGTTGCAGTTGAGCCGCACGCATCACTTGGCGGTGCCGCCCGTCGCGCCGACGCCATTCTGCAGGCAGCCCGTATCGCCCAGCGTGCAGCCCATCTGTGTATCCGGCTGGTCTTCCTCGCCATCGTTCGTCGCGATCGTACCGGTCACGACGCCGTTCTGTTTCGGCTTCAGCGTCAGGATGCCGCTGTCGACCGCCGAACCTGAGAAATCGCCGGAGTGGTTCTGGTTCTGCGGCGGTGGCGTGAAATTGGCCGTGATCAGCACATTGCCGCTTTGCAGGAAGTAGTTGCCAGCGTCCGCCCCACCCAGTGTCAGCGTACCGAAATCGACGATCGGCTCGTTGCCGACATCCGGCTTCGCAACGGTGCCGGTGCCGCTCGAGACGATCACCACATCGCCCGGAAGAGCGCCGTCGACCGTCAGGATGTCCCCCTTCGCGTCGGTTTCGCCGTTGAACGGCCGAGTGCCGTCGACCGAGACCGGACGCGGCTTGATCACGCCGCCGATAGTGATCGGCTCATAGGTGATGATGTAGTTCTTGCCATTGTTGCCGTCGTCCACCGTGCCCGTCGGCGTCAGCTTGACGGTGTTGCCGGCGTTTTTGTCGCCATAATGCTGGGCGAAGTCGCCGGTGTCCCCGGTAACGATCTTGCCGTCGACGACGATAGGTGTGCCGTCGGAGGTCGTCGTGCCGTCATAGACCTTGGTATCCGGCACCGCCTGCACAGTGATGTGCAGCGGGGTAACGATGACCGTGCCGGTCGCGCCGACCAGCGTGTAGTCGCCGTTCGGGTTGTTACCGAGCGTCAGCGTGCCGAAATCGACGATGCCTTCATGGCCGACATTCTTGCTGAAGATCGTCGAGGTGCCGCCATCGACGTCCACCGTGTCGCCCGGAATTGCGTTGGTCACGGCGAGGATGTCGCCATTGCCGTCGCGCAACCCGTCATAAACGCGGGTGCCGAGCAAGATCACCGGGATCGGCGTGATATCCACCGTGATGTTGCCGCCGGTCGTCGTATAATCGCGCGGGTCTGTGCCGGGGCCGCCGACGATCGTCAGACCGCCCGGATCGACCGGATGATTCCCGGTGTGCGGGTTGTCGGACGTGCCGGTGCCGGTCACGGTCACCTTGTCGCCCGGGGGCGCATTGGTGACGGTGATGATGCCGCCATCGACACCGGGATCGCCGTTATAGGGCCGCGTACTGAGCCCAATGATCGGCAGCGGCGTGACGATAACGGTGCCTTTGGCGCCCACCAGGGTATAGTCGCCGTGCGGATTGTTATCGAGCTTCAGCGTGCCGAAATCGATGATCGTGCGGTTGCCGACATGCTTGCTGGAGATCGTCGAGGTGCCGCCGTCCTGCAGGATGCTGACGTCGTCGCCGTTGATCGCGTTGGTGATGTGCAGGATCGAGGCGTTGCCGTCGGTCAGGCCGTCATAGACGCGGGTGCCGGTCATGATCACCGGTAGCGCCTTGACGATCACGTCGCCCTTGGCCCCCACCAGCGTGTAGTCGTCGGCCTTGCCGCCGGTGAGCTGCAGGTGTGTGAAGTCGGTGATCTTGCGGTCGCCGACATGCTCGCTGACGATCGTCGAATTCCCGCCGTCGACCAGCGTGACGTCGTCGCCGCCGATCAGGTTGGTGATGTCGAGGATCGAGGCATTGCCGTCGGTCGTGCCGTCGTAGAGGCGCGTGCCGTGCAGGATGATGGGCAACGGAATGATCTTCAGCGTGCCGCTGCCGCCCTCGGTCGTATAGTTGCTCTTGTCCTTGCCGGTCAGCGTCAGGCCGGTCAGCTTGCCTCCGGTCGAGGTCAGCGACCATGTGCCGACATCGCTGCCGGCGGCAATGCCGGTGCCCGAAAGCCCGACCTGGTCGCCACTGACCAGGTTGGTGATCTTAAGGATCGAGCCGGGTGCGTCGGGCGTGCCGTCATAGTAGC
>DATJHU010000157.1:0-7772 GCA_035493715.1 Alphaproteobacteria bacterium | reverse complement strand
AGAAGCCGATGCGGTTTTTAATCCCCAGCTTCCTCAACTCCTCCGCCAGTGGGATCAGGTGATAATCGTGAACCCAGATCAGATCCCCCGGCTCGATCATCGGTGCCAGCATCTTGGCGAGATATTCGTTGACCGAGATATAGCCGCGCAGCTGCGAGCTGTGGAACTCAACCAAGCCGAGATGGCTGTGCAGCAGCGGCCATAGCGTGCGGTTGGCGTATCCCAGATAGTATTGGTCGTAATCGTCCTGGCTGAGATTCACCGTGGCGTAGGTGACCTTGCCTTTTTTCTGGATTCCGGGCCTTTCTGACCGTTCCGCCGTCACCTCGCCCGACCAACCGAACCAGACGCCGCCGTCTTTCTCCAGAGCCTCTCGCAGCGCCGATTCCAGCCCGCCGGCCCGCGTGGTTCCCGGAGTCGGGATGCCAACGCGGTTCGAAACGGTGATCAGGCGGCTCAAAACGCTATATCCCAGCGCTTGGAAAGCCGCATCGCGGAAATGATAATGCCCACCATCGAATAGGTTTGGGGGAAGTTGCCCCATAATTCCCCGGTATTGGGATCGACGTCCTCCGACAGCAGCCCGACATGGTTCCGGCGCGACAGAAGTTCTTCGAACATGGCCCGCGCTTCATCTTTTCGCCCGATCGCCGATAGGGCATCGATGTACCAGAATGTGCAGATGTTGAACGCCGTGGTCGGCATCCCGAAATCGTCGGGCACGGCATAGCGGAACAGGTTCTTCCCACGCAGCAGGTCCTTCTCGATTGCCGCCACGGTCCCGAGGAATCGTTCGTCCGTCGGCTCGATGAAACCGACCTCGGCCAGCAGCAGCAGGCTGGCGTCGGTATCCGTGCCGCCGAGGCTTTCAGCGAAGCTGCCGCGCTTCGCGTTCCACGCCTCTGCCAGCACGCGCTCGCGGATCGTGGCGGCATGGTCCTGCCAGAAGCCGACGCGGTCGATCAGGTTCAGTCGTTCGGCGATTTTCGCCAGCCGGTCGCAGGCCGCCCAGCACATGACCGCCGAATAGGTGTGGATCCGCGCCCGGCCGCGGAACTCCCAAAGGCCGGCGTCGGGTGTGAAGGCGTGCGTGACGGCGCGTTCGCCGAGCCGCTCCAACTGGGTAAACAGATCGACGTCGCCACCCTTGGGCAGCCGCCGGTCGAAAAACATCTGCGTCGCCGCCAGTATGACATTGCCGTAGCCGTCGTTCTGGGTCTGCAATGCGGCGGCATTGCCGACGCGGACCGGACCATAGCCGCGATAGCCCGGCAGATGCGGCAGCTCCCTTTCCTCCAGCGGCTGGCCGGGAATGATGCCGTAGACCGGCTTCAACTCGCCCTCCGGATCGATGGCTGCCACGTCGGTCACGTAGCGGATGAAATCTTCCATGGTCAGCGTGGCGCCGAGCCGGTTCAGGGCTTCGACCACGAAATAGGCGTCGCGGACCCAGCAGAAGCGATAATCCCAGCCGCGCCCGTCTTCCGGCCCTTCCGGGATGGAGGTCGTCATGGCGGCGACGATACCGCCCGATTCCTCGAAGGCGCAGAGCTTCAGCGTGATCGCAGCGCGGATCACAGCCTGCTGCCACTCGAAGGGAATCGAGAGGTAGCGGACCCAGTCCTTCCAATAGTCCTCGGTATGCTCGAGAAACCCCCGCACAACGTTGGACACCGAGTCGGCGATCGTCTCATCGGGGCCCAGGATCAGGTTGATCGGGTGATCGAGGACAAACCATTGATCCTCCGCGATATAGGTGATCGGCCCGTCGGTCGTCATGCGGACAACCGTTTCGCCGGCCCAGAAGCGAATGTGGTTGCTGCCGCGTGTGGTCTGCGGTGTGTCGGCGCCATAGTTGAAGCGCGGCTTGACCCGGACACGGATGCGGCAGCGGCCCATATCGGGTTCGATCCGCCGAACGATCATCGCCGGGCGGAAAATGCGGCCGAACTGCTTAAAGCGGGGGGCGAAGTCGATAATCCGCAGGCTGCCGCCCTTGTCATTCTTCAGCGTCGTTTCCAGGATCGCCGTGTTCTGGACATAGGCCTGCTCGCTGCCGGTGAAATCCTCGATCTCGACATCCATGAAGCCGCCGTTCGCGTTGTCCACCAGCAGGCAGAAGATGGGGTCGGCGTCGAGACGTGGATGGCAATGCCAGACATGACGTCCGTTGCGGTCGATGAGCGCGCTGATGACAGAGTTTCCGATGACGGCGAGGTCGAGCGTCTGCATTCCGGTCCTATCTCGCGCGGTTGGTCCGCGCGCTGGTGGCCAAGGCATCGCTGACAAGCGCCAGCCATGCGCGAAGTTCCGCCGGTGCGCTGAAGCGCGTGTCGGCGATACTGTCCCCGTACATTCCGACACGGACTGCGTGGCCGCCCAGCGTGTGCACGGCGGCAAAGCCGTCCTCGTCGGTCCGATCGTCGCCGATGAACACAGGGCAGCGCCCCGCGAACGGAGCAGCTTGCATGAAGCGTGCGACGGCGGTGCCCTTGTTGAAGGCCTTCGGCTTGATCTCGAACACACGATGACCACCGATTGTTTCGATCTGTTCGGCATGATCGCGAACCAGACGATCGAGGAACGTGGCAATCTCGGCCTGGTAATGCGGCGCCAGCCGATAGTGGACGGCGATCGTCCGGCCCTTTTCTTCGGCCAACAGACCCGGGCGGGCGGCGGCGAACGCCTTGATGTCGGGCAGCATGGCCGCGAGGTCGGCGCAGCCGGCTGCCGGTAATTCCACGACGCCGCCGGGCAGCCGGATTTCCGCACCATGCTGGCCGGCTGCGGCCAGCTCCGGTCGAGCGAACAGCCGGTCGATATCGAGCAGCGTCCGGCCGCTGACGAGCGCGAGCGCGCCGTCGAATTGATTTGCCAGGGTTTCGAGCAGACGGGGCAGGCCGTTCGGCACGGTGACCGAATTCGGCGTTTCCGCGATATCGAGCAACGTTCCGTCGATATCGAGGAATAGCGCCCAATGCCGGTTGGGTGTGGGGAGAGGACATCCGTTCATTTTTCACTCCAGCGTCCTAACGGCGCAGGGGTGTAAAATGTTCACGGCCTTGTGGTGCGGCATCTGGTGGCGGCGACGGTTCGTGCCTATATCCAGTCCATGTCCAAGGGCGCTCTGTTCATCGTAATCGTTCTCGCGGCCATTCTGGCTGCCGTCCTGTATTCGACCGCGAATGTATGGATGAGCATCGGTGGCGGCGCGGGCATGAACGGCAATGGCGTAGCAGCGCTGATCATCGGTGGGATCGGGACGCTGCTGCTTGGCGGCGGTCTGATGGCCCTGGTATTCTTCAGTTCGCGCCGCGGCTACGACGACGCGGCCGACTTCCGGCATGATTCCGATAAGCTCTGACCGAAATTCCCCAAAAATCTATGCAAGGCGTGGCCATCTGATAGTCTCCTGGCCGTGAAGGGCCGCCAACAGGCCCAGTTGGGGAGGGATTCGATGGACAAGCCCGTCAGCATTCTGCGCCGGCCGCTCGATCTTGGGCTGGTGATCTTCTTCGTGCTTTCGATCCTTTACGCGCTGCTCGACAGCCTGCCGGAGGCGATTGGCTTCAAAGCGACGGCCGACAGCCCTTGGCCGCCGCTACGCTCGCTTTATGACTGGGCCGTCGCCCAGGAACCGCAGCATCTCGACCCGCCCTCCAGCCTGATCGCCACCACGCTGTTCGACGCCTTCATCCAGACGCCGATCCTGTTCTTCGTCATTTACGGATTGGTGCGCATGACGCCTTGGATCCGCACCCTATCGCTGATTTATGCCGGGGCGGCGGTGACCAACATGTTCATGTATTTCGTCACCACCTTCATTGGCCCCAACCCGCCGCCGCATCCCTGGATTTACCTGCCGTTCAACCTGCCCTGGATGATCGCTCCTGCGATTCTAGGGCTGCGGATGTTGCCGAAGGAGCCGTTTGCCCGACACGGCGGGAGGCTGGCGGCCGGTTAGTCCAGCGGTTTGACCCGCATGTCTTCCTGCGGCCAGCGTCCGAAGCCGAAAAGCCAGAGTGCGACGGTGCCGAAGAAAGGTGGCAGGAAGACGAAACCCCAGAACGGCGAACGGCCCATTTTGCCGAATACGACGCCGAAGATGCAGCAGGTGTAGGTGACGGCGATGAAGACCACGATCTGGGTCAGCCAGAATGGGTCCGCACCGAACAGCCGCCAGACGTACTGATAGTCGAAGCTTTCCATCTCAGGCTGCCCTCGTTGTCGGCTTGCGCTTCGCCTTGGGCGCGACGCGCGGGGCGATGTTGGGCCAGCGCCTGAAGGCGAGATAGCTTCCGACGATAGCGAAGCCGAAAACCGGGACTACCAGGAACCAGACCGGCCTTGGATCGAGGCCGGCACGGCGGAAGATGCGGATCAGCGGCCAGGCGGCCAACGCGGCGAGCGCGAAGTGAATGCCCCATTGCGCCGCAATGGGGATGACGAAGACATCGTTGGTCATGCGGCCTGCTCAGCCTCGGCGGTACGCGTCTTTTTTTGCCGCAGGCTGTCGGACCGCAGCTGCCCGCAGGCCGCCAGGATGTCGCGTCCACGGGGCTCGCGCACCGGGCTGGCATAGCCGGCACGGAGCAACACCTGGGCGAAACGCTCGATCTGGGCGCGCGACGAACATTCGAAGCTGGAGCCCGGCCATGGGTTGAACGGGATCAGATTGACCTTGGCGGGGATTCCGTTCAGCAGCCGGACCAGTGCGTTGGCATCGCTAAGGCTGTCGTTCACGCCTTTCAGCATCACATATTCGAAGGTGATGCGCCGCGCGTTGGTAGCGCCCGGATAGTCGCGGCAGGCGGCCATCAACTCCCTGATCGGATAGGCGCGGTTGATCGGCATGATCTCGTCGCGGATATCGTCGGTGACGGCGTGCAGCGACACAGCAAGGTTGACACCCAGCTCCGCCCCGCAGCGGCGCATCATCGGTACGACGCCGGAGGTCGACAGCGTGATCCGGCGCTTGGAGATGGCGATGCCTTCGCCATCCATCGCGATCTTCAGGGCGGTCGCGACATTGTCGTAATTGTAGAGCGGCTCGCCCATTCCCATCATGACGATGTTGGTCAGGGTACTGGTTTCGTTGTTCGGGTTTGTGCCCACTGCCGGCCACTCGCCCAGCGCGTCGCGCGCGGTCATGATCTGGGTCAGGATTTCGTCCGGCCCCAGATTGCGGACCAAAGGCTGCGTCCCCGTATGGCAGAAGCGGCAGGTCAGCGTGCAGCCGACCTGGCTGGATACGCAGAGCGCGCCGCGATCCGATTCCGGGATGTGGACGGTCTCGACTTCCTGCCCGTCATTCATCTTGATCAGCCATTTGCGGGTGCCGTCGACAGATGCCTGGTCGCGCGTCACCACCGGCCGCTCGATCGAGAATTTCTCACCCAAAAGCGCACGCACCGGCTTGGCCAGCGTCGTCATCTCCTCGAACGATGTGACCCCGCGATGGTAGAGCCAATGCCAGACCTGCCTGGCGCGGAAGGGCGGCAGGTCGAGTGCGCCCAGAGCTGCTTCCAGGCCCCGGCGGTCGAGTCCGACCAAGCCGCTTCGCCCGTCCGGGAGGACAGGCGGCGCGAAGGTTATTGCGTGCGACTCTGCGCTCATCGCGCCTTCTTCCTTTTCTTATGCGGCGCCGCGGCCGGGGTGGCGCCGGCGACTGGGCAGGCCCGGTCGAGCGCCACGAGTGCCTTGGGGAACCCTCGCAGGCTGAACGTATCGGTCGTCGCCGGGCCGCCGCGCATGCGCCCGGTGACCACCAGCGTCGAACCGCTGCGAATTGCCGCGATGATCTGCGGGTCCTCGTTGTCCTGTGCCCAGGCGAAGCCGTTCTTGGCCACCAGTTGGAATTGCTTCCGGCCGATCGTCATCAGCACAGTGCTGCCGTCTTCGTAAATATAGCCCGGATCGACGCTGACCACACCCCGCCGCCCCTCGGCCGGCCGATTGGTGATGAGAACATAGGCCTGTCGGCGGCGCTGCACGGGATCGCTGGCACGCTCCAGCCCCGACGACAGATAACAGACCGGACCGCCGTTTTCCTGAAGGCCATAGAGCGACCAGTCGCTGTAGAGTCCTTCCAGGGAGGGTTCTTGTCGCGCATCGCCCGCGTCGGCGGCATGAGCCGGCGCCGGGGCAAAAATCGCCAGTGCAACCGCAACGGACAGCAGGCGCGCCATATTTACACACTGAATCATATGTCTAGCCCGGGCTCATCGCCCAATCGCAGGTTCATTCGAGACGTTCAGATCATGGGAGCGAACGGCACACAGTCAAGATGGCACGGCGCATCGGCCGATACCTCAAAAAGAGCGATCTTGACGCTTATTTTCGACGTGATCCTTATCATGACATTGTCGCCAGCCCCAAATTACAATCCGCCCGCGGACCGTAGCCTGTGCTTCACAACACGCCTTGTGTGCGGCTCAACTATGCATTCTGATACCTTGCGATGCCCGAACCACTCTTCAGCACCGGACCGTCCTTCGATGAGCTGATCGTTGCGATCGGTACGCGTCAGGACCGGTCTGCCTTCGCGGCACTGTTCGCCCATTTCGCACCCCGCGTGAAAGCGTACCTGCTGCGCACGGGCTCAGACCCGGTGGGCGCTGACGAGCTGACACAGGAGGTCATGATGCTCGTCTGGCGCAAAGCCGTGCATTACGACCCGACGCAAGCCAAGGCGGCGACCTGGATATTCACGATCGCGCGCAACAAGCGGATCGATAAATTTCGCCGCGAGCGCCATATCGCGCTCAGTCCGGACGATCCGGCCTTGGCGCCGGAGCCTGAACAATTGCCCGATCGTCGTCTGGAAACGGCGCAGCAGGCGCGGGCGATCAATGCCGCGATCAGCCGTCTTCCGGGCGAGCAGGCAGCGCTTCTCAGGCTCGCCTTCTATGAAAGCAAATCGCACAGCGCCATCGCCGCGGAGGTCGGATTGCCGTTGGGTACCGTTAAATCGCGGCTGCGGCTGGCGCTTGCTCGGCTGCGAGGACATTTGGGCAACGAGACTTAAGGTAGTCGGAGGCCGGCGCCAGGCCACGCAATGCTCCCGGACAGTCTCTCGGCGCCGTTCGCCTGACTCTGATAATCCGATGTTTCGTTCGTCCTGTTATGCGTGATCCATCGACGATGGCATTGCGTAAAACATTATTGTAATCGAATTCCAGTAAGTTCTGCCCGATTTCGGGTTCGCTTTCGGTGATATGGATTTGGCTTCGACCGATTTCATTTATGGCTCAAATTTCCGGACGCCGACTCATCATCCGGCGCCGGAACTGCTGGTCGATTGCGCAACGGGCGCGCTTTCGCCGGCCGCGTCGCTGATGATCGAATTGCACTTGGCCTTCTGCACGGGATGCCGCCGGTCGCTCGATGTGCTGCTCGCCGCGGGCGGCGCATTGCTGGACGCGCTGCCGCCGGCGCGACTGCCGTCAAACCTGTTCGGCAAGACGCTTCAGGCTCTCGACGAGGCGGAACCTGCGTCCGTCCCGGTCCCGGCCACGGTTCCTGACTTTGCCGCCGAATGGCCGCGCCCGTTGCGCGACAGGATTGTTCGGCTCGGATATACCGATTGGCGCCGACTGCCGGCTGGCTTCCGGGCAATTCCTATTCCTTTCCCGGGATCGGAGGGGCGCGTCTACGTGCTGAAAGCGCCGGCCGGCCGCGGTCCCTTCCGCCATACGCATTCCAAGGACGAATGGACTGTGGTGCTTGAGGGCGGCTTCAGCGATGAACGGGGGACCTATGCCGCCGGTGAC
>DATJHU010000156.1:0-12757 GCA_035493715.1 Alphaproteobacteria bacterium | reverse complement strand
CGCATCCCAATGCGGGCGCACCCCCATCAGCGCGAAGGCCTGGGCCAGGTCATCGCCGCCGGTGCGCATCGTCGCGCTGCCCCAGATGTCCAGCACGACCCGGTGCGGCCAGTCCCCGTGATCCTGGGCGTGGCGTGTCAGCATCTCCTCGGCGGTGCGGCGGCCGATTTCCCAGGCGGTGCGGGTCGGCACGGCGCGCGGGTCGATCGAGAACAGGTTGCGCCCGGTCGGCAGCACGTCCAGTCGCCCGCGCGCCGGGGCGCCGGCCGGCCCCGGCGGCACGAAGCGCCCGTCCAAGGCTGCGATCAGGCCCCGCATCTCCGCGTCGCCGCAAGCATCCAAGGCCTCCTCAATGGCCGAAAGATCGCCGCCGCTGAGCGCCGCCAGTGATTCGGCCGTCTCTGCGCGGCGTTCCGCGTCCGGTGCCTGACCGAAGACATGAAGCCCGTCGCCGACCCGCATGTCCTTGAGGTCGCAGAGCCAGGCATCGAGGCGGACCAACGCTTCCGCCGTATCCAGATCGTCGGTGACGCCGGATTCCGCCGCCAGGCCGGTATCGCGCGCGCGCGCCATGATCAGCTCGGCGAGCCGCGCGGCGCGCCGCGCGTCGAGCGATTGCGCCTCCGAATATTCGTCGAACAGGCCTTCCAGTTCGATCGCCGCGCCGTGCGAGCCGGCGGCAATCAGCGGCGGCGTCAGGTGGCCGATGGTCACCGCGGCCGCACGCCGCTTGGCCTGCGCCGCCTCGCCCGGATTGTTGACGATGAAAGGATAGATCAGCGGCACCGGCCCCAGCACGGCGCGCGGTCCGCAAGCCTCGGACAGGGCCACTGCCTTGCCCGGCAGCCATTCCAGCGTGCCGTGGGTCCCGCAATGGATCATGGCGTCGATGCGCTCGACATGCCGCAGCCAGAGATAGAAGGCGACATAGGCGTGACGCGGCGGCACAAGCGGGCTGTGATAGTCAGGCTTGCGCGTCGCAGCCGCCCCGCGGTCCGGCTGCACGCCGACGACCATGTTTCCCGCCCGCACGATGCGGAAATGGAACGCGCCGTCGCCGACAGCCGCGTCGTCCGCCGCCGCGCCCCAGGCGTCACGCACATTGCGGACGAAATCCGGCGGAAGGGCTTCGAGCAAGCGCTCGTACGCCTGGAGGTCGAGCACCGCCGAGGCCTCGCCTTCCGACAGCAGATGCGCCAGTGCCGCGCCATCCGGCATCCCGGCAGTCGTGAACCCTGCACCGGCCATCGTTTCCGCGATTGTCGCAACGCTGGCCGGCGTGTCGAGGCCGACAGCGTAGCCGGTGCGGCCGCCCTTCGCGGGATAGTCGGACAGCACGCAGGCCAATCGCCGTTCGGCGCGCGGGATATACCGCAGCCGGCTCCAGGCAAGCGCCAGATCCGCAGCGTAAGCGATGCCCGCCGGATCGGGATCATGAATAAGCCGCGTGAATTCCAGCGCATCGCTGCGCGCCCGCTCGCCCTTGAATGATATATTGCCGGCGACGACGCGGCCGTCGAATTCCGGCAGGACGATATTCATCGCCAGATCGGCGGGTCCCAACCCGCGCTGGGATTCCGCCCATTGTGCGCGGCCGGCCCCGCTCAAGATCAACTGCAGCACTGGCGCGTCGGCGGCGTCGAGCACTGTCGAGCCGTCGTCGAGACGCGCCGAGAAGGCGGTGAGGTTGAGGATGACGTCCGGCGGATCGTCTCGCAGGAGCTTTGCCAGCGGTCCGATTGCGGCATCGTCTTTCAGGCTGGTGACATAGATCGCGGTGACACGGCAGCCGCGCGCCGCGAGCGCCTCGGCCAGCGCCTCGACCGGGGCGGTATCCGCCGCCAGCATCCAGGCACGGTAGAAGACGATGAGCGCGTGAAAGTTCTGAAGGTCATGAAAGCCTTCTCCCGCCCGGCGGGAGAAGGTGGCGGCGTAGCCGGCGGATGAGGGGGCGGCGCGGTCGAAATCCCCTGCACCCTCACCCTCCCATTGCATGCGCAATGGGTCCCTCCCTCTCCCGCTGTCGCGGGCGAGGGGATAAATCCCAAAAGCCTCGACCGGCTTCGGCGGCAGCGCTTCGGGCTGTTCCGAGACAAATCCGGCGACGAACCGCAGACAGGCTGCGATATTCTCCGGCCCGCCCTCGGCGAAATAGGACCAGATCCGGCGCAGCACATCGGCCGGCAAAGTCGACGCTTCCGTTAGCCGTGCATCCTCACGCTGGTCGCCGGGAACGATCGCCAGATGTATCCCTTTGTCCCGCGCCAGCGTTGCCAACTCGTCGACGCCGTAGCGCCAGTAATCCTTGCCGCCCAGCAGCCGGACCAGCACGAACCGGCCCTTGGACACGACCTTGTCGAGATAGAGGTCGACGGAGAACGGATGCTTGAGCGCCGCCAGATTGGCGAGCCTGAGGCTAGGCAACGTCTCGCCCGCGCCCTCCCAGGCCGCAGCCAGGACGGCGAGGTCGGTGTCCGTGAAGGACAGCGCGACGATGTCGGCCGGCGTCTGGTCCAGGTCGATGGGCTCGGCCGTGCCGTCGATCGACCGGGAATCGACGCGCAGCATATGCATCTGCGGGTGGCCTTTAAATCCTGAGCGCGGCGGCGATCCCGTCGCGGTCCAGGCCCTTTTCGCCGATCACGACGAGCCGGCTGCGGCGGTCTTCGCCTGCGCCCCAGGGGCGGTCGAACTGCTGCCGGAAGCGCCGGCCGACGCCCTGCACCAACAGGCGCATCGGCTTGCCGGCGACCTCGATGAAGCCCTTCATGCGCAGCACGTCGAAGCGTTCCGCGACCCCTGCCAGATGCGCGATCAGTTTCGCCGGATCGGCGGTCGCTGGAATATCGACGACGAAGCTGTCGAAATCGTCGTGATCGTGCCCTTCCTCCGCGTCGTGATGCGAGGGCCGCTGGGCGAGGTCGTCTTCGACGGCGGCGGTGAGGCCCAGCAGGATGGCGGGGTCGATGCGGCCTTCGCGTGTTTCCACCACCCTCACGGCGCGCGGGATCGCGCTGCGGATTTCGCCGGACACGCGGGCAAGACCCTCCGCGTCCATCAAATCCGCCTTGTTCAGCACCACCAGGTCGGCGCAAAGGAGCTGGTCCTCATAGACCTCTTCCAACGGGTTCTCATGGTCGATGGTCGGGTCGGCCGCGCGCTGCGCCGCAAGCTTCTCCGGATCGTCGGCGAAGCGGCCCTCGGCAACTGCAGCACCGTCGACGACAGCAATGACGCCATCCACCGTGAGGCGCGTGCGGATGTCCGGCCAGTCGAACGCCTTCACCAGCGGCTTGGGCAGCGCCAAGCCCGAAGTTTCGATGACGATGTGCTCGGGCTGCGGATTGCGCGATAGCAACGCCTCGATCGCCGGGATGAAATCGTCGGCCACGGTGCAGCACAGGCAGCCGTTGGCCAGTTCGACGATGTTCTCCTCCGGGCAGCTGTCGATGCCGCAGGATTTGAGGATCGAGCCATCGACCCCGACGTCGCCGAATTCGTTGATGATCAGCGCCAGCCGACGGCCGTTCGCGTTTTCCAGTACGTGGCGGATCAGCGTCGTCTTTCCCGAGCCCAGGAAGCCGGTAACGATCGTGACCGGGATTTTCGCCATCGCCTGCATGCCGCAACTCCACCGAACCGTAGGGGCAATGAAGGTCGATCGGCGACATGCCGATGGCGTCGACCCGCGCCGGGGCACCCCGCCCGCCGCATTCGTCTCATTCGGTTCGCCGGCCGGTTTCCTGGCTTGTGGCTCGTCGCCCGGCGCCGCCTTCCCGGTTGCCCAGTGGCATCTGGCGTCAGGCTAACCACGCACAGTTGCGGGGGCAGCCGCGGCTTCGGCGCTCCAGGCCGTCCGCATTCCCGTTTCACCTTCCTTGCGGAAGGACCGTCGAACCAGCGATCTGTGTGCGGCGGCGTGGGCCGGGAGTCAATGTTCCCGCCACAGGCGCGTTGCCGCCGAAAACGCTTGTGATACGAATGGCCTGCATCCAAACGACTCCGGCCAACGAATCTGGGGCCCGATGACGGCAGCGGAAAGACCCCCGGCAACAACGCGCGCCCAACGCCTGATCGTGGCGTTGATCCTCTTCGCGAGTTGCGCCGCGCTGTTGCTGACCGCGCCGACCGACGGCGATTTCTGGTGGCAGGACGCGCCGCGCCACGCGCTGAACGGCGCCTTCGTGAAGGACCTGCTGGCCGCGCACCCGTTCCATGACCCGGTCGGCTGGGCGGTCGATTATTACGTCAAATACCCTGCGCTGACCGTCATGTTCTATCCGCCGCTGTTCTATTTCGCGGAAGCGGCGGTCTATGCCGTGCTGGGAGTCAGCCATTTCGCGGCGCAGTTCACCGTCACCGCCTTCTATCTGCTGCTCGCGATCTCCTCATACCGCCTGGCGCGATATTTCCTGCCGCGCTGGTCGGCGCTGGGCGTCGCGTTACTGCTGATCGGCGCGCCGGAGCTCGCATTTTGGGGACGGCAGGTGATGCTCGACGTGCCGGGCTACAGCCTCATCGTGAGTTCGGTCCTGTGCCTTGTCGCCTACCTGACCAAAGGGCGGCCGCGCAGCATCTATCTGGCGGCCGCGCTGCTGACGGCGGCGATCTATACCAAATACAATACCGGCTTCATCGCCCCGGCGATGCTGCTCGCCTTCTTCATGGCGCGCGGGCGGGCGGCGCTTCGCGACCGGCATGCGCTGATCGCAGCCTCGATCACCGCCATTGCGCTGATCCCGGCCGCGGTGCTGTTCCTGAAGTTCGGCTCGGTCAACGCCGAATCGCTGTCCGGCAGGCCCGGCGACCTGTCGCGATCGAGCCTGGGCGCGTGGCTGTACTATGCCAGTTTGATCCCGCGGCAGCTCGGCTTTGCGACCGCCGCGTTGGCCGCCGTCGGCGTCGTTCTGATCGCCGCGCGCCGGCTTGCCTTGGGTCCGGCCTGGATGCTGGCGTTGCTGACCGCGTGGTTCGCGGTCGGCTATGTCTTCTTCTCATCGATCAGCGTGCGCGAGCCGCGCCACGATCTGATGGTGCTGTTCCCGCTGGTGCTGGTGGCCGGCTTGGCTGCGCATAGGCTCCTGGGCAGCGGCAGGCTGGCCCAGGCGGGGTTGACCGGACTGGGCCTCGCAACCCTTGCCTACAGCCTGTTCTTCTATCCGCCGATGACCGTCGAGGGCTACCGCACGATCGCTGCCTATGTCGCGGAGTACGCGCCGAAGGATGGGGTTGTCGTCTATTCCGGCTATCGCGACGGCAATTTCGTCTTCGACATGCGCGAACATGAGGAGCGGCGGGACCTCACCATCGTGCGCGCGGACAAGCTTTTCCTGCGCATCGCGGTGGAGCGCCTACGCGGCGTCGGGCAGACCGGCTACACGCAGGAACAGATCGCCGACATCCTGCGCCGGCACGGCGTCGGCATGGTGGTGGCCCAGGTCGGTTTCTGGGACGACCTGCAGCAGATGGCGCTGTTCAACCAGGTGCTGAAAACGCCGGACTTCAAGTCGGTCGCCGCATTCCAACTGACCCGCGACCTCAGCACCAACGACGGCAAGGGTACGCCCGGCCACGGGCTGGTGGAGATCCTTGTCCCGACCTACCCGGTCGAGCGCACGGACAACGGCCTGGCCATCGACATGCCCTTCATCAAAGACAGGTTCCAGGGTCACATCCACTAGCGCCGCCCGTGGATTGACTGCCCAAGGAAACGTTGTAGCTTCCCGCTCGACGGTTCCCCTCGGGGATCAAAAGGGAACGCGGTGCGGGCTTCAGCCCTACGCCGCGGCTGCCCCCGCAACTGTAAGCGGTTAGCCGACCATCACTTGAGCCACTGGGAAACCGGGAAGGCGATGGACCGACGAAGACCCGCGAGCCAGGAGACCTGCCGTCATCCGTGGTCACACGTGAGCAGATCGGGCGGGGTGCATCGGTCGGAAATTCTTGAAAGCCCGCAAAGGGCCGACGGGAAAATCTCGCTCTCGGTGACGTGCCACACCGTGAGTCTCACAATGAATCCGTCTCTTTTCAGGACCGCCCTCGCCGCATCGGCGTTGCTTCTGGTCGTTCCCCCTGCCCTGGCGCAAAGCAACCAGGCCAGCTCCAGTCTTGAAGAAATCACCGTCACCGGAAAACGGCTCGAGGAAAGCCTGCCCGGCCTGCTGTCGCGGCAGGGCGTCCGCGTCGACACGATCACCGCGCAGCAGATTGCAGAGCATAATGTCGTCGACATCGCGCAAACTTTACGCACGCTGGCACCGGGCCTTTATGTCAGCCCTAAGAACGGCCCGTTCGACTATATCGACGCCTCGTTCCAGGGCTCGCGCACGTCCGACATCCTGTGGCTGGTCGACGGCGTCCGCATCAACAACCGCCTCTATGCCGGCACCACGCCGCTCGACACGCTGCCGTCCTCGATCGTCGAGCGGATCGCGCTGATCGAAGGCGGCCAGGCGCTGTTCTATGGCACCGAGGCGTCAGCCGGCGCGATCGACATCGTTACCAAAGGCTTTTCCGACACGCCGGAGGGTGCGGTGACGCTCGGCGGCGACACCAACGAGAGCGGCCATATCGACGGCTTCTATAGCGGCGCCTTCGGCCGCAGCCATTTCCTGGTCTATGGCAATGGCGACGTCTCCGCTGGCTTCCGGCCGTTCCGCGAACAGGATTTCCAGCCTTCGAGCTCGACCCGCGACCGCGCCTATCGCGTCTATACCGTCGGCGGCAAATACGCCTACGACTTCACCGACGATCTGAGGGCCAGCCTGTCCTACCAGTACGATTTCGCCAAGCTCGACTACCCCTCGCCGCAAATCGTCAACCAAGCCTTCAACGACCGCAACGAGCATATCCTCAGCGGCAAGATCGACTATACGCCGAGCGACAATCTCCAGTTCTTCGCCAAGGGCTATTGGCATGACTGGTCGTCGCACTTCACCGAATACGACAACATTGTCGGCCAGCCGGACAAGATCGACGTCAGCGACTCCCACGATCCGTGGGGCTATGAAGATTATGGCCTGAACTTGATGTCGAAATTCACCCTGGGCTCGTCGATCGACGCGATCGCGGGCTACGATTTCCAGCGCTACAACGGCAGCGACGCCGTGCTGGTTATCAGGCCGACCACGCAAGGCGTAAGCGCCGTCTTCGGCCAGGTCGCGACCAGCGAAGAACTGCTGCCCAACGGCAAGGTCGCGCTCGGCGTGCGCTGCAACGCGCCGGATGTCGGCCAGGACGCCACCGTCGCCACTCTGAGCGGCCGCTACGACCTGAGGCCGGACCTGTTCGTACGCGGACAGATCGGCACCGCGTTCCGCTTGCCCACGGCGGAGGAACTGTTCGCTGACGATCCGTTCGACGAACGCGGCAACCCCAACCTGAAGCCGGAGAGGAGCGAGAACCTAAACGCCTCGATCGGCGGCTATGTTTTCGATCATCACCTCAAATGGGAGGTCATCGGCTTCCTGCGCAACGTGCACGATCTGATCGACTATGGCGGGTTCGATCCGGTGACCGAGCAGTCGCTGTTCGAGAATGTGCCCGGCACGGTCCGCGTGCGCGGCGGTGAACTGGACCTGACCGCCGATTTCGACGCTGTGTCGGCCAATCTCAACTACACCTATGCCCACTCCGTGCAGGGGAGCGGCCAGCAGATCGGCCGGGTCCCGGTCGACCAGGTGAAAGCCTCCGTCGATTGGCATCCGGAGGAGCAGCCGTTCAGCCTCAGCGCGACGATCGTCTATGTCGGCGATGTCTATCGTTCCGGCCTGTGGGACGGGCGTGAAAACTATGGCGGCTATGCCGTCGTCGATCTGGCCGGCCGCGTCTATCTGGACGGCGACCGCAAACAGACGGTGACCCTGTCGATCGCCAATCTGTTCGACGAGGAATACGCCTCGGGCATCGGCACGGCGCGCCGCGATTCGGACGACAGCCCCTACACCTATTGGAACCTGGGCCAGCCGCGGACCTTCTCGGCCCGCTACACGCTCAAGTTCTGATCGGCGAAATTTTGATCGACTTGAGGCCTATTGATGGCGGCGACCGCCGTTTGCTGCATCGGCGCCTGGCTGGGTTTGCGGCGGCTCAAGCGCGATCTATCGTAGCGAGGGAGGCACACATGACCGATGAAGATCGCCGGCACGCCGAGAAGATGGCGAAACGCAAGCAGGTCCAGGACGCCGAGGTCGCGTCCAAGACCATCGCGAGCAAAGGCCTGCTGATGGTCCATACCGGGCCGGGCAAGGGCAAGTCGACCGCCGCATTCGGCTTGGTCGTCCGGGCACTGGGCCACGGCTGGCCGGTCGGCGTCGTGCAGTTCGGCAAGGGCGCATGGGACACCGGCGAAAAGCATGCCCTGGCGCGGTTCGGCGACCAGATTCGCTGGCATACGATGGGCGAAGGCTTCACCTGGGAAACCCAGGACCGGCAGCGCGATGTCGCGGCCGCCGAACGGGCCTGGGGGATGGCGCTGCAGCTGATGGCCGATCCCGCGATCCGCCTGCTGGTTCTGGACGAACTCAACATTGCGCTGCGCTATGAGCACCTGCCGCTGGACCAGGTGCTGGCGGCACTGGCGTCGCGCCGCGACGATCTCAACATCGTGGTCACGGGCCGGAACGCGAAGCCGGAACTGATCGCGATCGCCGACCTTGTGACCGAGATGACCCTGGTGAAGCACCATTTCGCCGCCGGCGTGAAGGCGCAGCTGGGGATCGAATTCTAGTGCCCGCCAAGGCGCTGATGTTTCAGGGAACCGGGTCGGATGTCGGCAAGTCGCTGATCGTCGCCGGGCTGTGTCGCGCCTTCGCCAATCGCGGGCTCAGCGTCCGCCCGTTCAAGCCGCAGAACATGTCGAACAACGCCGCCGTAACCGCCGACGGCGGCGAGATCGGCCGTGCCCAGGCGCTGCAGGCCCGCGCGTGCCGGGTGGCGCCGACGGTGGACATGAACCCGGTCCTGCTAAAGCCACAGAGCGATGTCGGCGCACAGCTGGTCGTGCGCGGCAAGGTGATGGGCAACGCCCCGGCCCGTGAATTCCAGACGATGAAGCGAGGGCTGATGCCGCAGATCCTGGAGAGCTTCGACCGGTTGAAGGCCGAAGCCGACCTGGTCCTGGTCGAGGGGGCGGGCAGCGCGGCGGAGGTCAATCTGCGGGCCAACGACATCGCCAATATGGGATTTGCCCGCGCTGCCGATCTGTCCGTCGTCCTGATCGGCGACATCGACCGGGGCGGCGTGATCGCCCAGATCGTCGGCACCAAGGCCGTCATCGATCCAGCAGACGCGGCGTTGGTGTGCGGCTTCCTGGTCAACAAGTTCCGCGGCGACGCAACCCTGTTCGCGCCGGGGATGGAGACGATCACGCGCCACACAGGCTGGCCGGCGTTGGGGCTGATCCCCTATTTCCGCCAGGCCGGACGACTGCCCGCCGAAGACGCGATGGCGCTGGACAAGCGCGGTGACGGCAACGGCGGCGGGATCGTCATCGCCGTGCCGCGGCTCGCCCATATCGCCAATTTCGACGACCTGGACCCGCTGAAGCTGGAGCCGTCGGTGCAACTCGTCATGGTGCATCCTGGCGAGCCGCTACCGGCGGACGCCGCGCTCGTGATCCTTCCCGGATCGAAATCGACGCTGGCCGATCTGGCGGAATTCCGGCGCAACGGCTGGGATATCGATCTGGCCGCTTATATCCGACGCGGCGGCAAGGTGCTGGGCCTGTGCGGCGGCTATCAGATGCTGGGCCGCATCGTCGCCGATCCAGACGGGATCGAGGGGCCGGCGGGCAGTGAGCCAGGGCTGCGGCATCTCGATGTCGAGACCGTTCTGGCCGACGATAAGACGCTGACCGAGGTTTCAGGCGCCTCCACCGAAGGCAATCGGCCGTTCCGCGGCTACGAGATGCATATCGGCAAAACCGAAGGACCGGATTGCGCCAGGCCCCTTCTGCGGTTCGACAATGGTCATCTCGACGGTGCGATCTCCGCTGACGGGCAGGTCCGCGGCACCTATGTCCACGGCCTGTTCGCCGACGACACGCAGCGCGCCGGCTGGCTGGAATGGCTGGGCGGCAAAGGTGGGGATATCGCCTATGAGCAGGAGGTCGAACGCGTGCTGGACGCCCTCGCCGCACATCTGGCTGAACATGTCGATCTGGACCGGCTACTCAGCCTCACACGATGAGCGTTAGCACAGCCAGCGTCAGCCATTGCAGACCGCAGGCCGTGCGGTAAAGGCGAAGCGCGGCATCGATGTCGTCGGCTGTCGCCTCCCGTCGGCCATCGCCCATGAACGCGTCGTCCACGAGCGTGTCGCCATAGACCCGGGGTCCGCCGAGCTGGAGGCCGAGGGCGCCGGCCATCGCCGCCTCGGGCCAGCCGGCATTGGGCGAACGGTGGCGCGGTGCGTCGCGCCGGACGGACAGCCAGGGATTGTCCCAGGCCACGCCGGTGACCCGGGCGGCCAGGATCAGGAACACGGCCGAAAGCCGCGAGGCCGGCAGGTTGAGCAAATCGTCCAGCCGCGCCGCCGCCCAGCCGAACGCCTCGTAGCGCGGCGTGCGATGGCCGATCATCGAATCCGCCGTGTTGGTCGCCTTGTAAAGCACGGCCCCCGGGAAACCGGCGAGCGCGAGCCAGAAGGTCGGCGCAACGACGCCGTCGGAGAAATTCTCCGCCAGGCTTTCGATTGCGGCGCGCGCCACCCCGGCCTCGTCCAACATTTCGGGATTGCGGCCGACGATCATCGAAACGGCGCGCCGCCCGCCCTCCAGACCTTCGTCGCGCAGGGCATCGGCAACGGCCAGGACATGCGCATGGAGGCTGCGCTGTGCGATCATGCTGCTGGCGGCCAACGCGACGATGATGACGCCGAGCCAGCCGTCTCCAGCGATGATGGCGAAGATCCCGGCAAGGCCGCCGCTGACCACAAGCAGGACGGCGAGCGCCGCCATTCCCTGCTGCCGCCGCTGCTCGAAACTGTCGCTCTCGCGATTGAGCGCCCGGTCCAGCCGATCCAACCAGTTGCCCATCCAGGTGACAGGGTGACCGATCGCACGGTAGACAGGCTGCGGATAGCCCGCCAGGGCCTCGAAGGAGGCCGCCGCCAGGGCCAGTGCGACAGTGGAAAAATGGTGCATGGACAGTCGTGAGACGATGCCGGATCTGGCGCAAGCGCTACGGTATCACGGCGGCAACATCAATGCTGCCCGGAGATTGTTTCCGGACGCACCCGAACCCTGGATCGACCTGTCGACCGGCATCAATCCGGTCCCGTACCCGGCCGGCGACTTGCCGCAAGCGACCCTGGAGCGCCTGCCCGAGCCGGCAGAGCTGGCGGCACTCGAAGCCGTTGCGGCGAGAGCCTATGGCACGCCGATCTGGGCCGAGACCGTCGCGGCGCCCGGTACCCAGGCGGTCATTCAGTGGTTGCCGCATCTGATACCCGCGCGACGCGTCGGCATAATAGGGCCGACCTATGGTGAGCACGAGAAACGCTGGCGCGCGGCCGGCGCGGATGTGGTGCAGACAACCTCCTTGTCCGGACTGGCGGGCTGCGATGTCGGCATCGTCGTCAACCCGAACAATCCCGACGGCAGGCTCCTGCCTGCCGGCGATCTGGCCGAGACGGCAAAAAGCTGCGGCGCCCTGGTGGTGGACGAGGCATTCATGGAAGTCGTCCACCCATCGGCCAGCCTGATTTCGGAGCTGCCGCACAACGCCGTGATTCTGCGGTCGCTCGGCAAAGCCTATGGACTGCCCGGCCTCAGGCTGGGCTTTGCCATAGCCGGCCACGATCTGGCAGCGCCGCTTCGCGATGCGTTGGGGCCATGGGCCGTATCCGCCCCGGCAATCGCGATCGGTGCGAAAGCCCTTGCCGATTCCGCATGGCTGGCCGGCGCGATCCACCGGCTGGCCGAAGAAGCCGAGCGGCTGGATGCGCTACTGGCACGCGCGGGAATGACAGTAATTGGCGGCACCAGCCTGTTTCGGCTGGCGCACAGCCGCGACGCCGGCGATTTCGCGCGCCTAGCCCAGGCGGGTATCCTGGTCCGGCCTTTCCCTTGGGAGACTGGTCTTTTGCGCTTCGGCATCCCACATAGGCCATCCGAGTGGGAACGGCTTGAAGCGACATTGGGTTGTTCAAGCGCGATTTTGCAACGCTGATTTGCGCAAATGCGCCGTTGGCGCTGCCGGGTCTTTATGTATGCGTTATCAAGGATTATGAATATTCCGAGATAGCCGTCGGCACCCAGACCCACGTTTGAGTCTATAGGAACGATGATCATTAGCGACGAAGATGCTCGCGATATCGCGAAGCGCTGGGGCGGCGTTGCAGGGTCCGAGCCCCTGACCGAGTTTGCCAAGTCCGGCCTTGTCGAGGACCGCAAGAAGCTGCTCGACGCCATCGACTATGTGCGCCTGTTTCTCAAACACCCCGAGGAACTGGACAAGCTGAAGGACTATGTCCAGCACCCGTGCCCGTTCGAGGTCGCCGCGCGCGACGAGGGTTGGGCGGTCGAGGACAACCAGATTCTGCACATCCACGACTATGACAAGGCGGTCCGCTACAACAGCTGGAAATCCTGCTGCGACAACGAGGACATCGTCCTGCGCGACGAGGCCGAGCGGCCCAAGAAGCGCCGCCACGCCGACCGCTAAGCGGTCCGGTTCTCCCGAACCTCCCTATCTGAACCGGGTCTGCGGCCAGGCTAGTCCCGACACATCAGACCGACCACGATAGATCGTGCCCG
>DATJHU010000155.1:0-33549 GCA_035493715.1 Alphaproteobacteria bacterium | reverse complement strand
AATGCTGGACGCTGTGCAGCACCTTCGCCTTCTCGCTGCGCACCGCGTCCGCGTCGAATCGGATCGGTGGCTCCATCGCGATCATGGTCAGAAGCTGGCAGAGATGGTTCGGCACCATGTCGCGCAACGCGCCCGTCGCATCATAAAATTTGCCGCGCGTTCCCACGCCGACCGTTTCCGCCACGGTGATCTGCACGTGGTCGATGTGATCGCGGTTCCACACCGGCTCGAACAGACCGTTGGCGAAGCGGAAGATCATGATGTTCTGGACCGTCTCTTTGCCCAGGTAATGATCGATCCGGTAGACCTGATCCTCGGTCAGTACCGACAGCAGTTGGCGGTTCAACGCCTCCGCCGAGGGCAGGTCATGGCCGAACGGTTTCTCGATGATCACGCGACGCCAGCATCCGTCGGTCTGGTGCGCCAACCCTGTCTTGCCCAGATGATTGACAATGAGTGCGAATGCCTCAGGCGGGGTCGCCAGATAGAACAGGACGTTGCCGCAAGTCTGGTGCGCCGTATCGACCTTCTTCAGCTCGGCCTTGAGCTTGGAATAGGTCCCATCCTCGTCGAACGACCCACGCACATAGGAGATGCGCGACAGGAACCAGTCCTTCTCCTTGGCCTTGATATCGACGCCGAACTGATCGAGCCCCTTGCCGAGCTCGGCCTGGAAGCTCTCGGTCGTCATGTCCGTTCGGGCGACGCCGATCAGCGCGAAGTTTTCGGGCAGCAGGCCCACACGCTTCAGATTATAGAGCGCGGGCAGCAGCAGGCGTTTGGTCAGGTCGCCGGCGCCGCCGAAAATGACGAGCGTGCAGGGCGGGGCGGGGGTATCGTTGCTCAAGATCAGCCTTTCTTCGGCTCTACGTGGCCTCC
This sequence comes from Alphaproteobacteria bacterium, assembly GCA_035493715.1. Classification (GTDB taxonomy): domain Bacteria; phylum Pseudomonadota; class Alphaproteobacteria; order BOG-932; family Roseiterribacteraceae; genus BOG-932. Next base: position 32,670 of record DATJHU010000155.1, on the reverse strand, counting down.
GAAACCGTGGCGCATCGCCGACAGGATCTTGTCGGCGAAATTCGGCGTCTCGCGCGAGCGGAAGCGGGCGTAGAGCGCCTCGGTCAGGACCGGCGCGGGTACGGCTTCGGCGATCGCCGCTTCGATGGTCCAGCGTCCTTCGCCGGAATCCTGCACGAAACCGCTGAATTCCTTGAGCGTGGCATCCCCGACCAATGCGGTGGCGGTCAGGTCCAGCAGCCAGGAGCTGACGACACTGCCGCGCCGCCAGACCTCGGCGATCTCCGTCACGTTCAGGTCGTAGCGCTCGTCGACCGGCAGTTCGCTCGAATTGGCGCGCTGGAAGATATGGAAACCCTCGGCATAGGCCTGCATCAGGCCGTATTCGATGCCGTTATGCACCATCTTCACGAAATGGCCCGCGCCGTTCGGTCCGCAATGGATATAGCCGTCCTCCGACGTGCTGCCGTCGCCGTCCTTGCGACCAGGTGTGCGCGGAATGTCGCCGCGGCCCGGCGCCAGCGTCTTGAAGATCGGGTCCAGGTGGCGAACGATCTCGGTGTCGCCGCCGATCATCAGGCAATAGCCGCGCTCCAGCCCCCACACGCCACCGGAGGTTCCGGCGTCAACGTGGAAAATCCCCTTCTCGCGCAGCGCCTTGGCACGGCGGACATCGTCTTTATAGAAGGTGTTGCCGCCGTCGATGATGATGTCGCCGGCCTCCATCAGGCCTGCCAGCTCTAAGATCGTATGCTCGGTGATCTCGCCCGCCGGCAGCATCACCCAGACTGCGCGCGGCTTTGAAAGCTTCGCCACCAAGTCGGCCAACCCGCTGGACGGCTTCGCGCCGTCCGCCGCCAAGGCTTCGATCGGCGCGGGCTGCTGGTCGAACACCACGCATTCGTGGCCGGCCCGCATAAGCCTGCGCGAAATATTCCCGCCCATACGCCCCAAGCCGATAATGCCGATCTGCATGTGTCGCTCCGTCTGTCCGGGATTGATAAGAAAGGGAAGGTCTGGCGATGTATCTGTAAGTTTAGCTTGGCGATTGCGCATATGTTCCTGTATTGCAACGCACAATAAACGTCCCGCGCAGGAACTGAAACAAGTTAGATGGGTGATCGCCGGGCCGTTGGATAGAGGCCAGTTTGTCATAAGATCGCGACTCTTTTGCGAAGAACGCAGAAAACTCGTGGTCCGGAGGGAACGATGGGCGAGACTATCAGCAAGCTGGCCGGCAAACCGGTCGACCCCGCAACGCTCGTGAATGTCTCCAGGCTGGTCACCGCCTATTTCACGGGCAAGCCCGATCCCGCGATACCAGCCGAGCGTGTCGCGTTCGGCACATCCGGCCATCGCGGCTCGGCTTTCGACAACGCCTTCAACGAAGATCACATCCAGGCGATTACCCAGGCAATCTGCCTTTACCGCAAGCAGCAAGGGACCGACGGTCCGCTTTTCATCGGCATGGATACGCATGCTTTGTCCGAGCCGGCCCTGGTCAGTGCGATCGAGGTGCTGGCGGCGAATGAAGTCACCACGATGGTCGATCAGGGGAACGGCTATACGCCGACACCCGTCATTTCCCACGCGATCCTGTCCTACAACCGAAAGCGGACTTCGGGGCGGTCCGACGGCATCGTGATTACCCCGTCGCATAATCCCCCGACTGACGGCGGCTTCAAATATAACCCGCCCCATGGCGGCCCGGCCGACACCGACGCCACCGGCTGGATCGAGAAAACCGCGAACGAGCTGATCAAGGCAAAGCTCAAGGGTGTGAAGCGCGTTCCCTATGACAAGGCGCTGAAATCCGAATTCATCAAGCGCTACGACTATGTCACGCCCTATGTTTCGGACCTCAAGAACGTCGTCGATCTGGAGCTGATCGCGAAATCGGGTGTGAAGATCGGCATCGACCCGCTGGGCGGCGCGGCGGTGCATTTCTGGGCGCCGGTGATCGACCGTTACGGGATCGACGCGACGGTGGTTAACAAGCTGGTCGACCCGACCTTCCGCTTCATGACCGCCGACTGGGACGGCAAGATCCGGATGGACTGCTCGTCGCCCTATGCGATGAAAAAACTGGTCGGCATGCGCAAGGATTTCGACGTCGCTTTCGCGAACGACACGGATTCCGACCGACACGGCGTCGTCACGGCCTCGGGTGGGCTGATGAACCCGAATCACTATCTGGCGGTGATGATCTATTACCTGTTCAACCACCGCCCGAACTGGAAGAAGTCGGCCGCGATCGGCAAGACCTGCGTCTCCAGCTCCATCATCGACCGGGTCGCGGGCAAGATCGGCCGCAAGCTGGTCGAGGTGCCGGTCGGTTTCAAATGGTTCGTCGACGGGCTGATCGACGGCTCGTTCGGCTTCGGCGGGGAGGAGAGCGCGGGCGCATCCTTCCTGCGCAAGAACGGTTCGGTGTGGACCACCGACAAGGATGGGCTGGTCCCCGGCCTGCTGTCGGCGGAGATCACCGCCAAGACCGGCAAGGACCCGTCCAAACTGTTCAACAAGCTGACCAAGGAATTGGGTACGCCGTTCTATGAGCGCATCGACGCGCCGGCGACGCCGGACCAGAAGGCGGTGCTGAAGAAGCTGGCGCCGGAGCAGATCGACGCCAAGGAACTGGCGGGCGAGCCGATTATCGCAAAGTTCGACAAGGCGCCTGGCAACGGGGCGGCCATCGGCGGCATCAAGGTGGTGACCGAGAACGGCTGGTTCGCCGCGCGGCCGTCGGGCACCGAGAATGTCTACAAAATCTACGCCGAGAGTTTCCGCAGCGAGAAACACCTGCACGCCATCCAGGAGCAGGCGCAGGCGGTCGTCGCCAAGGCGTTCAAGCAAAGCGGCACGTAGGCTTCTCATGGACGAGATCGTCGCCGCGGCCCGCAAGGGTGAGCGCGCCCGACTGCTGGCGGCGCGCGGCGCGGTCGATGCGGAGACCCATGCGCGTTGGTCGTCCGCAATCAGTGTGGCGCTGAGATCGCTGCTGATCCCGTTCACCGGGCGCGTTTTCGGTTTCTACTGGCCGCATCGCGGCGAGTATGATCCGGTCGGCATCGCGACCGACGTCATTGCGTCCGGCGGCGCCTGTGCCCTCCCGGTCGTCGTCGCGCGGAAACAGCCGCTCGTGTTTCGCGTCTGGCACCCCGACGCGGCAATGATTCCGGGCGCGTACAGCTATGGAATTCCGCACCCTGCCGAAGGCGAGACGGTGATCCCAGACGTTGTCCTGGTGCCGTTGGTCGGTTTTGACCGGCTGGGTTACCGGCTGGGTTACGGCGGCGGCTATTTCGACCGCACCCTCGCGGCGATCACGCCGCGACCGCGCACGATCGGGGTCGGCTTCGAGCTGGGCCGCCTGGCGACGATCGATCCGCAACCTCACGATATCGCGCTCGATGTCATTGTCACCGAAGCCGGGATTTTTCCCACAGGCTGAATGCGGTATTGATGACCCGAACAGTGCGAGTTTCTGAATGTCCCAATTCGGCGCGGCTCCGGCCGTGCGTCCCATCCGTTACGTTGAGCCGCTTATAGCCTATGCCGCGCTGCGGGGCGGGGCGCTCTCCGTTTTGCTCGAAAGCGCCGGCGAGGGGCCGGATACGGGGCGCTATTCCGTTATTGCCGTCGAACCGGTCACGGTCGTCCGGTCAGGCTGGGAGGGGGCCTTCGATCGTCTCGACGGCCTGCTGCGTGCGCAGCCCGCGCACAATGCGCCGGCGGACTGGCCCATCGGGCCGGGGATTTTCGGCAGCCTCGGTTATGAGCTGCGCCGCGCACTGGAGCGGGTGCCGTCGCGCCACCCGCCGGCAGGTTTTCCCGACGACTTGCTGGTTGGCTTGTTCGACACCGTGATCGTGTTCGATCTTGTCGAGCGTCGCGCGGCGATCCTCGCCGCTGACCTGTCCCCCGACCGGCTGTCGCCCGGCGACCGGATTGCCTGGTGTATCGGCCGCCTGGCCAAGGCAGCGCCGGTCCCATCCCTCAGCTGGTCCGCGCAGGCGCTGTGGGCTGCCGACAATGACGAAGCCGCCTATGCCGCCCGGGTCGGGCAAGTGCTCGAATATATCCGCGCCGGCGACATCTATCAGGCGAATTTCACCCAGCGCTGGCAGGCTCTCAGGCCCGGCGGGCTCAGTCCGTTCGATCTCTACCGCAGGCTGCGGCAGCTTTCGCCGGCCCCCTACGCCGCCGTGATCGAGGATGCGGCGGGTAACGCGGTTGTCGCGGCCTCGCCGGAACGGTTCCTGTCGCTGTCGCCGGCCGGCCGGATCGACGCGCGGCCGATCAAGGGCACGCGCCCGCGCGGCGCCACGCCGGATGAAGACTCCGCGAACCGGGCGGCGCTCGAGGGCAGCCCGAAGGATCGCGCGGAAAACCTCATGATCGTCGATCTGTTGCGCAACGATATCGGCCGCGTCGCCGAAACCGGCAGCGTTGCGGTGCCTGAGTTGAACGCACCCTACAGCTTCGCCAGCGTCCACCATCTGGTGTCGACCGTGACAGGGCAGCTGCGGCCGGGGCTGGGCCCGATCGACCTGATCCGCGCCTGTTTCCCAGGCGGCTCTGTGACCGGTGCGCCCAAGATCCGCGCGATGGAGATCATCGACGAGCTGGAGACCGCCAGACGCGGCGCCTATTGCGGCGCGATCGGCTGGATCGGACTGGATGGGGCGATGGAGCTGTCGATCGCGATCCGGACGCTGACGCTGACAGCCGAGCGGATCATCGCGCAGGCGGGCGGCGGGATCGTGGCCGACAGCGACCCGGTCGGCGAATATCACGAGGCGCTGGCCAAGGCCCGTGCGCTGCTTGCGACGCTCGATCCGACCTATCGTTAGATCGGGCGCTGGCGAACCGGCGGAAAACGCGCCACGATGGCCGGATGAGCAACACAGGAAACCGGTGGATATGCGGTTGATCGGCTTTGCGGGCTGGAGCGGCAGCGGCAAAACAACGCTGCTGGCCAAGCTGATCCCGGCGCTGATCGCGAAGGGGCAGCGCGTATCGACAATCAAGCATGCCCACCACGAATTCGATATCGATCAGCCCGGCAAGGACAGCTGGGTGCATCGCCAGGCCGGCGCCAGCGAAGTCCTGGTCGCCTCGGCGCGCCGTTTTGCCCTGATGCATGAGCTGCGCGACGAGCGCGAGCCGACCTTGCCGCAGCTGCTGGCGCGTCTCTCACCCGTGGATATTGTGTTGGTCGAGGGATTCAAGCGCGATCCTCACCCGAAAATCGAAGTTCACCGGCCCGAGAACGGCACGGCCCTGCTGCAGCCGGACGATCCCTGGATCGTGGCGGTCGCCAGCCCCGGACAGATGACCGCGGCCGTACCCTGGCTGCCGCTCGACGACGCCGGCGCGGTCGCCGATTTCATCTTGGCGCTTCCGTCCATATGATTGTGGCCTTCGCAGAGGCTCTTCGCCTTATCGAAACGCGCTGCCGCCCAGTGGCCGACGAGGAGCTTGTGGCTCTCCAGGATGCCGACGGACGAATCCTTGCGGCGGACGTCGTCGCGCCGATTTCCGTGCCGCCTGCCGATAACTCGGCGGTCGATGGCTATGCGTTCCGCCATGCCGACCTGGCGCGCGGCACGTTCTTGATGATCGGCGCCGCTGCTGCCGGTCGGCCCTTTCCCGGTGCAATCGGCGAGGGCCAGGCCGTCCGTATTCTGACCGGCGGCTTGCCGCCGGCTGGGTGTGACGCAATCGTCATGCAGGAAGACGTCACCATTGCGGGCGATCGCGTGACGATCCCGCGCGATGTTCGTCCGCACGCCAACATTCGCCGCGCTGGCGAAGACATTCGCGCCGGATCGGTCCTGCTTGTCGCCGGCCGGGGGCTCGGACCGCCGGAAATCGGCGTGCTGGCTTCGGTTGGTGCGGTCGCGATCGCGGTGCGCCGGCCGCTCCGCGTGGCCGTCTTCTCTTCGGGCGACGAGCTGGTCCAGCCAGGCGAAACGCTATGGCCCGGTGCGGTCTACGATGCGAACCGGCCGATGCTGCTGACCATGTTGAGGCGGCTGGGCATGACTGCGTCGGACAGGGGGGTACTGCCCGACGGCGCCGCCGCGATCCGCGTTGCTCTGGCCGACGCGGCGAGAGGCCATGACGCCATCGTTTCGTCCGCCGGGGTATCGGTCGGCGACGAAGATCATATTCGTGCCGCGGTCTTGACGCTGGGTAGTCTCGACTTCGAAGGTGTGGCGATCAAGCCGGGCAGTCCTATGACGGCCGGACATGTCGCCGGCGTGCCCTTCTTCGGCCTGCCCGGCAATCCCGTCGCGATGATGGTGAATTTCCTGATGCTCGCGCGGCCCGGCCTGCTGTCGTTGGCCGGCGCCCGGTCTGAGCCGCCAAAGCGGATTCCGGTTACCGCGGGCTTTTCCGCGCCCAGCAGGACGGGGCGGCGGGAATATCTGCGCGCGACCCTCCGCGCCGAGGACGAAAAGCTCGTCGCCGTGCCCTGTTCGCGCGGCGGTTCCGGCATCCTGACCTCGATGATCGCGTGCGACGGGCTGATCGAGCTCGAAGAAGCGGTTGCCGAGGTCGCCGAGGGGGCAACAGTTCCCTTCATCCCGCTTGCGGCGTTGGGCCTCTAGAGCGAATGGCGATCGCGGGTGTGATCCTCGCGGGCGGCCTCGCGCGGCGGATGGGCGGTGGCGACAAGCCTCTGCGCCCGCTCGCAGGCGAGCCGATCATCGGCCATGTGATCGCGCGGCTGCGGCCACAGGTCTCGGCGCTGGCGATCAACGCCAATGGCGATCCTGATCGTCTCGCCGGGTTCGGTTTGCCAATCGTCGCGGATACGATCCCCGGGCATCAGGGGCCGCTCGCGGGCATACTCGCCGGGCTGCGATGGGCGCGGGATGCCAGTCCGCGGGCGACGCATCTCCTGACGATGCCTGGCGATACGCCGTTCCTCCCGGCCGACCTGGTTGCGCGGCTGGATGCGGCGCGCAGGCGAGCAGGGGCGCAGATCGCGCAGGCGGAAAGCGACGGAAAGCTCCATCCGGTCGTGAGCCTCTGGCCGCTCGAACTCGCCGACCCGCTTGAGGCGTCCTTGAATGCCGGTGTCCGCAGGGTCCGCGCGTTTCAGAGCCGTTATTCGGTGGCGGTCGAAGCCTTCGCGTTCGAAGGTGCGGACCCGTTCCACAACGTCAATACGCCGGAGGATCTGGCCGAAGCCGAGCGCCTCGTCGCGCGTGTCGCGGTCGCCGGTTAATTTGTTTCTTTGCGGTTCGGTGAAATCATGCTGCGCTTTGCCCCGACATCACCACACGGATTTTCTCTATGAGCGCCATAACAGCTGACGCCGACCTGCGGCACGACACTGCCTTCATTGGGCATCCGCGGGGGCTCGCCTGGCTGAGCGCTTCGGAGCTGTGGGAGCGGTTCTCGTATTACGGCATGCAGGCGCTGCTGGTGCTGTACCTGACCAAGCAGCTGCTGCTGCCGGGGCATGTCGAGCACGTGCTGGGCTTCGGAGGATTTCGCGGTGCGATCGAGGGCATCTACGGGCCACAGACATCGCTGGCCCTGGCCTCGCTGATATTCGGCTTCTATGCCGGCTTCGTCTATGTGACACCGATCGTCGGCGGCATCTTCGCCGACCGCTTCCTCGGCCGCACGCGCGCGATCGTTCTCGGTGCCTCCCTGATGGTTGCCGGCCATTTCCTGATGGCCTTCGAAGCGGCCTTCCTGGTCGCCATTGCCTGCCTGCTTCTCGGCATCGGTTTGTTCAAGGGCAATATCGCGACCCAGGTGGGCGAGCTGTACGCCGCTGACGATCCACGGCGCGCTGACGGGTTCCAGATCTATTTCTTCGGCATCCAGCTTGCCGTCATCATATCGCCGCTGATCTGCGGCACCTTGGGGGAAACGGTCGGCTGGCACTGGGGCTTCGGCGCGGCGGGCGTCGGCATGCTGATCGGGCTTGCCGTCTATCTGGCGGGCCGGCGGTGGCTGCCGGCGGAACGGCCGGCCCGATCGCGCGCCGAAAAGGCGGCGCAGCCCAAACTGACTCGCGCCGAGTGGCGCACGGTGCTGATCCTGGCCGCACTGATCCCGGTGATGGCGGTCGGCTCCATCGGCAACCAGCAGCTGTTCAATTCCTATCTCACCTGGGGCGAGGCGAACCTCCAGCACGAATTCTTCGGCCATACGATGCCGATCACGTGGCTGCTGTCGCTGGACAGTATCGTCAGCGCCATTCTTATCGCCCTGTCGGTCGCCTTCTGGCGCTGGTGGGCGACGCGCTGGACAGAGCCGAACGAGATCACGAAGCTCGCGATCGGTACTGCGATTTCGGCAGTCGCGCCATTGACCCTCGCATTCGCCGCCAGCCTGATGGCAACGACCGGCGAGAAGCCCAGCCTGATATGGGCGGTCGCCTTCCAGTTCCTGAACGATCTGGGCTTCTCGAACGTCTTCCCCGTCGGCCTCGCGCTGTTTTCGCGGGCAGCGCCGAAGTCCCTCGGCGGGATGGTGATCGGTATCTACTACCTGCACCTCTTCGCAGGAAACCTGATGGTGGGGCGCTTGGGAGCATTGCTGGATAAGATGCCGGCCACAGGCTTCTGGCTGCTGCACGCAGCGCTGATTGCCGGTGCGGCGGTTGTGCTTATCGTCATTCGTGGCGCGGCAGGAAAGGCACTGGCGCCGACACGCTAAGGCATCAGTCGTTACGGGGCGCCTGCCAGACGGCGTTCCACCAAAGGGTGCGGTACCCGTTCAATTCGGTGTCCCACACCAGGTGGGTCATCACGTGGTCGCCGACCCGGTACCCGTCCGACCACTGGCCGGCCAGGGGCTTGCCGTGCTCATCGCGCTTGATGCGGCGCATCTTCACGTCCACCCGCCTGCTGATCCGCAGGCGGGCGAGCAGCGGTTTGGGATAGCGTGGCGCGCCTTTCAGGATCTTGGTGAAGCGCAGATGCGCGACATGCGGTTTCTGCTTGTCCTTGGACCAGTCGATCTTGGCGATTTCGGCCTCGCCGACCAGGTCGGCCTGCTCGAAAAGTTCCTCCTGAGACATGGCCGGGGGCAGGCTGGGGGGAATATTGTCGACGATGGCGGCACCCGACTTCTAAGCGGCGCAAGGCGCTGAACCCAGAGTAAAAAAACAGCGTAGTTCTGTCAGATTCCATGCGCGGCGAAAAGACGAAAGAGGAAACCCAGGCTTCGCCTTGTTCTAATAAAAATGTCCACCGGTCATGCGGTATGCGACAAGCGCAATCAAGATCAGGAAGCCCAAAATCCTGAGTATCCAGCGGAACATCGTCTTTTGAAGAGCCGCAGGCTGAGCCTCCCAGCGCTTGCGTTCTTCTTCGCGCTGTTTGGCCATACGCTCCCGGGCGTGTCTGAGAAGCGGCGAGGTCATGGCACCGGGGCGTTGTTCTGGCAGCCCAGCTTCTTGACCAACTCTTCCAGTGACATGGCGATCTTGGAGGATTCGCCTTTCTCGTAGGCGTCGGCCACGCGGCCGATCAGGTTGGCGCAAGCCTGCTGCATCGGGGTGCCGTTGGCGGTTTGTGGGGCCGGAACGCCGGGGGCCAGATTCGCTGTCTCGGCCTCTCGCGCCGCGACCGTCGTCGGGGTCACCGCCAGGGCGTGAACCTGCAGCTCAAGCTGATCCAGCCTTTCTTGTTGCCGGTTGTTCTCGCCTATCAGGGTGTTGTTCCAGACCAGGACAATCGCCGCCAGGACGATGACCGTGACCAGTTGGACGAGCGGGACGATGCGGCTACTGAAACGGTCCACCTGCGGCGCTTCCTCTCCCGGTACGACCCCTCTCATCCAGGTGTCGCGGTCGGACGCATTCAAAATACTATGTTCGGCCAGGGTCTTATACACCCGGTTCTTCCGCGCTTGAATGCTTTCGCGGACCATGTAGGCGACAAGGGCAAGGATCGGGATTGCAACCACGACCAGGATCGTCAGCGGCACCGCCCAGAGTCTAGCATCCATGATGATAATCGTGCTCGGTCATGGATCGGCCGTTCCGTGCGAGGCGACGCGGAATGTTCATCCTGGTGAATTACATTCGAGTCATGCGAATCTTCCCCGTTGGGAGTAGACCATAAGACGAGTGCCATGGGGAGAGTGTCATGAATGCGGCGGCGGCAACCTTTGTGCTGGTGCATGGGGCGTTTCACGGCGGCTGGTGCTGGCGGCATGTTGCCGACAGGATTTGTGCGACTGGCGCGCGGGTTTTCACGCCCACCATGACCGGTCTGGGCGAGCGGACGCATCTGCTGACGCGCGAGGTCGGCATCGAGACGTTCTTCGACGATGTCTGCGGCGTGCTGGTTTCCGAGGAGCTGACGGATGTCATCCTCGTTGGCCACAGTTTTGGCGGCGCGGTGATCTCAGGCGTCGCCGATCGCATGCCGGATCGCATCCGGCAACTGGTTTATCTCGATGCCGTCATCCCACAGAACGGGCGTTCCGCGATCAGCCTGCTGCCGCCGGAAACCCAGGCGATACGGCTTCGCACCGCTCAGGAGACCTCAGGCGGTCTCACCATTCCCTTGCCCACGGAAACGATGTTCGATCTGGCGTCCGGTCCGGGACGGGATTGGGTCGCGCGTCGCATCACGCCCCATCCGCTCAAGGCCTATACCGATCCAGTCCATCTGAACGCGCCGGTCGGGAACGGGCGTCCCTGTGCCTATATACGCTGCACCAGCCCGGTCTATCCGGCGGTCGTGCCATCCTATGACGCCATCAAAAACCAGTCAGGCTGGACCGTGATCGATATTGCGACCGGCCACGACGCGATGGTCAGCGCACCGGACGCGCTGACCGACCTGTTGCTCGACCTGGCAAACGCTCCGGAATAATAAAGGACCTGAGATGTCGAACTCCCAGTTTCTCGGCTCGTGGAAGCTCGTGTCCTGGAAAATCCCGGGGGAGGGCGGTGTCCCGCACTATCCGTTGGGCAAGAAGGCCAAGGGCCTCATCGTCTATGCGCCGGACGGCTATATGTTCGCCGCGCTGATGGCGCCGGACAGGACGAAGTTTGCGGGCGACGATCCGCTGACGGGATCGGCGTATGAAGCGATGAATGCGATGCGCGGTTACCATACTTATGCCGGCCGCTATCGCATCTTCGACGATCATGTGGTGCATACGGTGGAGATGGCGCTGTGGCCCAACATGCTGGGCTCGGAGCAGGTCCGGTATTTCCGGTTCGACGGCGACCTGCTGATCCTCAGCACACCGCCGTTGACCAGGGCGGGCGTCACCGGCGTTGCCGAACTGGTCTGGCGCAAGGTCGCGCCGGGGGCTTCCAACTGACGTTAATTTGCGGCTTGGAAATAACCATACCGTTATCTTGCCAGAATTTCGTCACAATTAGAAATTTGGATTAAGAATTTGTAATCGCCCCTTCAGCGAATATTGCAACAAAATCCGCAGGACGGTGTTGATCAAGTAGGTTTCATGAGCACGAGCCATGAAAAGGAGACTTGATCATGCGTAAGAATATTATCGCGCTGCTTGGTCTGGCGTTGATCGCCACGCAGCTTGCCGGCTGTGTCGTCCATGAGCGGCCGTATTATCGTCCCTACTACCACGGCTATTACTACCGCTAACTACCGCAGTTTTGAGGAGTGACAGCGATGAATCGCAAGATCGCTTTCGCCCTGGCTACCTGCGCCGCCGCCGGCTTGGCCGGCGCGGCGTCGGCTCAGCAGGCGTACCAATCGCAAACCTACGGGGCGCAGACGACCCAGGCGCCGGCCTATCAGCCGGCACCGGCGTCTGCCTATGACCCGGCACCGCCGCCCGGTTACTACGATCAGGCGCCCGCGCCGAGTTACACCCAGACCTATCGAACCGACGGCCCGGGCTATAGCGAATACACCACCACCACGACGACGGCGCCCATCGCGCCCCCTGCGGTGCGCGAGGAGATCGTCCCTGCACCGCCGGGCTCGCCAGAACGGGTCGCATGGGTTCGCGGCCACTATCAGTGGAACGGTGCGGCCTATGTCTGGGTCCGCGGCCACTATATCGATCGCCCGCGCCCTGGCGCCTTCTGGGAGCCCGGCCGCTGGGTGGCGGTCGATGGCCGCTGGCAATGGTATGGCGGCCACTGGGCCGGTTAATCCTCCGTGACGCTTAGGCTGCCGTCGCTAGTGCATCATCAGCGACGGCAGCCACAGCACGATCTCCGGAAAGGCGACCATGATCGCGATGGCGAAGAGATGCGCCACGAAATGCGGCATCGTCCCCTGGAACACGTCGGTGACGGGGCGCCCCGAATAGCGGGCGACGATAAAGCAGTTGAGGCCGATCGGTGGCGTGATCATGCCGACCTCGGCCGTCACGATCTTCACGATCCCGAACCAGATCGGGTCGAACCCTAGCGATTTGACCAGCGGCAGGACGATTGGGACGGTAAGGACCAGGATCGCCACCTGATCCATGAACGAACCCAGCACGATATACATTGCCAGGATGATCACGATGATCACCCAGCGCGAGACATGCAGCGCGCCGACCCAGCCGATCAGATCCTGGGTCACGTGCGACAGCGTGAAGAAATAACCGAAGACCGACGCCCCCATCAGGATCATCGCGATCATGCAACTGCCCAGCGCCGCGCGCTCGAAGCTGTGCCGAAGCTGACCCAGCGTCGGCCGCGCGCGCCAGATCGCCAGTGCGAACCCGCCGGCCGCGCCGACCGCCGATGCCTCGGTAGGGGTCGCCAGGCCGGTGAAGATGCTGATGGTCACGACGGCGAACAGCACGACCATCGGTCCGACGCCGCGCAGCAGCACCAGCTTTTCGCGGAACGAGACCGCCTGCGCCACCGGCGCCCTGGACGGATCGCGCCAGACCAGGAACAGGATAGTCGCGATGATGGTCAGCGTGACGACAAAGGCGGGCACGATGCCGCTCATCAGCAGCTTGGCGACATTCACCTCCGCCAGCAGGGCGAAGATGATCAACGCGACGCTGGTCGGCAGCAGCATCGCCAGCGTTCCCGAGATCGCGACGATGCCGGCGGCCATTTTCGGCTCGTAGCCCTGCCGGATCATCGACGGCAGGCTGGTGGCGGACAGCGTTGCGGCCGAGGCTGTGGAGGTGCCGCAGATCGCGCCGAATCCCGCTCCGGCCAAGGTCGTGGCAATGCCCAGCCCGCCCGGGATGCGCCCCATCCAGGCCGCCGCCGTCTTGAACAGGTCGTCGGCGATGCCCGACAACAGCACCATCTCCGCCATCAGCAGGAACATCGGGATGGTGATCAGCTCATAGGATCCGATGGCCGAGATTGGGGCCGTTTCCAGGACGCCCATCAGGACGTGAGGGCCGAATCCGAGATAGAGCCCCACAGCGCCCGAAATCGCCATCGCGAAGCCGACGGGCGTGCCGATCGCCAGGAAGGCGAACAGCGTGACCAGCACCAGGCCCAGGATCATTCGAATGCCGCCTGTTCGATGCCTTCGTCGGATCGCGCCAAGGCGGGCAGGGGAATGGTTTCCGGACCGCCGAAAAGCGGCACCAGATAGGCGACCGCGTTCAACAGCAACCGCACGGTCAGCAGGCCGGCGCCGATCGGCGCCAGCACGATGAAGGCCCAGGTCGGCCAGGCGATGGCTCCGGCCAGCACATCGTGGTGGGCAAAGGTCGCGGCGGCGCGCTTGCCGCATTCCAGCGCGATCAAGGCGAACACCGGCGCGGAGGCGACGCACGTGATCGCGTTGAACACCAGCCGGGTTTTCCGCGACACGTAATAATGCAGAATATCGACCCCGACATGGGCGTGTTGGTCGAAGGCGCGCGACAGGCAAAAATAGAAGAGCGCGAGGGTCAGATAGAGCGAGATCAGGTCGTATGACCAGCCGAACGGCTGGTTGAAGACGTAGCGCATCGCGACATCGGCCGACACGATCACCATGACCGCCGCCAGGATAATTGCCGCGGCAAACGCCAGCGTTGCCTCGATGCGCGTTACGAGTTGGATCAGCACCTTCATTGCGGTTTCGCGGCCGCGACGGCCTCCCGGAATGCGGACAGAACCCGGCTGCCGGGTTTGCCACGCCGGTCCAGGCGGTCTGCCCACTCGGCGCGGATCGCCTCGAAGCTGGTGTTCAGCATGGCGCGTTCGGCGTCTCCGGATTGCATCAGGTGAACGCCGGCGGCCTTGAGCGTCTCGCGTGACGCATCCTCCGCCGCATCGAACTTGCCGCAGGCCTGTTCGCTTAAGTCTTGCCCGGCCTCCTTCAGGATCGCCTGCGCGTCGGGCGGCAGGGCGTTCCATTTGTCGAGGCCGATCGAAAAGGTGATTGCCACCGTGCCGAAATCCTCCCCGATGGTGGCGGACTTGATCAGCGGCGTCAGGTGATAGGCAGTCACGCTCTGATACGCCAGCAGGGCGCCATCCAGCGTACCGCGCGCAATCGATTCATAGATCTCCGGCGGCGCGACATGGATCGGCACCGTGCCGATGCCCAGTGCCGTCAGGTCGATCGCCCCGCCGGGTGTGCGGATCTTCAGGCCCTCGACGTCCTTGATGCTGTTCAGCTGGCGATGGCTGGACAGGATCATCTGATAGGGCGGCATCAGGAAGATGATCAGCGGCTTGATGCCGTTGGGCTGGAACTCCTCCCGATCCAGGATCGCTCCGTCGGCCGCCACAGCGCGCAGCGCGGCGCTGCCCTGGCATGTCGTCTGGAAAATCCCCGGCAGCTCGGCGACCGCCGTCAGGGGCAGGCGGTCGCTGATATAGGACGGCAGGATGAAGCCGATATCGGCCGTGCCCGATTTGACCAGCATGATCAGGTCGCGCGACTTGCCCAGCTGCTCTGCCGGATAATGTTGGATGACGATCTGGCCGTGGCTCTTCTCCGCCACCGCCTTGATGAAGGGCTCGATCATCAGCCGGTCGATGATATGCCCGGACGGCAGGCTGTCGGCGAGGCGGAGGGTTATGGGATCGGCGTGCGCGGCGGTTGCCATGACGGCGGCCAGCCCCGCGAACGTCCATCCGGCCAGCCTTCGCCTCATCAGCCCCATTCCCGCTCGCTATATTGGCGGCGCGTGCGAGGGGACTCGCTTGCGCCGTCTTCTCAATAGCTTGCGGGACAGGTTCGGAAAACCACGGAATTGGGTCGAGGCCAATCCTCTAAAAGATTACATCTTATATTCCAGGCTGAACGTCACACTGCGCGGCGCGGCGTAATAAGCCTGGTTCCATTCCATGCTGTTCAGGTACTTCTCGTCCGTCACGTTCCGGAGATTGAGCGTTGCCCGCAAGCCTTCCATGATGTTGGCACCGGCCATCAGGTCGAAAACGGCATAAGGCGATTGCCTCAGCAGGATCAGGTCGGGCATCGAGATGCCGCTCTGCCAGCGCAGCGCGGCGCCGAATTTGAGGTCGTTCAGCGACGGGACCGTATAGACCGTCGAGAGTTTCAGCGTTTGTCCCGGCGTATAGGTCCGGGTGGGTTTGCCTTGCCGGTCCTCGATCCATAGTTGCGTCCAGCCGCCGGAGACTGACCATTGGTCTGTCAGGTAACCGGTGATCTCGAACTCATAGCCGGTCACGTAGGTGTCGGTGCCGACCGAATAGGTCTTGCCGTCCGGAAAGGTGCCGGCTGCTTGCGCGAGATTGGCCTGGAAGCCGTGGAAGCCGGTCGCGGTGATGTCCAGGCGCTTGTTCAGCCATTGGGTTTTCAGGCCGCCTTCAGTGCTTTCGCCGTGGGCGGCCGGCAGGCGATGGTGCGTAATGTCGACATCCGATTGCGGGTTGAAGATGTCGGTGTAGCTGGCATAGAGCGCGATGTTCGGCGTCAGGTCGTACATCGCGCCGAAATACGGGCTCGCAGCCGTTTCGCTGCGGAACGTGTCGACCCCATACGAAAAGCCGGTCGAACGCAACTTGACCGCGTTGAAGCCGACGATGCCTTTCAGCTGGTCGGTGATGTTGAGGTGCGTGGCGGCATAGATGCGGTAAAGCCTGTCGGTCTGGTTGGCCGCCAGATAGGCGCCCGGATAAGACGGCTCCGCGACCTGCTGGTGCCCCCAGTTCCAGACCGCCGGATAATCGGGATAGTCGTTGGAGAAGTTCTCGTACTCCATCCCGTGATTGCGCGAGCCGTTGAACCCGACGACCAGCTCGTGCTCGCGGCCGAACAGCGTGAACGGCCCGTCGGCGCTCAGATCCAGCATGTACTGGTCGTAATAGGACGGATAGATGCCGCTCATCCCACCGACGCCGAGGCCGGTCACCTTGTCGGGATAATTGTAGGCGTAAAGAAGTTTTGCGTGTTCGGTGAAGGCCTTGTAGGTGAACATGCCTTTCGCCGACCAGCCGTTGTCGAATTTGTAGAGTGCCTCGGCAAAGGCGGATTCGTCGCGCGTGTTCCAATAGGTCCAGTCGGCGGAGGTCGTGGCCGAAACGGGGTAGTCGATAGAGCTGCCGTCGGAATAGGTCAGCGGCAGGGCGCCCCACAGCACGCCCTTGGCGCGGTTGTCCTGGATCGAATAGCCGGCGGTCAGCGTCAGGTTCTCGGTCGCATCCCAATCCACCACGCCGTAGAAGACGTTCCGGTTGACCTTGTAATAGTCGAGATAGGAATCCTTGTCCTCGTAGGCATAGACGAAGCGGCCCCTCAGCGTACCGGATTCGTTGAACGGGCCTGAGATGTCGCCCTCGAACCGCCCGTCGTTCCACGAGCCGTATTCGGCCGTCGCCGACAGCTGGAAATCCTTGGTCGGGCGCTTGCGGACATAATTGACGGTGGCGGACGGGTTGCCGGTGCCGGTCAGCATGCTGTCGGCGCCGCGGATGACTTCCACCCGATCGAAGATCGCCGTGTCGAGATCGCCGTATTGGATTCCCCAGATCAACGGCAGGCCGGTGCCGTCGACCTCGAAATTCGTGATGTCGAAGCCCCGGGAATCGTAGACCGTGCGTTCGGTTTCCGTCCGCTCGACATTGATGCCGGGCACCATGTCGAGGAGGTCGTTGGCGTTCCTCAAATTGAAATCGACGATCTGCTGGCGGTCGATGACCGTGACCGACTGCGGCGTCTCCATCGGCGTCAGGGCCAGGCCGGTTGCACTCGAGGAGGCCTGGCGATGCGCTTCGACGACGATGGTTTCGATCGTCTTGTCGTCACCGCCACCCCCGGCGTCGTCGGCGAAAGCGGGCAGGGGCGACACTGCCAACAGCGCCGCAGGCGCGGTTTGGGCCAGCAAACGAAAAAGCCGATACATGTTTATCCCTCATGAAGATAATGAGAATTAATTGCATCTGGCTTCTTGCAATATTATACGGCCGAGTCAATGCGAATGAGAGTTAATATCAACTACGACATGCGATCAGGCTGTTTTTTCTCTCGCCTGGGTTTGTCGCGGTCGGGAAGGGCGGTTTTAGGATTGCAGGCCGGCGCATGCCGGACCTAGCATGCCCCTGCTTCCCAAGCGGACGGACAGCGAATGTCAAATCCTTACGATCAACTGCCCCCGTCCGCTTTCTGGCGTCCGGCGGTCGCGGAACGGCATTTTTCCGAGATCGGTCCGCTATGGGCGCCGAAGTTCGATATTCGGCCCGATCAGCATGTCGTCACGTTCGGGTCATGCTTTGCCCAGCATATCGGTAGAGCCCTTCGACAGCGGGGATTCCGGTGGCTTAACACGGAGCCGCCACCGCCGACCCTGCCTGAGGCGGACATTCGGCGTTTCAACTACGACAGCTTTTCCTGCCGCACCGGAAATATCTATACGACCTCGATGCTGTTCCAGTGGGTGAAGTGGGCGCTCCTTGACGAACCGGTGCCTGACGAACTTTGGGAGCATGAAGGACGCTGGTTCGACCCCTTCCGTCCTGCGATCGAGCCTGACGGGTTCGCGTCCGCGGAGGAGGCGCTGCGCCTGCGCGATGTCACGGTCAAGGCCTTCAGGCACGCGCTGACATCGGCTCACCGCTTCGTATTTACCCTGGGGCTGACCGAATGTTGGCGAAATAAGCAGCATGGTTATGAATACCCGCTGTGTCCCGGCACGGCGGCCGGCACGTTCGATCCCGAACAGCACGAATTCCACAATCTGGATGTTTACGAGGTCATCCAAGACCTGCGCGAAACGATCAGCCTGTTGCGCGAGGCCAATGGCAAGCTGCGGATTCTGCTCACGGTTTCCCCGATTCCGCTGGTCGCGACCAATTCGGGGCAGCATGTCATGGTCGCGACCATGGAATCCAAGTCCATTCTGCGCGCGGCGGTCTCGCGGCTGGTACGGTCCCGTGGCGATACCGACTATTTCCCGTCCTATGAAATGATCAACAGCCCGGCGATGCAGGGTGTGTTTTTCGCAGCCAATCGACGGCAGGTTTCACCGATGGGCGTGGAATTTGTGATGGACCGGTTTTTTTCGTGCCTTGAGCAACGCCCTTCCGATGGGCCGGCGGTTTCGGAGCCGGCGCAACCTGCGGTCGAGCAGCCGGCGCAGTCCTCCACCGAGGAATCGGCCAGCGAGACGGCTTGTGAAGAAGAGTTGCTGGCGGCGTTTGCGCCGGGATCGTGACGCGCACGCTCAGACCAGCCGCAAATGCGCCACTATATGGCCCAGTATCAGTGCGCCGCCGACCGCGTTGAGGTGATTGGTGTCGTAAGTCGGGGTTTTGACGGGATTGTGCGGCGACCCGCCGATGCCGATGGCATTCTTGTGGAATTCCACCCGGCCTTCGGCCGAAAGCAACGCCGCGGGATGAGGAATATAGTGCCCCGGCGCCAAAGCCGCGGCGATCGCGGTGGAAATCAGTTCATAATCCGGATTCGATTCAATCCGGGTGGGCAGGCTGATGTTTTTCGAGAGCAGGAATACCGGCTTCCCCGTCATTTCGTGGAGCGCTTGAGATAACCAGGCGGATTTCGACCGGACGACGCGGTTGCGCACAACGGTGTTCAGAACCTGCAACGAGTAATGCCTGCTGGAGGATAAGCGGTCCAATTTGAAAGGATCGCTTGGCGAGATCAGGTCGCCGTAAATTACGAAGTCGTCATATTCCAGCATGTCGGCGTTCCCGCCGCTGGAAAAGTTACATCCGCTAATCGATGTGCCTTCGAATGCGATCTCATCGAAATAGGGGTGGTTTCGAGCAAAAAAGCTGAATTCGAAGCCATCCGTCACGAACCCATCTTTGTAGGCGCGATGAACCGCCGCTACGGCGCTGTTGCCGATCACACAAACCCGCCGCGGCGGCCGGGGGTGACTGGTGCCGCCGTCGATGTCCGGCGTGGCGCCGGATGGGGCTGATCGTACTGCGCGGCTGTTCGCTAGCGTCATTGTGGTGGGTCTGGTCCCGGCCCGTCCTTGCCGGAGCCGTCGAAGGAGTCGACAGCGCCTCGCCACCTCAATAGCTTACGCGCAATTCATGGGAAACAGGGGAATTCGTCGATGGAATATCGCGGCATTGGGAAATCGGGCCTGCGCGTCTCCACGGTCGGGCTTGGCTGCAACAATTTCGGCATGCGGCTGGATCTGGAAGGTTCGCGCACCGTCATCGATGCGGCCATCGAGGCCGGCATCACCTTGTTCGATACCGCCGATGTCTATGGCGGCGCCGGCACGTCCGAGACCATGATGGGCCAGATCCTGGGCAGCCGCCGCAAGGACATCGTGCTCGCCACCAAATTCGGCATGCAGATGGACAAGGAGGGTGTCAAGAAAGGCGCCTCCCGCCGTTACATCATGAATGCCGTCGAAGACAGCCTGCGCCGGCTGCAGACGGATTGGATCGATCTCTACCAGCTGCACGCGCCCGATCCCGAGACGCCGATGGACGAGACGCTGCGCGCGCTCGACGATCTCGTGACCCAGGGCAAGGTGCGCTATGTCGGTTGCTCCAACGTGCCCGCCTGGGGCGTGGCCGATGCGGCCTGGATCGCCAAGACGCGCGACTTCAATGGCTTCATCTCGGCCCAAGACGAATACAGCCTGATCGTACGCAAGGCGGAGGCTGAACTGAAGCCGATGGCGGAGCATTTCGGCATGGGCATCCTGCCCTATTTCCCGCTCGCCAGCGGGATGCTGACCGGCAAGTTCAAGAAGGGACAGCCGCTGACCGAGGGCACGCGCCTGGCAGCAGCCAAGGACAGCGGCTATTTCGACCATTTCCTGACCGAAAAGGCGTTCGACACCGTCGCCAAGCTGACCGACTTCGCACAGTCGCGCGGCCACACGATCCTTGAGCTCGCTTTCTCCTGGCTGCTGGCCCAGCCGATCGTGCCCAGCGTCATCGCCGGCGCGACCAAGGTGGAGCAGGTGACCGCGAACGTCGCTGCCGGCGACTGGAAGCTGACCGCGGAAGAACTGGCGGAGATCGACAAGATCTCACCGCGCTGACAGCTTTACCGTATACCGGAATGCGGTATATTAACGCGTGATCAAGTCCTTCGGCGATAAGCGCACGGAAGCTTTATTTCGCGACGAGTTTGTTTCCGATTTTCAGGGATTTGTGCGACCTGCAAAACGGAAGCTCGAGGCCGTGAGTGCAGCGGTGCGCATAGACGATTTACGGATTCCACCGTCGAATCGTCTTGAGAAATTGAAGGGCAATCTCAGTGCTTTCCACTCGATCCGCGTAAATGATCAGTGGCGCGTGATTTTTAGATGGGTCGACGGCCATGCCGAAGATGTTGCAATCGTGGATTATCATTAGGGGCGAAGAGATGGCCAAAAATGAATTCGCGCCGGTTACCCCCGGGGAAATGCTCAAGGAGGAATTCCTCGCTGAATACGGCGTTTCCCAAAATGCGCTGGCGCGAGCGATCGGCATTTCTCCCAATCGCATTACAGAGATCGTGAACGGCCGTCGTCGCATCACAGCCGATACGGCGCTCCGCTTAAGCCTGTATTTCGGAAACAGCGCTGAATTCTGGATGAATTTACAAGCGCATTACGATCTCAAAATGGCTCGGCGAGAAATCCGCCCGGAAGATGCTGAGCGGATTGCTTCCGCCCGGGCTGCATAGAAATAAACCGCTGGACGCCCTCTGCGGCGTCCGCCACATTCGTTCAATAAATGAATCATTTAGGGAGGTCGGGATCATGGACGATAAGGGATTGTCGCGGCGCGACGTGATGGCGGCCGGCGCCGGCATCGTCGCCGTAAGCAGCCTGGGCCTCACCGCAAGCGCAGCCGTTAAGGGAGAACCCGCCATGAAAGACGTCACGCCCTTCAAGATCGACGTGCCGCAGGCGCGGCTGGATTATATCCATCGCCGCCTCAAGGACGCCGAGTGGCCGGACGTGCCGGAGGCCGAGGATGCCTGGCGCTATGGCACCAGCAACGCGGCACTGAAGGATTTGGTCGATTACGCCGTGAATAAATATGACTGGCGCGCCCGCGAAGCGGCAATGAACAAGCACCAGCATTTCCACGCGCATGTCGACGGCTACGATATCCATTTCATGTATGAGAAAGGCTCGGGCTCGAACCCGCAGCCGCTCATCATGACCCATGGCTGGCCGGGCTCATATGTCGAGTTCCTGAAGGCGATCGACATGATCGCCCATCCGGAGAAGTTTGGCGGCAATGCCGAGGATGCCTTCACCGTGATCTGCCCGTCGATCCCGGGCTTCGGCTTTTCGTCCAAACCGAAGAAGCCGATCAGCTCGCGCGACGTCGCGGTACTGTGGGACAAGATGATGACCCAGAATCTGGGCTACGCGTCCTACTGCACCCAGGGCGGCGACTATGGCAGCACGATCTCCGTGTGGCTGGGCGCCGAGGGCAAGGGCTGCAAGGCCGTGCACCTCAATTTCCTGCTCGGCGTCGGCGGTCCGGTGGTGACCGACGAGGACAAGGCCGCGATGGCGCGCTGGGGCGAGGTCTATATGAAGGAGGGCGGCTATATCCACATCCAGTCGACCAAGCCGCAGAGCCTGTCCGCCGCGATGACCGACAGCCCGCTGGGCGTCACCGCCTGGATCTTCGAGAAGATGAAGACCTGGTCGGACAACAAGGGCGATCCGTGGACGGCCTTCACCCGCGACGAGGTGCTGGACAACATCTTCGTCTATCTGGTGACCAACACCTTCGGCACCGCCTCATGGATGTATACCGGCGGCGCGACGCCGGCCCCGCCCGTGCCGCCGGGCAAGATCACCAAGCCGACCGCGATCGCGCATTTCCCGGGCGAACTGGTGTTCTGGCCGAAGAGCTACGCCGAGCGGCAGTTCAACCTGATCCACTGGACCGACATGCCGCATGGCGGCCACTTCGCGGCCATGGAACAGCCGGAGCTGTTTTCGAAGGACGTGCTGACGTTCGGGAAGCTGGTGAAGAACGTCTGAGGACAGCGGGCGGGAAGGGGGGCGTTCAGCCCCCCGTTCCGAGCTTGGGGCGGTGCTCGAACTCGGTCTGCCCGTCGATCTCGTAGAGGATCTGCTCGGCCACGTTGGTCAGCCGGTCGCCGACACGCTCGAACGATTTCGCGACCGACAGCAGCTGCGCGCCGGTGCGCACGAAGGTCGGGTCGTTTTCCATCATCGACAGGATGTCGCTCGATGCGGCGGCATAGGCGGCATCGACGTCGTCGTCATGCGCGCGGATGTCGTCGGCGTTGATCGTGCTGCGGGTCTCATAGGCGTTGACCAGCCGGTTGAAGCGCTCCATCACCAGGTTCGCCAGCGCGCCGATGCGGCGGACCGCCAGCAGCGGCTTGTCGCCGAGTCCCAGAACCCGGCGGGCGATACCTTCGGCGGTGTCGCCGATTCGCTCTAAATCTGAAGCAACGCGCATAGAAGCCAAGATCTGCCGAAGATCAGACGAAATAGGCTGGTACCGCATGATCAGATCAGAGGCAGTCTTATGGATCATCAGCTCAAGATGATCGATGACATCGTCATTGTGAACGACAGACTCGGCCTTCTCGATGTTTCTCTCGCTCAATGCTTCGCATGCATTGGCCATTGCATCACGTGTAGCACGCAGCAACTCGACGACGTGATCGTTCAATATGCGAAGATCGGTGTCGTACTTCGCAATACGGAATCCTGAATTGGCCATGGCTGAACATCCGAGCTGACGAATATCAATAGAAGATATTATATAGGATACACGAATATTGCAAGACGTCGGGGATTTTATGTTGTTTATGCAGTCACCGGATCAGCGTCCACTGAAAACGGGCTTCCGTTTCTCCAGGAAGGCCCGGATTCCCTCGCGCCGGTCATCTGTCGGCACCAGGTGATTATAGGCCTCGATTTCGATTTCCAGACCCCGATGCAAGTCAACCTGCAGGCCGTTTTGGATCGATTTCTTGGCCTGACGGACCGATAACGGCGCGTTTCGCGCGATCGCCTGGGCGGTTTCCATGACGGCCGGCGTCAGTTCGCCCGGTTCGCAAACGCGATTCAGCACCCCCCAGTCCAACGCCTCCGCCGCGCTGAACGGACGGCCGGTCAGGATCAATTCCTTTGCGCGACGGCCGCCGACTGCGCGGGGCAGGGTTTGCGTTCCCCCGCCGCCCGGCATAATGCCGATGGTGACCTCGGTGAGCGCGAAGCGTGCGGTCGAAACGCCGTAGGCGAAATCCGCCGCCAGCACGAACTCCAGTCCGCCACCGAACGCGTGCCCATTGGCCGCTGCGACGACCGGAAGCGGGCTGTCGATGATGGCCAGGAATGCGCGCTCGAATATCTCATGCTGGTGGCGCCAGGCCGTGTCGGTCATGCCGTCACGTTCCTTGAAGTCGCCGCCGGCGCAGAAGGCGCGATCGCCGGCGCCGGTCAGGATGACGACGCGCATGTCCGTGGCGGGAAGGCGGCCCCAGAGGTCGAGGATATCCAGCCCCATCTGGGAATTCAGCGCGTTCAGCGACTGCGGGCGGTTCAGCGTGACCGTCAGGACATGTCCATCCAGTTGGGTCAGCAGCGTTGCGTAGTCAGGAAGGTCCGGCACCATTTCCTCTCTTCAGGCGGTGTGTGTGCGAATAGCGGTCGCCTGGATGCACGCTGACGGTGATCTCGAACGGCGTCTGCGCGTCGTTGGCGTAATAGCGCCGCCGGGTCAGCAGGGCCGGGGCCGCCGCATCGATGCCAAGGGCAGCGGCAATCTCCGGCGGAACAGCGAGCGCGGAGACGCGCTGCTCGACTTCGGAGATTTCGATGCCGAATCGGGTGACGACCAGCTTGTAGATCGAGCCGGTTTCCTTGGCGGCCTGCTCGCGGATCGCCGCGTAAGGTTCGGCGACGAAGATCTCGGTCCAGCAGATGGCGGTGTCGTCGGTCAGCGCCCGCCGCAGCCCGGCAAAGCGCAGCCAGCGTTCCCCAGGTGCGCAGCCCAGCGTTTCGGCCAACGCGCCACGCAGCGTGACGAAGCCTTCATGGCTGCATTCGAACCGCGTTTCGGCGGCGTAGTCGGACAGGTGGTCAAGCGAATCGAGTGTCTGCGAATAAAGCGTCGGCCGCGTTCGGGCGAGAACGATGGTGCCTGCGCCGGCCTGGCGCGACAGCAGGCCCTGATCCTGCAGCATGCGCAGCGCCTCGCGCACCGTATGGCGGCTGACGCCGAAGCGGTCGCACAGCTCGAATTCAGTCGGAAACCGTCCGCCGACGGCATGTTTGCCCGCCGCGATCTCGTCGGCCAGGATTTGGCGGAGCTCTTTATAGCGGGTCATGGCGACTCGAAGCGTAATTGACCGGACAATTGGAAACAAGGATGGATTTGCTTGACGCTCCGGCGGGCGTTTAGCCATATTGTTCGTACATTAAATGCGAAGCGTTATGGGGCGGAAATGACTCAGAGTTTCATGGACCGGATCTGCGACCTCGTGCTCGCGCCGCGCGAACTGACTGCGTGGGAAAAGAGCGAGGTGGTGACCGCGTTCGAGGACACGATGGCGGTCGCCTATGCCGGCTGGCACGATCCGGTCGTGCAGGCGACGCTGAAGGTCTATCGCGGCAATGTCGCGCCGCTGATCGACGGCACCATGGCGTCCTCGATCGAGCATGCCGCGCTGATCCATGCGACGGCCGGTCACGCACTGGATTACGATGACGTCCAGCTCGAGACGGTCAGCCATCCGTCCGTCCCCGTCGTCCCGGCGCTGCTCGCCGTTTCCAATGCGCGGCCCGGCCTGAACGGTCGCATGGCCCAGGCCTTCGCCATCGGCATCGCGACCAACATCGCGCTCGGCCGGGTGCTGGGATTCTCGCACTACGACGCCGGCTGGCACGCGACCAGCACGCTGGGCCCGATCGCCACCGCCGCCGCGGTCGCGCATCTGATCGGACTGGACCGCACCCAGGTCCGCCATGCGATCGCGATCGCCGCGGCCCAGGCCGGTGGCTTCCAGCGTAATTTCGGCTCGATGGCGAAGCCGCTACAGGCGGGCCTGGCTGCCTGCGCGGGCGTGCGCTCGGCGCTGCTCGCCGAGGCCGGGCTGACCGGCGACAACGATATCTTCGGGCCGCGCGGCTATCTCGACCTTTATGCCGGCAAGGAGCCGGGCGACGATCCCGCGACCGTGCCGGTCGAGATCGATCTGAACACGCTGTCGCGCAAGCTTTACCCATGCTGCTACATGAACCATCGCCTGATCTCTGCCGGCTTCGCGGCGCGCGAGCAACTGCCGGATTTCAAGATTCCGTCCGATGCGAAGATCAAGGTGGTGGCGCCGTTCGGCTCGACCGTGCCGCTCCGCGTCGACGATCCGAGGGACGGGCTGGAGGCCAAATTCTGCGGTCCCTACAACATTGCGGCCGCATTGGCCCAGGGCGCGGTCACCCTGCGCGATTTCGAGGATCCTGCTGTCTCCCGCCCTGATATCCGCGAGCTGATGACCCGCATCGACCTGTCGGAGGATGCGCGCGAGCAGGAAGTCCTGGTCGGGCTCGATCACGGCACGGTGAAGCTGTCGGTCGAATCCGGCGGCAAGCAGATCGCCTTCGTCGAGATCGATCCTTATCCGGGCTCGCCGCGCCGTCCGGCGACGGAGGAGGAGATGAACCTCAAGATCGACGATTGCCTCGGAATCTATCGCCGTCGTTCCAACCACGGCCCGACGATGCCGGAATTCCGCGCAGAGCTGCGTGAGGCCCTGGGCGCCAATGGCTGACGCGCCGCCGCTGCCCCCGGTCGCTGAGTCTGGGTCGATGCCGCTCCGGGGGATCAAGGTCGTGGAGCTGGGCGGCAGCGTCGCCGCGCCCTATGCCGGCCTGATCCTGGCGGAACTGGGGGCGGAGGTCATCAAGATCGAAAAGCCGGGCAAGGGTGACGATTGCCGTGGCTGGGGCCCGCCGTTCCATGACGGTGTAGGCACGCTGTTCAAATCGCTCAACCGGCACAAGCAATCGGTCATTGTCGATCTCAGCGACGCGGCGGCGCGGGCGCGGCTGCGCAGGATGATCGTCGAAGAGGCCGACGTTCTGGTCCAGAACATGCGCGCAGGGCATGCCGAGAAGCTCGGCTTCGGCGCTGAAAGCCTGCTTAAGGACAATCCGCGCCTCATTCATGCCTCGATTGCCGCCTTCGGCGAAACCGGACCGCTGTCGCAGCGGCCGGGCTACGACCCGCTGATGCAGGCTTTCGGCGGGCTGATGGGGGTAACGGGCGAGGAGGGGCGGCCGCCGGTCAGGATTGGCACCTCGCCCATCGATATGGGCGCCGGCATGTGGGTGGTGATCGGCGTGCTGTCCGGCCTGCTCAAACGTGCCCAGACAGGCAAGGGGGGTGTCGTCGGCACGTCCCTGTTCGAAACCGCGCTCGGCTGGATGTTCTACCACATCACCAATTTCACGGCGACCGGCGACGAGCCGCGGCCGCAGGGCACCGGCTCACCTTTCATCGTGCCCTACGGAGCCTTCCGCACCGCCGACGGCATGCTGATCGTGACCGCCGGCAATAACGGCCTGTTCGAGAAGCTGGCCGGTGTACTCGGTCACCCGGAATGGCTGGTCGATCCGCGCTTCGCCACGAATGCCGATCGCGTGCGCAACCGCGCGGCGATGGAGGCTGAGATCAACGCGGCGATGGCGGCGCGCGGCACCGCGGACTGGATCGCCGCGATCGAGGCCGTGGGCGTGCCCTGCGCGCCGATCCAGACGGTCGGGCAGGTGGTGTCCCACCCGCAGACTCTGGCGCTGGACATCCTGCGCCAGGGGGCGGACGGCCTGCGCTATATCGGCCTGCCGCTGTCTTTCGACGGCGTCAGGCCGGGGCGCAACGAGGAAACGCCGGCGCTGGGCGCCGATACGGAGGCGTTGCTCGGCTGACCGCCGAGGTCAGGCGGCTTTTTCGGCCGCCTGTGCCGCCTGGACCGCCGGCCGCGCAGCAATGCGGTCGTGATAGGCTTTGATGGCCACCCAGTCGCCGATATCGATCCCGCCGAACTTGGTCCAGCCCAGGATCGTGTAGAGATAACCGTCCGCGACGGTGAATTCCTCACCCATCAGGAACAGCCGGTTCTCGAGCGTCTTGGCGATATGATCGAGCTTGGCACGGATCCCGGCCACAGCCGATGTCTTGGTCTCTTCCGGCGTGCCGGGCGTGAACAATGGCGCAAACGCCTTGTGCAGCTCCGACGAGATGAAATTGAGCCATTCCTGCAGGCGATAGCGTTCCAGCGTGCCGGCGGGTGGCGCCAGCTTCGCTTCAGGCTTCTGGTCGGCAATGTACTGCACGATCGCCGGCCCCTCGGTCAGCACCTCGCCATTGTCCAGCTGAAGTGCCGGAACCGATCCTTTCGGGTTGATCGCGCGATAGTCCGCGCCTGACTGCGTGACCTTGGTTCTGAGGTCGACCCTCTCCGTTTCGAACGCCAAACCGCATTCTGCGAGTGCGATATGGGGAGATAAAGAACAGGTGCCGGGGGCAAAGTAGAGTTTCATCTTGGAGTCCTTAGAACAAAATTACCGTGTCGATTGATCCAAGCGAAAGTTCGGATCGTATTGGAAAATAGTATGTAACTCAGAGATCGCCCGCCGCGGTGGGCGATTGATGGTTACAGTTCGAGGGCCCTTCCGGGCAGTCTTGCCTACATTGTCCTGGCCAAGACTGAAGTCTGGAAACCTTTCAGAAAATATAATGTGAAACAAGATACGTTACGCTTTGTGACAAGAGTCTGACCTTATGATTTTTGTGGTGCGTGAATTCATAATTCGATGATATTTTATGAAACACTTCACGTAACTACGAAAACACAATTCTAATAAGAGGGGTATCTGTGGTTGATTCCAATCGTGTGGCCGAAGTACAGGGGCGCTTGGTCGAGGCGACCGTAGAAATTGTTTCCGCCTATCTCTCGCACAACAGAGTGTCGCCCACCGACATTCAGGGCGTCATCTTTCAGGTGCATGGCTCTCTTGGACGGCTGGATCACAGCGCTCCTGAAAAAGCGCCGCCGCAGACACCCGCTGTGCCGATCAAGAAGTCGATCCATCAGGATTATCTCGTTTGCCTAGAGGACGGCAAGAAGCTGAAGATGCTGCGCCGTCATCTTCGCGTCAGCTTTGGCCTCACGCCTGAGCAATACCGTGCGAAATGGGGCTTGCCGATGGATTATCCGATGACTGCGCCGAATTATACGCGCGGCCGTTCGGAGTTCGCGAAGAAGGTCGGTTTCGGCACAAAGAAGGCCCGGGCGGCCGCCAGCGCGCGCGCCGGCAAGAAATAGCGGGTTCGGCAGGCGCCCGCGAGGGCGGTCCGCGGCATGGAGGTTGCCCCTCAGGGGCGTTCGCTTCCCTCGGCCGCCTTCGCGCCGGTCGCGTTCACGGGTGTACCCACGCGGTCGCAGCCGTTACTTATGGTGGCGGACGTTACGCCGGCCTATAAAAGCTTCAGGCGATTCGATTGAGGATGCCTGATGCATCGGTTGTTCAGCCTTTCCGACCGAAAATTCCTGATCGCCTGCCTGGCCGTTCATATCTCCCTCCGCATAGCCGTCCTGCTTGCCTTTCCGGTTACCCAGACATCGGACTTCGACTGGTATTACCAGGCGGCTCTCGGAATCGCGGCCGGGAAAGGCTATGCCCAGGACGGCGTTCTGACCGCCTTCTGGCCGGTGGGCTGGCCTGGATTTCTCGGCCTGCTGTTCCGCATTTTCGGGCCGCGCCAGCTCGTCGGGCAGCTCGCCAATCTCGTGCTGAGTGCAGCCAGCATTGTCTTGATCACCGTGATCGGAAGCAGGTCGTTCGGCGACAAGCGCGTGGGCCGGGTGGCCGCGGTGATCGTTGCGCTTCTGCCGAACCAGGTCGCCTATGTCCCGCTGCTGTCCACCGAGATATATTATGAATTCCTTCTGCTGGCGGCGGTTTTCTGCCTTCTGCGCAACCGTCTCGCGTTTACCGCGGCGGCCGGGCTGATCTTTGGAATCGCCACGCTCACAAAGGCGCAGAGCCTCCTGATACCGCTGATCCTTCTGATCGCGATCGGCTTCTACGAAGGAAAACAAAGGGACATTTCCGCGTCGCTGAAGAAACTGTTCCTCGTCTATGCCATGATGTTCATTGTCATAGCGCCTTGGACGATCCGAAATTACTACGTCCTGGGGGCCTTCGTGCCGGTGTCGACGAATGGCGGCGTAACGCTGCTGACGGGCAACAATCCGACTGCCCGGGGCGACTTTACGCCAAGCGATCCGCTCTATGCGGAACTGTCGCAACTGCCGCAGGACCAGGTGCAGGTCGACGCCATCGCCAAAAAGCGCGCCTTCGACTGGATCGCGCACAATCCCGGACGTTTCATCGCGCTGATCCCGCTGAAGATATGGCGTCTTTGGGCGCCGGACGGCGACGGCGAGTGGTTCTATCAGGCCGGCTACAGCCATTATGACGAGCATGTGATGGCGTTCCGCGCCGTGCGCATTTTCAACCAGTTTTTGTATGTGGTTCTCGCGATCCTGGCCGTCCCGGCTCTCCGTTTTCTTGTGCCGGGCCGGGAACCGCTGGCCAACATGCCGCAAGCCGGATGGGTATTCGTTCTCTACTTTACCCTGATTTCCGTGGTGTTTTCCGGACAGTCCCGCTTCCATTTTTCGCTGATCCCGTGGATCGCGATGTATGGCGCGTACACGGCGCTCCACTGGCTGCCCGCCTGGCGCGGGCGGGCGCGCCCGACTGCTACCGAGCCTGTTCGCTAGACCATCGCCGCTGTCGGCGCGATGGGGGGCGCGGCGGGCCGTGGCCGGACCGCGCGCAGTAACGGCCGCTCGACATAGATATGCAGGATCAGAGTGGCCGCCAGGATGGCGACGACGAAGACGATCGCCAGCAGCCATCCGGGCGCAAAGCGCAGCAGGTGCAGATGCCGCTCGCTGGACCCCAGGATCAACAGCGCCGGCACATGCACCAGATAGAGCAGGTACGACGCGCCCCCCAGCGTGACCAGAATCTTCGGCATTTTCAGCCGCCCGTCCAACTCGAGCGCCGACAGACCGAGAAGCGTGGTCGAGGCGGCAAAGCTGTAGGCAAGACAGACCAGAAACATCTGGCCCGGCGGCTGGAGCCACATCCACATCTGGTCTTCGGCATACCAAAGGCACAGGAATGCCGCCAAACCGGCGCCGAGCACCCATCCGGGGCGGGTGAGCCTGATGCGTGGAAACGCCCAGCCGAGCGCGACGCCCGCCAGAAACTCGAAATTCATCGGCGTGGTCAGAACCTCGACCCAGGCGTTTGTCGTCGGCCCGGAATAGAGCGGTCGTATAAGAAGGACCGTGATCCAGACGCCGGCCACCGCCGCGCCGATCCTGCGATTATAGATCAGAAGCCCGAACAGCATGTAGAACAGCAGCTCGTTCCGCAGGCTCCATGTCACATGGATGATGGTCTGGTCCTGCGGCAGGAGCAGGATCGATTTCGCGACCTCCCACAAGGCGCCGTAATTGTCGAACAGTGTGTGCGTGAAGATATCCAGCGGCACGATGGCGAGCAGCACGAGCCAATAGGTGGGATAGATTCGCGTGACGCGGCGGATGCCGTACCGTTTCAGCCGGTCAGGCCGGCCGATGTCGTTCCAATGAAGCAGGGCGATCAGGAAACCGCTCAGCACGAAGAAAAAATCCACGCCCGACCGGCCGAACTGGAAAAAAAGCCCGAACGGCGGGTGCCCGAAATTGACGGGCGCGCCGAGCGTCCTGCCGCAATGGCTCAGCAGTACCATCGTGGCAGCGATGCCGCGGCAGACCTCTATGCTGTCGAGACGGATGTGGCGGTCGCCGGGGGAAATGAGCCGGAACATAGGGACTTATAATCCGGCGGAGGACCGCCGCCAAACGCGGTCGGGACCGCTCAGGCGCGGCGGATGTTGGCGGGAATCGTGTTGTTGCGCGCACTGCGCGGCGGGGCGGTAAAGCGGCGAGCGGGTGCGGGCGCGGCATCGCTCGGCGCTGCGACGCTTGCGGCATCCGCAGTCGCTGCCGGTCGCATCGTCCCGCGACTAATACCTTGGGCCGCTCTGACCTGATTGGCCACGCGCAGTTCGTTCTCGTATTTCCGGTCGTTGATGAACGTCTTGTACGCGACAAAGACGATCGACAGCGTGAAGAAATACAGAATCGCGGTCCAAACCAGATTTGCCATCGATGTTCTCCGCTCTTCCGCCAGCCGATATCTAGGTTCGCCGTCCGGCCGCCGCAACCGCGGGGCGCGATCCGCCCGGGATTGGCGTCAGGACGGGCCGCTGCGGCGCTTGCGGCATCTTCGCCGGCAGGATGCCGGGCAGCGGCGACAGGGCATTCTTCGGCTCCAGCGCCAGCCGGCGTTCGACCACGCCGCGGGCCGCCAGGCTCAGCGCGACCAATTCATAGGACATGCTCTGCGATGCGTCGCTGATGAACTGGGAGCCGGCGATGAAGGTCCACAGCGCAAGCTGGAGCATCGTGCCCAGATTGACCGCCCAGTCCAGTTCCGGCAGCCGTTTCGCCTGCTTCGACATCTTGCCGCTGCTGACGATCATGCCCAGGAACAGAACCAGCATCAGCACCAAGCCCGGGAATCCGTGATCGCCCAGCGTTTCGAAGAAGATATTGTGCGCTTCCAGATAAGACGGATTGTCGATCGTGCCGGTCTGGTGCAGCAGGAAACTGTGATAGCCACCGCCGGTGATCGGGTGGTTCAGCGCGAAGTTCCAGCCCCAGATCCAGGAATCGATACGCCCTGCCGACGACGATTCTTTCGCATCGCCGATCGTGTTCATACGGTCGAAATATCCGGCCGGGGCGACGGCGATCATCAGGCCGATCAATACCGGCACCATCAGGCCGAACATCAGCTTGCGCTTCGATTTGACGAAATAGAACGCGCCCAGGATGCCCAGCGCGACGACGCCGGTGCGGGCCTGCGTGCCGACGGTCGCCAGCACGCAGGAGAGCGTCAGGAAATCCAGCCCGCGCTTGACCCATTTCCCGTTCGGGAAGATCGTCTGATGGTCGCGCAGATAGCGGATCAGCGGGATGATGGTGGTGATCGCGATCGCGAACGACACGCGCTCGCCCAGGATGTTGCCGTCGGCGCCGATGACGGTGTTGCCGCCGCCGCCCGACAGCACCGTCTTGATCATGCCGCTGACCACGAAGTTGCCGATCGACAGACACACGACCCAGATAAACGCCTCGATGCGCTGCCGGGTCCTGCACATCATGCTGAGCGTGATGGTGAAGGCCAGCATCTTCCACGAGCGGTCCCACAGCAGGTTACCGCCGGGGCCGACGA
>DATJHU010000154.1:0-3475 GCA_035493715.1 Alphaproteobacteria bacterium | reverse complement strand
CGAACGACGTGCGCGGCGCGATCGGCCATCTCTACTCGACGACCGGCAATGCCAAGGCCGCCCAGGATACCGAGGCAGTTCTTGCACTGATCGACAGCCGCAAGGACGTTGCCGGAAAGAAGATCGGCACGACCGGCTATTGTATGGGCGGCGGCATCTCGCTGACCGTCGCCGGCACCTATCCCGACCGGATCGCGGCGGCCGCCAGCTTCCACGGCGGCGGCCTCGCCAGCGACGCGGAGGACAGCCCGCACCTGCTGGCGCCCAAGATCAAGGCGAAGGTCTATGTCGCCGGCGCCGACCAGGACGGCTCCTATCCGCCGGAGATGGCCACGAAGCTGGAAAAGGCCCTGACCGACGCCAAGATCGACCATCGCTGCGAGATTTACGAAGGCGCGCTGCACGGTTGGACGATGACCGATTTCCCGATCTACAACGCGCCGGCCGCCGAACGGCACTGGACCGAGCTGCTTGCGCTCTTCAAGGCGACCCTGGGTTAAGGCCCGCGATAGCGCGGCCTAACGCCCGCACGATCGGACGCAAGGTCACCCGCGGCATTCGCCCGGAAAACCGACGGCAGGACCCCGGTCCAGCCGAGAAAGGCCCGGCGGAAGCTACGGGCGTCGACGAAGCCCAACCGTGTCGCGACTTGCGCCACGGACAGGGCCTCTCGGCGCAGAAGCTGTTTGGCGACCTCCTGCTGGCAGGTCGCCTTCAGCTTCAGATATGTCGTGTTTTCGCGCCGCAGCCGGCGTGAAAGCGTCGAGATGCTGATCTGCAACCCGTCGGCCGCCGCGATGCTGTCCGGGATAGGCTCCCCGCGCCGGGCGCAGTCCAGCAGCATGGTCCTGATCCGGTCGGCCATGGGCATTTCGGGGCGAAAGAAGAAAAGCGGATCGTAGGCGATGTAATCGACCATCCCGACAAAGTCCGAAGGCCCGCGGATGACCTCGCGATCCAGGTCAGTACGGTGGAATTCCAGAAAATTCTCCGCCTGCCCATAAACGACCGGCACGCCGAGGACGCCCAGCGCGGGATCGATCACTTCCCCGCGCGGCGAAACCAGCCCGATCCGCAAAAGCCCGATGGGGGCGGCGGTGAGCCAGGAAAAGACGTTGTGGAAGAACACCATGGCCGCGACGATCAGGGCCGGCGGCGAACGCACGATCGACGGGTTGAAGTCGATGGTGAAGCGGGCGGCATCGCCGTGGACGGCCAGCGCCAGCGTGTAGCCACGCTCTTCCATCATCGCGTTGAACTCGGCGGCGCGCCCGCACGCATCCCTGAGATCGCTTGCCGCCACCATGGTGTCGAAGAACAGCTCGAACGCCTTGCGGCGTAGACCGCTTTTCGCCCTGGGGCGGCAGATCGCCTGCTCCAGAAGGCAGGTGCAGGTACCGTAGGCGTGGACGAAATCATCGCGATCAAGCCCGGGGCCTTGATCTTCGAACAGCGATTCCCAGGAAAGCGTGCCGCCTGGACACTGCAGGACGTCGTCGACCGCAACGCCGCGCGCCGACAGCGCATCCAGCATCGGGCGCAGCAGCGCGGCGGGAACGGTCATGCGCGCGTCCGATGCCATCCTTCCGCCTCCGCCGTCGCCGGTTTCTTAGAACCCTATCACGGGATGACCGGAAATGTCCCTGTTCGCGCGAAATTCAGCTCTCGCGAGGCTTCAAGGCCGGCGGTAGCCTCGGACAAACGCATGAAATGCGGGCGACAGCGGGGGAAAGCGATGCACAGCGAAATCGCGGAACGGCACAATCCGGCAATCTGCACGGCGAAGAGCCTGGGCATGCCGCCGCTCGACTTCCAGGCGATGCACGAGATCATCCTGCCCCAGCGCCTGCGCCGGGGGGTCAGCGACCTGATCGCCTGGGACCTGGCGAATGCGCCGCCGATTGCCCTGCAGACGCCCAACGGCAAAGCCTACAGCTATTCCTGCGACGCCGGCCGGGTGCAAATCGTGCCGGGTGTCGTCAGCGACGCATCGCTGGTGATCGAAATGCCGGCGGACAGCTGGACGGATTACTATTACGAGCTGCGGTCGCGCTTCGGCCTGCTCTATTCCCAGGTCATCCGGTTCGAGCGCGGCAACTTTGCCATGTGGGACGCCTGGGAACCGGCGCTGCGCTGCCTCTATAGCGGCACACCGATCTACGATCCCTACCATCTCGACTTGCGCGACCTGGACGGTTCGCCGCTCGATATCCGCAAATCCTTCGACCGGGACGACGATCCGGACCGGATCTCGCATTTCCTGCGCGCAGCCGGCTATGCGCATGTGCGCGGCGTGTTCGCGAAAGACGAGATCGCCCGGATGTCGGACGAGGTCGACCGTCTGCGCGACGAAGCCACCGAAGGCAACCGCTTCTCGCGCTGGGCGGCGGACAGCCAGGGCAACAAGAAGGTCTGGGACCTGCAATATATGGCGCTGCAGTCGGAGCTGATGCGCGACCTGGATCGCCACCCGATGGTCACCTATCTGACCGGCCTGGCGCGCGAACATGTCGTGCCGTCCGTCGATCGCGATAACGGCACCCATGCCATCCTGCGCGAATTCACCGGGGTTACGGATGTCGGCTCCAATTACATGCTGGACTGGCACCGCGACTGCGGCACCGGCGGATGCCCGATCACCTGCCCCCGCGTGCATGTCGGCATTCAGCTGGACGCGGCGACACCGGACAGTTCACAGCTTTTCTTCCTCGCCGGCACCGCCGGAAAGCTGGCGCATGACCGCTTCACCGAAGAGGAGTGGGATGGCAAGCCGATCGTGACCTACGAGACCGAGCCGGGTGACGTCACCGTGCATCTGGGCTGCATGCTGCATGCCGCACCGAAGGCGACAGGCCCTAAGCGCCGGCGCACGATCTATACGCGCTGGGTCAATCCCCACGGCCGGGACATCCTGGGCCACCTGGGCTCTGTCGATCAGATGATCCCCAATATCGACCAGATGCCCAGCGTCGCGAAGATGGTGGCCGCCGTCGAGGGGTAGTTGCCGGCCTAGAGAAAAACGATCGTGGAGGGGCTGGGCGTATTCAGCACCGGCCCCCGCGGGACCGGCGCGCCGTCCTGCCCGAAGTCGAAAGCCGTGATGGTATCGCCCTGCTCGTTGGCGACGATCAGGCGGTCGTTCGTTGGTGAAAGTGTCATGAAACGCGGCACCGCGCCGCCTGACGGCGTCCAACCGACGACATCCAGACGGGAAGCATCTTCCTCGAAACGCAGATGGACGATACCGTCCTGGCCGCGATTGGAAACGTAGAGGTTTCGTCCGTCGGGGTGGAGGACGATGGCCGAGGCGATGGTCTCGCCGAAAAACTCCGGCGGTAGGCTGGAGACGACATGGACCGGCGTCATGACCCCCGCCGCGCCGTCCCAGCGGCACAGCACGACCGTCGAATCCAGCTCGCACGCGACGAAGGCGAACGGCGCAGTCGGGTGGAAAACGATATGGCGCGGCCCCGCT
>DATJHU010000153.1:0-13326 GCA_035493715.1 Alphaproteobacteria bacterium | reverse complement strand
TTCTGGCTCGCTCGGACCGCCGAAGCGGTACTTCATCGTGAAGCCCCACATCCGCGGCTCGTTATAGACCAGCGAGGTGAAACCGAGCTGCGTGTAGATCGGGAAGCCGCCCACCACGTGCGTGTTGTCCTGCGCGTTCGTCATGAAGAACGCGACATCCACCGGGTTGCCCATCACGTTCGTCCAATCGACGCGCAGGTCGAGGTTCTCGTAGGACGGCATGATCGGGTAGATCTCGCCCGCCTGCACCGACAGGTACTGATGGCCGTACCAGGAATAGGTGGCCGACAGCGCGATGTCGCCCCAGGACTCGTCGATCGGCAGATGGTAGGTGCCGGTCACCGCATATTGCAGCTTCGGCGTGTACAGGAACGGCGGGTTGGACGAGCCCGCCTGCGCGTCGGCCGGGTACTTGCCGTACTCGGTATAGAGGTAGGACAGATGCGGGGCGATCTCGACACCCTCGACCGGGACGAAGCTCGCTTCGAATTCCGCGCCTTCAAGCGAGGCGTCGGCCGCGTTGAACAGCAGCGATGCGACGCGCGAGGAACCGTCAGCGTTCTTCACCTGAACCAGGCGGGTCGTCTGGATGTCCTTATAGTCGGTGTGGAAGATGTCCGCGTTGGTGCGGGCATGCATGCCCCACAGATCCCAGTCCGCCTTCACGCCGATTTCCACGTCGGTGACGTGTTCCGGCTGGAACTTCGCGTTCTCCGCCGGCACGTTCAGGTTGAAGCCGCCGGGACGATAGGCGTTGCCCGAACGGACATAGACCAGCGTCTTGGAGTCGAGCTGCTCGTCGAGGCCGACGTTCCAGCCGAACGAGCTGAAATCGCCACCGGCCGAGATGTGGCAGTTCTGGTCGACACCGGAGCTGACGCCGCAATTCTGCGCCACGCCGGCGCCATTCCGCACCACGCCGTCCACACCCGTGGTCGCACGCTCCTCGGCGGTGATGTGATCCCAGGTATAGCGATAGCCGGCGGTAAAGCGCAGGCCGTCGACATAGTCCGACAGGTCGTAGATGCCGTGTGCGAACAGCGCCTGGCTGCGCGCGGTCTCGTTGAAGTGGTAGTAGCTGGTGTTGCCGACCGCGGTCGAACCGAGCAGCGTGTCGCCCAGCGGATGGTCGTATTCGAGATAGCCGCCGACGACCCAGTCCAGCTTGTCGTCCAGCGACTTGCCCTGCAGCTGCAGCTCTTCGGTGTAGTGCACCGAGTTGTCGCCCCACTGCTGGTTGTTGCCCGGAACGCCGACATTCAGGATCGGCAGGTTGCCGGCGCCGAAATCGTCGGTCGTCGACAGCTGCTTGAACACCCGCGCCGAGGCGATGTTCTTCAGCGTCAGCTCGTCGGCGATATCCCAGGTCGCCGTGTCGGTGAAGCCGTAGAAGTAATCCTTGCCGATACCTTGCACCGCATGGCCCAGCTCGGTGCGGGCGCCCAGCTGCTGCTGCTGGCCGACCAGATCTTCGATGCCCGGATAGAGGCCAATGCGCAGCGTCGAAGGACTCAGGCAGCCGCCGGGCACGGTCCCGGCGGAGACGGCCGGACCACCGAGCGTGACAGTCGCCGTGCAAGGGCCATTTCCGGGATTGCCGGGCGTGCCCTTATGCAGCGGTTTGAAGTCCTTTCCGAGCTTGGCCAGCGCGAAATCCGGATTGACGTAGCGCAGGATCGTCGAGGAGCCGTTCGAATCCTGATAGTAGCCGTCATAGACAAAGTAGTTCTCGAAATCGTCGGTCGGCCGGAAGGTCACACCGATGCGCCAGGAATAATTGTCCCGGTTGTCGTAGTCCTTGCCGGTATAATAGTCGGTCGTATAGCCGTCGCGCTCCTGGCGCATGCCGGCGATGCGGACCATCAGCTTGTCCTCGACGACCGGGATGTTGACCGCGCCCTCGAATTCCTTGTCGCCGTAATTGCCGAAGGTGACCTGGGCATAGCCTTCGAAATTGTTGGTCGGCTTCTTCGGCTGGATCGAGATCAGGCCGCCGATCGAGTTCTTGCCGAACAGCGTGCCTTGCGGGCCCTTCAGCACCTGCAGCGTGTCCAGGTCGAAATAGAAGCCGCTGGACAGGCCGTGGGTCAGGCCGGTCGAGGTGTCATAGTCGGTGGTGCCCAGCGGCACGTCCGCGAAATAGATCACCGAACCGGGCAGGCCGCGCAGGCGGGTCTGGCTGGAATAGGGGGCGTTGGCGTCCGACTGGCTGTTGCTGATTGCCAGCGACGGCACCGTGCGGCCGAGGTCACGAACTGACTGGATGCGGTTCTTTTCCAGGTCGTTCTGGCTGAAGGCGGTGATTGCCAGCGGAACGGACTGCAGGCGCTCTTCCTTGCGGCGGGCGGTCACGACGATTTCTTCCATGCCTTCCGCGCCGGCGGGGGCCGCCGTCTGCTGGTCGGCCTGGGCCACGGCGCGATGGGCGCCCGAAAGACCGACGATCCCGACCGTCGCGCACAGCGCGAGCATCCATTTCGATGACATAAATTTTCCTTCCCAAGACGAGACAGGGCCCAAGACGAGCCAGGACCGGGCGCCTGAATTGAGGCGGCCCCACGAGCGCTCCCGAGGCGCGATTGGAATGGCCGGATCCCGGCAAGGGCGCCGGGCGCGGGAGTGCGCTGCCTTCTAGCGGAAAGGATGGGTCGGTCAATGAAAAATGACTAACGATTCACAAATCATTTTTATCTGATGCAGGGGAGCAACAGTTATCGAGTGACACTCACATGGCGATGATCGCGGTCCTCAGCGCCAGCGGATCGGCGACGAGGCGCAAGGGCTCGTAGCTGGATCCGACGCCGCGTATCACGATTGAGCCGAAATCGAATATACGGCCCCAGAGCGACTGGGTGACGTCGACCGTTTCGACCTTGCTGAGGTTCATTTCCATCGTCCGACGGCGGATAAAGCCTTCCTTGAAAATGATCCGCCGGTCGGTGACGACGATCTCGGTCGTCACCCTGCGGATCAGCGCCGACTGCCAGGCGAAGAAGGCCAGTAGCAGGAACAGGGCCGCGGCGCCGGCGGCAACATAGCCCGGCGCCAGGGACTGCGTTTCGTCGCCGGGACGGAGAAAGAAATAGGCAATGCCGGCGATCACACCGATCGCGGCGAATATCCACGACCGGATATAGATCGCCCAATGCAGCCTGCCCATGGCGCGCACCGCCTCATCGGGCAGCAGCACCTTCTGGTAATAGCTCATCCCATCCTCCAAACCCGGCTGCGCTTCGAGCCGGGATCACCTACCGGGCGGTCCCGGGCGCGGGCGCCTCCCGCTGAAAATGACGCGCGACGATCGCGTTCGCCGCGTCTTCCCCGGCAATGGCGAAAAGATCGAGGCCGAAATGTTCCGCCATCACTGCGCCGAGCCCGTCCATGTCTGCGATCGTCGTTTCTTCAGCCTGCCCATCGCGACGACGAATGGTCAACCGGTCATTGAGCAGCACCGCCCGCCGATCCGGCGCCGGCCGCGCCACCGTGAGGTTCTGGACGAAGCGCGAATTCGGCGCGGTCGAGACGAACCAGTTCGCCATCTCATAATCGACGCCGGCCGGAGGCTCCTCCGTAAAGCGATAGAGCGGCGCCCAACTGCCGGAGAGGTTCGCCTGCATCTCGTACCCCGCGCCGTGCCGGACGAACCGATAGGTTTCGTGCGACGCCGGCTGTTCCCGGTCGGCCTCCAGCAAAAATGGTGCGGTCGGGTTGAGACCGCCGAAACCGACATCGGCGATATAGGCCTCGCCGGCGACCTCGACCTTGAGCAGCATGTGGGTCTGCGCGGTCGGCACCCCGTCGGGAACGCCGAGCCTGACGCGCGCCGCCAACGGCGTGACCGCGAAACCGAGCGTCGTCAGCACCGCCGCGAACAGCCCGTTCTGTTCGAAGCAGTAACCGCCCCGCCCGGCGCCGACGAGCTTGTCGAACACGGCGCCGATGTCGAGCCGGATCGGCCGTCCCAGCAGCACATCCAGATTCTCGAAGGGGATGGACATCACGTGATGCCGCAACAGATCGCTGAGCACGGCGAGCGTCGGCACGGCGGCGGCACCATAGCCGATCCTGCCGAAATAACGGTCGATCTCACTCTTCCCAAGGGTCATTACGCACTCCGCACCCCGATTCGCGACTCGAATCCAGATATTGCGTCATCATCCGAGTCGGCCGTGTAACGTTCCTGGAACGCGCACAATATATTGTGATTTGTCACTGTTAAATAAGGCGACCGACTCACAGGGCGTTGATTTTTCGCCCGATTTCCGCCCGAAAACCACAAGATGTTGCGCACCCGACCGAGTCGGACGCGGAACGTTCCAGCAATTTTCCAATATCTAGAATCCTGCCGAATTATCACGACATCTCCGCCCCTTGCGGCACGGCGCGCGATGAACGATCTAGCTGTGTCATGATTCCCTTCTCCGTTCTCGACACCACCCCGGTCCTGCAGGGCAGCGATGCCACCCAGGCCTTCCGCAACACGCTGGACCTCGCGCGGCATGCCGAACGCTGGGGCTATCTGCGCTATTGGCTGGCCGAGCATCACAACATGCCGGGTATCGCCAGCGCCGCCACCTCCGTCGTCATCGGCCATGTGGCGAACGGCACATCCACGATCCGCGTCGGGTCGGGCGGCGTGATGCTGCCCAACCATGCGCCACTGGTGATCGCCGAGCAGTTCGGCACGCTGGCCTCGCTCTATCCGGGCCGCATCGACCTGGGCCTCGGCCGTGCCCCCGGCACCGACGGGCGGACGGCGCAGGCGCTTCGCCGCAACCTGCAAGGCGGCGACACCTTCCCGCAGGACGTGCTGGAGCTGCAATCCTATTTCCAGCCGATCCAGCCGGGGCAGCTGGTGCGCGCCGTTCCGGGCGCCGGGCTGGAGGTGCCGATCTGGCTTTTGGGGTCCAGCCTGTTCAGCGCGCAGTTGGCCGCCTATCTCGGCCTGCCCTTTGCCTTCGCCTCGCATTTCGCACCCGACGCGATGCTGCAGGCGCTGGCGATCTATCGCCAGAATTTCCGACCGTCGGCACAGCTCGACAAACCCTATGCCATGCTGGGCCTCAATGTCGTCGCGGCCGACAGTGACGCCGACGCGGCCCGGCTGTTCACCTCGCTG
Source organism: Alphaproteobacteria bacterium (assembly GCA_035493715.1). GTDB lineage: Bacteria > Pseudomonadota > Alphaproteobacteria > BOG-932 > Roseiterribacteraceae > BOG-932. The sequence continues at coordinate 8,207 of DATJHU010000153.1, read as the reverse complement.
CAGCAGCAATGGACGCTGCTGCGCCGGGGCAATCCGGCCCCGCTGCCGCCGCCCGTCGACGGCATGGACGGGCTGTGGAGCGACATGGAGCAGGCCGGGCTGGAGCAGGCGCTGTCGCGCGCGATCGTCGGGTCGCAGGAAACCGTCGCCGCCAAGCTCAAGGCCTTTATCGCCGAGACGGCGGCCGACGAGATCATCATGACGAGCCAAGTCTACGACCACGAGGCGCGGCTGCGCTCGTTCGAGATCGTGGCCAACATCCGCGACACGGCGCTCAGCTAGGGTGTGAACTCTCATACGAGAGCGACTGCTTCCGGCTCGGAGGCGACCTTGGGCGGGCGGCGGCACACGGCTCACGCCGCCCAGTCAACTCGGACGATCGCTCTGCGAACTGAGACAGCGGTCTACAAGGGCGGCGATAGATCGATCCGGATCGCGTCGCGCCTGACAAATCCGGCCTCAGCCGTCGTCCTCCGACAGGAGGCCGCCCAGGACGTCCAGCCTCCGCTCCCACGTTGCGCGATGCTCGACGGCCCAATGCTCAACGGCCTTAAATCCAGCGCTCTGCAGGCGGCAGCTTCGCACACGGCCCGTTTTCTCGGTGTGCACAAAGCCCGTCTCCTCCAGCACCTGCAGGTGCTGGCCTATGGCGGTGACGGTGACGCCCAATGGCTCGGCCAACTTCGAGACCGACTGCGGACCCAGCGACAGGCGATTGAGTATCGCCCGTCGCGTCGGGTCGCCCAACGCCTGAAAAACGCGATCGATGTCCAGTTCCATTCCTACTCCGCCAACGTCTCGCGCAACCGGTCCAATAGGTGATCCCAGCCGTCCTTGCGCATCTGCGGTCCGCCCGAGTTCTCGAAGAAAACGGCCTGATGCGTCAGGATCACCTTCGTTGCGACGTTCGACGGCAGCAACGCAATAGTAATCAGGCTGCAGGAAATCCGCCGGTCGGCGAGGGTCATGCTCGTGGCGAGTACGACGCGGCGGCCCGGAACGATGTCCTGATAGGTCCCGTCGTTGGCGAGAACTGAGCCAGGGAACGGTGTGCGTTCGTTCATTCTATAGCGACTGCGTTCGGTCCCTCCTTCGCGGAAATCCATCTCAAAACTCTCGACAGAATGGGTCGCGCTGTCGGCATACCACCGGCGTTTCTTGGCCGGGTCGGAGAGAAAAGCGAACACCCGCTCGACAGGGGCGGGATAGGTTCTCTCGATGACGAAGGTGTCGTGGATGATGGTGGGCTCGACCATGTGCGCCTCCCGCGCATTCAGTGAAGTAGTGGCTTCAGTATCTGGCGCGCCGATCAGTTAGTCAAGTTGTTGCTTCAGTATTCAGTTCTGGCTTCCCCTTGTGCCCCCAAACGGCCGTTAACGAGTTGGCGACTTGGCCAGGAGCTCTGGCAAAATCGCACTGGACTGCCGGCCACAGGCGGACGATGCTCCGGGCCAACGATAAGCAAGGCCGGGAGGGTCCGCCGTCATGTTCTTTGCCTACTGGATGATACTGGCCGCGGCGTTCATGCCCTATGTCGCGACCGTCTATTCAAAGCGCGGCGACGTCGACAACCACGCCCCGCGCCAATATGCCGGCACCCTGACCGGCGCCCGCCAGCGCGCCGACTGGGCGCAGCAGAACGGCTTCGAATCCTTCCCGGCTTTCGCGGCGGCGGTGATCGTCGCGGGCATCGCCGGCGCCGCCCATCCGGCGATGAACTGGCTGACCGGCATCTACATCGCTCTACGCATCGTCTACACTTTCGCCTATATCACCGACCGCGCCACGCTGCGCTCGATCGTCTTTTCCCTCAGCGCCGCATGCGTTTTGGGGCTTTTCGTGGCGGCCGGGTTAGCCTAAATCTCTGGGCCTAAATCTTTGACACACAGTATCTCATAAAGGGGAACGACCCATGCCATCCCAAGCGGAGATGAAGGCCACGCTGCAGGCCTATCTCGACTTTTTCAACGCCGGCGACGCGGAAAAGCTGACCAGCCTGTTCGCCGACGACGCGACGGTCGAAGATCCGGTCGGCTCACCCCCGCACAAGGGCAAGGCCGCCATCCTCGCCTTCTATCAGGATGCGATGAAGAACGGCGCGCAGCTCTCGCTCTCCGCCCCGACCCGCGGGTCGCACGGCAATTCCGCCGCGATGGCGTTCGAGGCCAAGATCGGCAACCTGACTGTCCGCATCATCGACGTGATGACCTTCCGTGACGACGGTAAGGTCGCCTCCATGCAGGCTTATTTCGGCCCCGAGGATTTCATCCAAGGCTGAAGCGGGAAAGGGCGACCTGTCCGGCCCGCGGCAATTTCGTGATCGGAATTGCCGCATTCGGGGCAAAACTGTAACGTCATTCCAACATCAACAACGATGAAAGGGGATTTAGATATGAAAGCAGCTTTTTTCGCCGCCACCATGGCAGCGCTCTCGTTCAGTGGCGTCGCTCTGGCTGACGGCGTCGACGGCGCGTGGAAGATCAGCGGCGACATCGTCGGCAACGCCATCGAGGACGTCACTTGCACATTCACAACCGCCGGCGGCAAGACGACCGCCGCCTGCGCGGGCAAGGACGCCAAGGCCCCCGGCGCCGCCACTGCAGCCACGGTCGCCGGCAAGGACGTAAGCTGGGATTGGGACGCCGGCCAGGCCGTGCTGACCTTCAAGGGCAAGCTGGACACCGACAAGTCCATGAAGGGCGACATCGAGACCAGCGGCGTGACGGGCAGCTTCACTGCCGTCAAGCAGTAAGCCGCAGCGCTTTTCTAGGGAAGGGGCCCAGCCGCAAGGCCGGGCTCCTTTTTCTTAGGGCTTGCTAGTCGTGCAGGCCCTTGGCGCCCTGGGCCATGAACTCGACCGCTTCCGCGCGCGGGATCGAGCTTAGATATTTCGCGGCCTCGCTTTTGCCGCCGACATTCCAGACCGGCCCGTTGGGCAGATGTTCGAAGCCTTCGTCGGCCACTGTGTCGGATTCGTCCGGCGGGAACTCCGGATTGCTCATCTTCAGCCCCAGCCGTTCCATCGCCGGCGTGCGGGTCAGCCCCATGATGAGGCCCAGCACGTGGACGTTGTGCGGCTTCAACTCGTACCACAGCCCCTCGGCCAGCATGCGGCTATAGGCCTTGCCCGCCGAATAGACGATCTCGTCCGGCGCGCCGGCGTAGCCGGCCATCGAGCCCACCAGGATGATGCCGCCCCGCCCGCGCTTGCGCATCGGACCGGCGAAATGATGGACCAGCTTGGTCGGCGTCAGCACGCCCAGCCGCACCATGCGCAACTGCTCGTCCAGCGTCTCGTCCAGGAACGGCGAAAAGCCGGAGACCGAGCCCGCGTTATAGATCAGCAGCCCGACATCGATGTCGTTGGTGACCTCGCGCAGGCGCGGCAGGACGTCGGGCGCGGTCAGATCCTGAACCAAAGTGCGAACCTGGACCTTGCTGGCCTTGCGGACCCGCTCGGCCAACGCTTCGAGTTGCGGCTGCTTGCGCGCGACCAGCACGAGATTGATGCCCTGCGCCGCCGCCTTGACCGCGAAGCTTTCGCCGGTGCCCTCCGAACCGCCGGCGATGACCGCCCAGGGGCCGTATTGTTTCGCAAAATTCATGTCCCGCTCCCCGCTTCCGGCCACCGTGTGCGCCATCGTTTCGGGCGATGATAGACGGGCGGTGCGGCGGGCGCCATCGACCGTTTCGCCACCTACGCGAAGAAAGTTCATGCGAAACTCACACGGCGCGTGTAGATACGACGCCGCGTCCAAGCAGGCTCCTCGAGGCGAGCATATGAATTTCTTCGCCCTAATCTTCACCCGCCGCTACGCCACCTACGCCGCCGCGCTGATCGGCAGCGCCGTGCTCCTGACCTTGACGCTCGCGGTCAATCTGCATTTCGGCTGGTTCTTCCTGGGTTTCCTGACCCTCGCCCTGCTGGGCACCTACGACATGATCCAGAGGCGCCATGCGATCCTGCGCAGCTTCCCGATCGCGGCCCACATCCGCTTCCTGTTTGAGAGTATTCGGCCCGAGATCCGGCAATATTTCCTGGAAAGCGACACCGACGGCGTGCCGTTCGACCGCAACACCCGGTCGATCGTCTATCAGCGCGGCAAGGGCGAACTCGACAAGCGCCCGCTGGGGACCCAGCTCAATGTCTACGGCACCAGCTATGAATGGATAAACCATTCGCTGATGCCCGCGCCGGTCGCCACCGAGCCGTTCCGCATCGCCATCGGCGGACCCGACTGCACCAAGCCCTATTCCGCCTCGGTCCTTAATGTTTCCGCCATGAGTTTCGGCTCGCTCAGCGCCAATGCCATCCGGGCGCTGAACAAGGGCGCCAAGATGGGCGGCTTCGCGCACGATACGGGCGAAGGGGGCTTAAGCCCTTATCACCGGGAGAATGGCGGCGACATCATCTGGGAAATCGGCAGCGGCTATTTCGGCTGCCGCACGCCGGACGGAAAATTCTCGCCCGACCGGTTCGCCGAACAGGCGGTCTCGGAACAGGTGAAGATGATCGAGATCAAGCTGTCCCAGGGCGCCAAGCCGGGCCACGGCGGTGTCCTGCCCGCCGCCAAGGTGTCGGCCGAGATCGCCGAGACGCGCGGCGTGCCGATGGGCGTCGACTGCGTCTCGCCGGCGCGCCATTCGGAGTTTTCCACGCCCACAGGGCTGTTGGCGTTCGTCGCCCGGCTGCGCCAGCTGTCCGGCGGCAAGCCCGTCGGCTTCAAGCTGTGTATCGGTCATCCGTGGGAATTCCTGGGCATCGGCAAAGCGATGCTGGCAACCGGCATCTATCCGGATTTCATCGTCATCGACGGCAAGGAAGGCGGAACCGGCGCCGCGCCGCTGGAATTCATCGACCATCTGGGCACGCCGCTGCAGGAAGGGCTGATGTTCGTGCAGAACGTGCTGGTCGGACTGAATATCCGCGACCGCATCAAGCTGGGCGCCAGCGGCAAGATCATCACCGCATTCGACATGGCGCGGATCATGGCGATGGGGGCCGACTGGTGCAATTCCGCGCGCGGCTTCATGTTCGCGATCGGCTGCATCCAGTCGCAGCAATGCCATACCGACCGCTGCCCGACCGGCGTGGCGACGCAGGACAAAGTCCGCCAGCACGCGCTCGTCGTACCCGACAAGGCGCAGCGCGTGTACAATTTCCATCGTTCGACCCTGGCCGCGCTGGCTGAGGTGATCGCGGCCGCGGGGTTGACGCACCCCACGGAGCTGTCGCCGCGCCATTTCCTGAAGCGCGTTTCGCCGGACGTGGTCGCGTCCTATGAGCAGATCCACCGGTTCCTCTATCCGGGCGAGCTGCTGGACGGCACGTCGGACGAACGCTTCGCGCAAAACTGGAAACTGGCAAGCGCGGACAGTTTCGCAGGCGTCGCATAAAGACCGGGATCGCGCGTATTCTGGTTTTTGGCGGCAAACTCCATTCCAACGGCGAGATCATGACGGAAATCAGCGCAAGCACTCAGGAAGCACTGGAACACGCCGAGCACAGCCACCATGCTGCGGAATCGGGTGAGTCTTCGACACTGAAGATAACCCTTTCGATCGCGGTCATGTCCGTCATCGGCGGCATCCTGGGGGCGTCCGGCGAAATTCAGGCCGGCCACACCTTCGTCATGATGAACGAAGCCGTGCTGAAACAGACGCACGCGTCCGACACCTGGGCCGAATACCAGGCCGACAGTATCAAGCAGCACGTCCACAGCGTCGGCGCCGATCTTGCGACCGCGCCGGACAAAAGCGAATCGAACAAGAAAGAGGCGGACAATCAGAACGCCAAGAAGCCGGAGCTGAAGCAGCGGGCGGAAAAGCTGGAAGAGGAGCGGGACACCAAGATCGAGGAGGCGGAAACGCATTTCAGCCTTCACCACTGGTTCATCTACGCCCAGGTGCTGGTCGGCATCTCCATCGCGCTGTCGTCGGTCGCGCTTTTGGCCAAGCGGTCGATCTTTTGGTACCTGGCGCTGGGCGGCACCGCGGCGGGGATCGGCATGGCGTTCGCAGCCTATTTTCACTTCAGCGCCTGAGCGCTTTGAATTTCGTTGTTTCGTAACAGACGCCGTACGATTTCACACATATACTCAGCAAGTTGGACAACATGACGGAGGCTGGCATGCGTGTTTCGCGGAATTGGGTAGCGGGTCTGGGGCTGATGGTGCTGGCCACCGCGCCGGGTTCATATGCGGCCGACGCGCCGCTGCCGGTCCAGCTGGTCGACCAGTTCAACACGATGTTCGGCGTGCATCCCGGGTTTCGGGCCAACCACGCCAAGGGCGCCGTGTTCGAAGGCACCTTCACGCCGGCGCCGACCGCGGCCGCGCTCAGCAAGGCGGCGCACCTGCAGGGTACGGCTGTGCCGATCGTCGTCCGCTTTTCCAACGGCGGCGGCCTGCCCGACATGAGCGACGACCACCCATCCTATCGAACGCGCGGCATGGCGATTAAATTCCACCTGCCCGGCGGCGCCGATACCGACATCGTCGCGATCTCGACCAACGGCTTCCCGGTGTCGAACGGCGAGGATTTCCTGGGGCTGCTGAAGGCGATCGCCGCGACGAAGCCGGATTCGCCCAAACCGACGCCGATGGAGACCTTCCTCGGCACCCATCCCGCGGCGGCCAAGGCCGTGGCGACGCCGCAGCCGATCCCGGCCAGCTATGCCACGCTGCCCTATTTCGGGGTGAACGCCTTCAAGTTCACCAACGCCCAGGGCGTCACCAAGTTCGGCCGCTACCGCATCCTGCCGGAGGCGGGCGAGCATTACGTGAGCGACGCCGACGCGGCGAAGCTGCCGCCCAACTTCCTGTCTGACGACGTCAAGACGCGGCTGAAGACCGGGCCGGTCAAGTTCAAGCTGGTCGTCCAGGTGGCCGAGCCGGGCGACGTCACCAACGACGCCACGGTCGGCTGGCCGGACAGCCGCCCGATCGTCGAGCTGGGCGAGATTTCGATCACCACCGCCGACCCGGACAGCCTGGCCGCGCAGAAGAAGCTGCTGTTCACGCCGACGCACATCACCCCCGGCATCGACCTGTCGGACGATCCGCTGGTGCCGCTGCGTGGACAGGCTTACGGCGTCTCGTTTGCCCGACGCGTCGGCAAGTAGGGCAGGCCCGGCTTTACTGCCGGGTCGCGCCCGGATGTTTGGCGAGTTCGGCCTGGCAGTTGGCAGAGAAGTTGGCCGTGTTCTGCGCGACGCACTGCCGACGCTGCTCGCCAGGGGCAATGCCTTTGCAGTATTGCTGGATATCGGCCCTGCACGCGGCACGGAAGGCGCTGCCTTCGTTGGCAGCCGCAGTCATCGCAACCTGGCAGTCGTTCGATGTCTTTCCCGCGTTCGCCATGAGGCATTTATGCTTGTCCCCCATGGTCGCGGCGGTGGGGCAAAGCGCCTGAAGATCGGGGGCGCATGCCTTCATCATGCCGGGACCCTGGGCATGCGCGATCGCGGGGAAGGATAGGACGGCGAGAATCGCCGCGGACAACAAGATTTTCATGGCTGGCTCCGTTTGTCGGTTCCGCTCAAGCAACGGCCCGACCGCCACTATCCTGCGGCGGTTTGGCCCGATGGGTTGATTTCTTACACTATTGGGCGCATTTAGGCGTCAACGCATCGCGCCATAGGCCGCGATCCGTGTTTCGCGATCGCGCGAACCGGCGTCAACCGCTCGGGCTTCCGAGCCGGGCGCCGCTGCGTTTCGAAACAAATCACCGAACATATCGCCCGTCCGGCTTCGCGCGCGGTCAGGCACTTTTAGGCGCGCGCCGGTCGTGAAAAAGCACGAATCCGCCGCGCGAACCGGATTCGTATGACTATTTCTTCTTTCTCCGAACTGTCCCTCAGGCCCGAACTCCAGCGTGCGCTGACCGAACAGGGCTACACCACGCCGACGCCGATCCAGGCGCAGGCGATCCCGCATCTGCTGAGCGGCCGCGACCTGTTGGGCATCGCCCAGACCGGCACCGGCAAGACCGCCGCTTTCACGCTGCCGATCCTGCAAAAGCTGGCCGAGGCCGGCACGCGGGCGAAACCCGGCCAGGTGCAGGTCCTGATCCTGACCCCGACGCGCGAACTGGCGATCCAGATCGACGACAGCGTCAAGAACTACGGCGCGCATCTGAACTTCCGGCACGCCGTGATCTTCGGCGGCGTCGGGCAAGGCCGTCAGGTCGATGCGCTGCAGCGCGGC
>DATJHU010000152.1:0-28017 GCA_035493715.1 Alphaproteobacteria bacterium | reverse complement strand
AAGGCGATGAACCGCAAATTCGTGCGGGTCAGCCTGGGCGGTGTCCATGACGAGGCTGAGATCCGGGGCCACCGGCGCACCTATATCGGCGCTCTACCGGGGAACATCATCCAGGGCATCCGAAAGGCCGGCGCGCGCAATTGCGTGATGATGCTGGACGAAATCGACAAGCTGGGCGCCGGCGTGCAGGGCGACCCGGCGTCCGCGCTGCTCGAGGTCCTGGACCCGGAGCAGAACGACACGTTCCGCGACAACTACCTGGCTGTACCGTTCGATCTCAGCCGGGTGGTTTTCATCACCACCGCCAATCAGCTCGAGACGATCCCCGGGCCGCTGCGCGACCGCATGGAGATCATCAGCCTCCCGGGCTATTCGGCGGAGGAAAAGTTCGAGATCGCGCGCCGCTATCTGGTTACCCGGCAAGCCGAGGCCAACGGTCTTCAGCCTGGCCAGGTCGAGTTGGCCGACGACGCGCTGCGCGAGATCATTCAGGCCTACACGCGGGAGGCCGGGGTCAGATCCCTGGAGCGGGAAATCGGCCAGACGCTGCGAAGCGTCGCGGTTCGGATCGCCGAGGGCGAGAAAGGACCGGTCGCGGTCGGCAAGGCGAACCTGACGGAGATACTGGGACAGCCCAAATTCGAAAACGATGTCGCAATGAGAACGCGCGTGCCCGGCGTTGCGACCGGTATGGCGTGGACCCCGGTGGGCGGCGACATTCTGTTCATCGAGGCCGCCCAGACGCCGGGCCACGGCAAGCTGATCCTCACCGGGCAGCTGGGCGATGTGATGAAGGAAAGCGCACAGGCGGCGCTTAGCCTGGTGAAAAGCCGCGCGGTCGGCCTCGGGATCGATCCAGCGATTTTCGACAACCATGACATCCATATCCACGTGCCGGCGGGCGCGACGCCCAAGGACGGCCCGAGCGCCGGCGTGGCCATGTTCATGGCGCTGGCGTCGTTGCTCACGAACAGGCCGGTCCGCAATGACACGTCTATGACCGGTGAAATCAGTCTGCGCGGACTCGTCCTGCCGGTGGGCGGCATCAAGGAAAAGGTCGCGGCGGCGGCACGGGCCGGGATAACGCGGGTCATGCTTCCTGCGCGCAACAAGCGGGACTATGACGACATCGCCCTCGAAATCCGCGACAGCCTGCAATTCGTCTGGCTCGAGACCGTGGAAGAGGCGGTTGCCGAAGCGCTGGATCCGGCCGGCGAGGGCGGTTCGCTGGCCGTTCCTCCGCGCGCGGCATAGCCCGCTCGGCAGCCGGCCGCACGGCAGCCCGCGGTCAGGGCAGTCCAAAGCGCGCCTGGCCGGCGCGCGCGATCAAGCCTTGCAGAAAGGCCCGGTTGTAAAATGCCTGCGCGTAATCGGGCTTCAGCCTGAGCGCGAAATCGTAATCGGCGATCGCCGCTTCGAAGTCGTGCTTCGCGGCATGCGCGTTGCCGCGATAGAAATAGGCCTCGGGAAAATCGGCTTTGATCCGGATGGCGGCGCTGAAGTCTGCGATCGCATCATCCATGCGCCGCAGGTTGCCGTAGGCGCTGCCTCGGTTGAAATAGGCATCCGCGTAGGTCGGATCGATCGAAAGGGCCTTCGTGAAGTCCTGTGCCGCCCGATTGAAATCCTTCATCAATTCGAACAGTGTCCCGCGGTCGTTGTAGCCCTCGGCATAGTCCGGCGCGAGCGCCAGCGCGGCATCGAAGTCGGCCAGCGCATGTCCGAAATCGTTTCGGTCGCGGTACACGTTGCCGCGATTTGCCAGGGCTTCCGGGAAGGACGGCTTCAACCGCAACGCGGCGCTGTAATCTTCCAGCGCGGCATCGAGCTGCCTCAGCGCGCGATGGGAAATTCCCTTGTTGCTGAAGGCTTCCGGGTAGATCGGCCGCAATCGGATCGCGGCATCGAAATCTTCGAGAGCCAGGGCGTAGCGACCTTCGCCGTTATAGGCGATCCCCCGGCAATTATGCACGTAGGCCTGAATATCGGCAGCTAGCCCGGGATCGGCTAGAAGGCCGCCGTACAGGCCTATTGCGCGCTCATAATCCCGATGGTCCAGTGCAACCTGAGCTGTCGCCAGGGCCCTTTCGTGCGCGTCCTCCGCGCGGGCGGACGAACACGCGAGCAAGATCGCGATGAGTACGGCGCCTGTGGCATCGAGAAGTCTCATGCCATATGGAAACAGGATTCTTCGGCGCGCACGTTGATACGCCTCAACGTCGATACGATCCGCGCTGAACCGCCTATTGCTGCCGTGCAAGCAGATCGGTTGCCAGCTGCAATTCAGCGCGCGTCTCGGCCAGTAATTTCTCGATCTGCCGACGCTTGTCTTCGTCATGCGCCACCCGAAGCAGCGCCTCGTAGTGATGGACATTCATCAGCAGGATTTCGGCACTCTCCGTCATCTTCCGCTTCCGGTTAATGGGAGGCTGCCGACGCGTTTTAGCGTCCATAGGCAGCAAATCCGCTTGAATAGTGAACCCAAATTGGAGGTACGGCAAATTAATTCGGATCGGAGAGAATGGGCATCTATAAATGAAAATGGTGATTCAATGAGTTTATAATATAACATATATAAGATACGGCTGAAAATTTATCTATTTTTATCATTCGGAATCGAAGAATAAAAGGTAAATCAATTGCTTGAGGTAAACCAGCGCCCGACAGGAATTCGGCCGCTACCCCTTCAACTTGTGCTCAATTATAAGTAAATATTTCAGAGTCATATCGAACCTGATCTGGTTCAGCTGAAGGTTGGGCATCGGTGGCAACAACCGGCCTCAGCATTTGATGAACTTCAAATAAGCTCAAAGATCTCCAGGGGTTTAAATATACTTGATTCATCGCAAGGATTTTCCTTCGCGATCCGCTTTTAATGGGGCGGAACTTCGCGGAGTTGGGAAAATGAAGACCATTTTGACCTTGGTCGGCGGGGGAAAGACCGACGATGCCGTGCTGGACGCCGCGATCACGCTCGCCCGCCCGTTCCAATCCCATCTGGAATGTCTTCACATTCGGGTCGATCCGGCCCAGGCGCTGTTCTGGACACCGCATGCCGATTACGCCACGGGCCGCGCGCTGCAGGAAGCACTCGGCAATGCCCAGACAATGGCGGACGAACGGGCTGCAACTGCCCGTAAGCATTTCGAGGCCATGTGCGGGCGTGAGCGGATCACGGTAGCCGGAACGCGGACCGGGTTTTCCGGCATGACGGCGGAATGGATCGAGGAAACCGGCGGGACGATCGACAGGATCGTCCAGCGCGCCCGGTATCATGATCTGGTGGTCGCGGCGCGCCCCAGCGCGCCCAATGGTCTGCCGCGCTATCTGATCGAACTTTTGCTGATGCAATCCGGCCGGCCCGTCCTGATAGCGCCGGCGGGAGCAACAAGGCCTCCCTCGGGGTCCGTTATCGTCTTCTGGAAGAGTACATGTGAAGCCGCCCGCGCGGTCGCGGCCGCAATTCCAATATTGAAAAAGGCGGAACGCGTTGTTCTCGCGGGCATCGGGGAAGCGCCCGGCCAATCACGGGAAGCGATCGAGGCCGTGGCCAAATTCTTGTCGTGGCATGGCATCGACGCCGCCACGGAGTGGATGGATAACGCGCCCAATGGGGCCGCCCAGGCGATGGAAGACCTCGCGACCTGGCACGACGCCGGGCTGATCGTCATGGGGGGATACGGGCACAGCCGGACGCGGGAAATGATTTTCGGCGGTTGCACGCGGAATTTCCTCGAAAGCGCGGAACGGCCCGTGCTGCTGATGCACTGACGTCCTGCAAGGAGAATTACTATGGCTCGCACGATGAAAGCGGCGGTTGTGCATACATTCGGGCAGCCGCTCAGGATCGAAGACGTTCCGGTGCCCGAACCCGGACCGGGTGAAGTTCTCGTCCGGATTGCCGCGTCGGGCGTGTGCCACACCGATCTCCACGCCGCGGAGGGCGATTGGCCGGTGAAGCCGACCGTGCCGTTCATCCCCGGCCACGAAGGCGTCGGAACGGTCGCCGCGCTGGGCGCCGGCGTCAAGACGGTGAAGGAGGGGGACCGCGTCGGGGTGCCCTGGCTGCACACGGCTTGCGGCCACTGCGAACATTGCCTGACCGGGTGGGAGACGCTGTGCCACGAACAGCAAATGACGGGCTACACCGTAAACGGGGGCTATGCCGAATACGCCATTGCCGATGCCAATTTTGTCGGCCACCTGCCGGATGCCTGCAGCTTCACCGACATCGCACCGATCCTGTGCGCCGGCGTCACGGTCTATAAAGGGCTGAAAGAAACCGAGGCCCGGCCCGGCGAGTGGGTGGTGATTTCGGGCATCGGCGGCCTTGGCCACTGCGCGGTCCAATATGCGAAGGCAATGGGCCTGCACGTCGCCGCCGTGGATGTTGCCGAGGACAAGCTCCAGCTGGCGCTTTCGCTGGGCGCCGACGTCGCGATCAACGCGGCGATGGAAGATCCCGTGGCCCGCATCAAGCGGGAGATCGGCGGGGCGCACGGGGTTCTGGTGACGGCCGTCTCGCGCTCCGCCTTCGCGCAGGCGATCGGCATGACGCGACCGCGGGGAACCGTCTCTCTTGTCGGGCTTCCGCCCGGCGACTTCCCGGTGCCGATCTTCGATGTGGTTTTGAATCGCATCACGATCCGCGGTTCGATTGTCGGAACGCGCATGGACCTGATCGAGGCGCTCGCCTTCGCCGGTGAAGGCAAGGTCCGGGCGCATGTCAGCCTCCGAAAGCTCGATGAAATCAATGCGATATTCGACGAGATGCGGCATGGCGCGATCGCGGGGCGTGTCGTGATGACCATCTGAGCCGGCGATCCTATTGATCCGGATCAATTCCGGATGACCGCATATCCGCTAGCGTCAGGTCGCGTCACGTTTCTGGCGCTTCCCTCGCGATCCTCCCCTTCGTTGTTCGCGAGAGCGGCCTTAGCCGGCCGCAGTCCCGACTTCCCCCCGCATTGCGCGGGGGGATTTTTCTATAGAGCGGACTTTCCCCGCGATGGGCACATAGAAAGAATGCCACCATGCGACTGACCTTTCTCGGCGCCACCGGCACAGTGACCGGATCCAAATATCTTTTGGAGGCGGCCGGCCTTCGCATCCTCATCGATTGCGGCCTCTTCCAGGGCTACAAGGAACTTCGCCTGCGGAACTGGGAGCCGCTGCCGATCGCCCCGCGGGATATCGATTGGGTGGTTCTGACCCACGCGCATATCGATCATTCCGGATACCTGCCCCTGTTCGTCCGAAACGGCTTCAAGGGGCGCGTTCTTTGCACGTCCGGAACACGCGACCTTTGCGGAATTCTCCTGCCGGATTCGGGTTTCCTGCAGGAACAGGACGCGGCGTTTGCGAACCGTCACGGAACCTCCAAACACCATCCGGCGCTGCCTCTCTATACCCGCGCCGACGCGGAAGAGGTTCTGCCCCGTCTGGATGCGGTGGCGTTCGGCGCGGTGCGGGATCTGGGCGGCGGTCTCACGCTCAGCTTCCAAAAAGCGGGGCATATCTTGGGTGCGGCGAGCGTAAGGTTGCACTTTGAGGACAAGACCGTGCTGTTCTCCGGCGATCTCGGGCGGCCGAACGATCCGATCATGCCGCCGGCGGAACCGATCGGCGCCGCGGACTACCTCGTCGTCGAATCCACTTACGGCGACCGGGACCATGGACCGGTCGATCCGGCGGAGCTGCTCGCGGATATCGTGAACCGCACCGCGGCGCGTGGCGGCACCGTCGTTATTCCGGCGTTTGCCGTCGGCCGCGCGCAGCTGCTGCTCTACTATCTCGCGAGGCTCAAGAGTGCGGGGCGGATCCCGAACCTGCCGATATTCCTCGACAGCCCCATGGCGATCGAGGCCGGCCAAATCCTGTTTCGGCACGACGACGATCACCGCTTGAGCGAAGCCGAATCCTTGGCCATGCGGGACATGACGCGCGAGACCCCCAGCGTGGAAGAGTCGATGGCGCTCGACAGGAACCACATGCCGAAGATCATCATCTCCGCCAGCGGCATGGCGACGGGAGGGCGCATCCTCCATCATTTGAAGCGCTATGCGCCTGGGCGGCACAACACGATCGTGTTCGCCGGATACCAGGCCGGCGGCACGCGGGGCGCCGCGATGGTTGGCGGCGCCAACGAGATCAAGATTTTCGGCGAGTACATTCCCGTCCGGGCAGAGGTCGTCAACCTGGATATGTTGTCGGCGCACGCGGATCGGGGCGAATTGATCGATTGGCTGCGAACCTGCCGCGTGGCGCCGCGCAATGTCTTTGTCACGCACGGAGAGCCGGCCGCCGCCGACGGGCTGCGGCGCCGGATCTCGGAAGAACTCCATTGGCCGTGCCGCGTGCCGACCTATCGCGACACGGTCGAGCTCACCTAGAGGATTGGCGCCGGCTATTTGCCGGCGTTCTCGGCGGCGGGCTTCAACGACAATATGTAGGCGATCACCAGGTCCTGCTGCTCCGGCGGCAGGCGATAGATCGGCATCGGCAGATGCAACTCGTCGGAGAACCGGCGCAGCCACTCGGCGTCGGTTCCGGGACGAGCGGCGATCGTCATAAAGCTGGGACCCCGCATCTGTGAGGGCAGGACATGTCCCGGCCGGGCGCCGCTGGGCTGATCCGGCTCGACCCGATGGCACTCGGAGCACCAGCGTTCCGCGATGGCCCGCCCATCCGGCGGCGGGTCGTTCTTCGCCGTTCGGCAGCCCGCCAGAACCGACAGCAGGATGAAGGCCGACGCCGCGGCTCTATTGGTCCGGGTTAAGGCGCTCATCGCGTCAGCGCGATGTTGTCCACGACATCGACGACGCCGGGCGCGGACCAGGCGGCGCGTTCGATGGCGCGGCGCTCCGCCGCCGCGTGAACCGCGCCGCTCAGGAGCACTTTTCCGTTCTCGACCTGGATCGCGACATTGTCGGCTTCGATTTCGGCATGGCGTTCGAGGGCTTGCCGGATTCTGAGATGGATATCGTCGGGATTTACCTTCGGGCGCACGCTGATCGTGTTCACGACCGCTTTCACGCCGCTAAGCTTACGGACGTCGCTTTCCGCCTCGGCGCGCTGATACTGCCAGGCAACCTCGCCGTTCAGTGTCACGATGCCGTCCTCCACGCTGACGGAAACCGCATCCCGGGGGACCATGACATCCCAGTGCAGAAGCTGCACGGCGCGCGCCGCGATCTGGTCGTCCTCGGTCTGGTGGTCGCTCGGCAGGACGACATTCAGATGCAGGGCGACGGCTGTCACGCCCTTCACACGGCGCGTGGTGCGTTCCGCCTCCTTCTTCTCGAAATAGGAGTCGACATGCCCCGACAGCGTGACGACCCCGTCCCGCACGGCGACGCCGATATGCGCCGCGTTCACGCTGGGCTCGAATTCCAGGGCGTCGATGACGCGCTGCTGCAAAACCAGATCGCTGTGCATGGTCTGTCTCCTGAAGGCATGCGACCGGGACGGCCGGCGCAATCACTATGCTTGATGGCTCACCGGGCAGCTTTGCGCTGTATCAAGCCGCCGCGAGTTCCTCCGCCGGAACCGGTTGCGGCCGAAGCGCCTCGAACTGATCGGCTTCGAGGGTCTCATGCTCCAGCAGCAGCTTGACGCCGGCGTCGAGCTCGGCCCGCCTGTCGTGAAGGATGCGGTATGCGCGGCCGAAGGCTTTTTCGACGATTTCCCGGATTGCCAGGTCGATCTCGCGTGCGGTGCTCTCACCCAGGTCGCCGATCTCCGCCGCGCTGTTGCCCAGGAACGCCTGGCGCTGCAGGGCATAGGTCCGCTGACCCAGCGTTGCCGCCATGCCGTAACGCGTCACCATTTCTGTCGCAATTTCGGTCGCACGCTGCAGATCGTCGGCGGCTCCGGTCGATATGTTGCCGTCGAACAGCAGTTTTTCCGCCGCCCGCCCGCCCATCAGGACGGCAACGCGATTCTCCAGGTCGTCGATCGACAACAGGAAGCGATCCTCGGTCGGTCGTTGGATCGTGTAACCCAGCGCGCCGACACCGCGCGGGATGATCGAGACCTTGAGGACGGGATCGACACCGGGAAGCGCCGACGCGACCAATGCGTGCCCCAGCTCGTGATAGGCGACGCGGCGCCGTTCATTGGGGCTGAGGACCCGGCTCTTCTTCTCCAGCCCGGCGACGATGCGCTCGACGGCGTCGGAGAAGTCCGCAAGCGTGACCTCCTCGGCCTTGCGGCGCGTCGCCAGTATCGCGGCTTCGTTGACCAGATTGGCAAGGTCGGCGCCGGTAAATCCCGGCGTCATCGCGGCGATGGCGTCGGCATCGGTTCCTGGCGCCATGGATACTTTGGCCAGATGAACGGCCAGGATTTCCCGCCGTCCCTTGCGGTCCGGCCGGTCGACCAGAACCTGGCGATCGAACCGGCCGGCGCGCAGCAGGGCCGGATCGAGGATTTCGGGGCGGTTGGTTGCCGCCAGCAGGATCACGCCGCTGCGCGGATCGAATCCGTCGAGTTCCGCCAGCAGCTGGTTGAGCGTCTGTTCCTTCTCGGCTTCGCCGCCATAACCGACGGTCACGCGGCTACGCCCCAGCGCGTCGAGTTCGTCCACGAAGATGATGCAGGGGGCCGATCGGCGGGCCTGTTCGAACAGGTCGCGCACGCGGGCGGCGCCCACGCCGACGAACATCTCGACAAATTCGGAGCCCGAGATCGAAAAGAACGGAACGTTGGCCTCTCCGGCGACGGCCCGGGCCAGCAGCGTCTTGCCCGTACCGGGCGGCCCTACCAGCAGAATGCCCTTGGGCAGGCGTGCGCCGAGACGGCCGTAGGATGTCGGATCGCGGAGGAACGCCACAACCTCCTCAAGCTCGAATTTGGCCTCGTCGACGCCGGCAACGTCCTTGAACGTCACCTTGGTATCGGTTTCGGCATAGACCTTGGCATGAGATTTCCCGATCCCCATCGCCCCGCCCAGCCCCTGGCCGCCGGCCATACGCCGCATCAGGAAGAACCAGATCAGATAGAAGATGCCGATCGGCAAGATCCAGGCCGCGATCTGCCCGAAGACACTGGGCGCGACGCCGGAGAACTTGATGCCCTTGCCGTCCAGCTCGTGGACAAGGGCTGCATCGACCCGGTTGGTGCTGAATTGCTTCTGACCGTTGGAAAGGTTGTCCTTGGCGACACCCCGGATCTTGTCGCTGTCGATCGTCAGCTCGGCGATCTTGTCGCCGCGGAGCAGGTCCACGAACTGGCTGTACGGGATCTCGCTGGTCGCGGCGATTCCCCCGATCAGACCTTGGAAGACCATGACGCTCAACGCGGCGACGACGATATACCAGGCGGTGAGTTGATACTTATGCTCGGGCTTGTGGGGCTGTTCCTGGGACATTGGCGACCTGCACCCAACGGTTTGTTGCCGCTGTACTATTGTCGCGCTCCAGGCCTGCGCCATTGATCAGGGTCAAGACGCCCGCGCGGTAACCGACCGGAACCGGATGAGGGTAAACCCCAGAAAGACGCTCGCCATGACGATGATCGCGAGGAACCTTGGCCACACGACGCTGAATCCCGCGCCCCGGTACAGGATCGCCTGCGCGAAAGCGACAAAGTGGGTCGAAGGCGAAGCCTGCATCACCGTCTGAAGCCAAACCGGCATGCTTTCCAGCGGCGTGTTGCTTCCCGACAGCATGTTCATGGGCATCGCCACCAATATGTAGAGCAGGCCCAGCTGCGGCATCGAATTGGCGATGGTGCCCAGGAAAATGCCGATCGCGGTCGAAAAGAAAAGATAGAGGACCACGCCCGCCAGGAAGAGCGGGATCGATCCGGCGATCGGAACCGCAAGCAGCGTCTGGACGACCAGCGTCAGCGACAGGGTCACGGCGATCGTGATGACCAGCGCGTTGGCCCAGATCTTCGACATTGCGATCTGGAAGGGCGTGACGGGCATCGACAACAGGTGGTCCATCGTCCCGTGCTCGCGCTCGCGGATGACCGCCGCGCCGGCCAGGATGATGGCCAGCATGGTGACGTTGTTGATTATGCCCATCACACTGGTGAACCATGCGGTGATGAGGTTCGGGTTGAAGGCCGCCCTGGCGGAAAGCGTCACCGGTGATACCCGGATGCCTTGGCCGCGGAAAAGGAAGGCGCCTTCGTCGCGCGAGACAAAGTTCGCGATCTCAGTCCCGGCGATATTTTCGATATAGCCCGCCCCGAGGCCTGCCTGGATCATCGCGGTGGCGTCGATATTGACCTGCATTGCCGGGCGCCGTCCGGCGAGGACGTCGCGCTCGAAATGGGGCGGAATATCGATGACGAAGGTGTGTCGCGCGGTATCCAGCGCATTGTCGATATCGGCCGCCGCAAGCGGTACCGGCGGCTTGAAATCGGGAGGGAAGAAAGCGGATGCGATTCGATTGGAAAGCACCGAACGGTCCTCGTCGACCAGCCCGATCGAGGCGTCGTTCAGCTCCTGCAGATGGCTTTGGGCCTGGTTGTAGATGGCAAGCGAGAACGCCCAGACGACGAACGCCAGCAGCACGTAGTCGCGGAAAAAGCTGCGCAGTTCCTTGGTGCCGAGCCAGTAGATGTTCTGGATGGTCCGGAACATGCCTCAGCGCTCCTGTTTGCGGAGCAGCAGCAGGCTCAAAGCCACCAGCGCCGGAATGAACAGGCTGAGCCACAGCAGGGACGGCCCCAGTTCGCGAAAGCCGAGGCCTTTGGTGAAGGTGCCGACACTGATGCGCAGGAAATAGGTCATTGGAAAGGCGTCGCCGATGATCCGCGCCGCACCGGCGAGAGCCGACACCGGCGTCAGCATTCCCGAAAACAGCGTCGCCGGCATGAAGGTCAGGATCGCCGTGCCGAACAGCGCGGCGATCTGGGTATTCGCGAAGGACGAGATGAACATCCCGTATCCGGTGGTCGCGCTGACATAGGCGAGGGCGCCCAGGGTCAGCGCCGGAAGGCTGCCGCGCAGCGGCACGTCGAACAGGAAGACGGCCATTGCCAGCAGCAAGGCGAAATTGGCCATCCCGATCGCGATATAGGGAAGCTGCTTGCCGACCAGGAACTCCAGACGCGTCACCGGCGTGACATAGAGATTGGTTATCGAGCCGAGCTCCTTCTCGCGCACGACCGCGGTCGCCATCAGGATCGCCGGGATCAGGATCAGGAGCAGTGCGATGGTGCTCGGCACCATCGCGTAAATGCTGTCGAAATCCTGGTTGTAGCGAAAGCGGGTCTCGATCGTCGCCGGCACGGCCGCGCCGTCCTGCCCTGCCGCGACCGCGAGATCCCGAAGATATTGCTGGTGCACACCCTGCATGTAGCCGCGGATGGTCGCGGCGCGAAACGGCATGGCTCCGTCGATCCAAGCTCCAATCTCGGTTGGAACGCCCTTGCGCAGGTCGCGTCCGAAATGCGGCGGGATTTCGACGATCACCTGGGCCTTACCGGCCGCCAGCCGGCTTTCTGCGTCCCGGTAATCGACGACCTCCGGTTTTTCGATGAAATAGCGCGACCCCCTCAGCTCGGCGAGATAGGTGCGGCTTTCCAACGTCCGGTCCTGGTCCAGGACGGCGAATGACAGGTTGTCGACGTCGGTGGTGATGCCGACGCCGAAGATCACCATCAGCAGGGCCGTTCCAAAGAACGCAAAACCAAGCCGAACCGGGTCGCGAACCAGCTCCAGGGCCTCCCTGACGGCATAGGCCCACAGGCGCCGCATGCCGGTTTGGAGGTCGCTGCGGCCGGCGGTCGTGGCAATCGCCTGCTCCGGCGGATCGGCATCGACTTCAGGTGTTTTGCCGCCGCCGGCATCCTCGAGATAGCCGACGAAGGCGTCCTCCAAGGTCGCCGCGCGCCGCGACCGGATCAGCGCCGTCGGCGTGTCGATCGCCAGCACGCGCCCGGAATCCATCAGCGCGATCCGGTCGCAGCGCGCCGCCTCGTTCATGAAATGGGTCGACACGAAGATCGTGACGCCTTCCTTGCGGGACAGTTCGATCAGCAGGCGCCAGAACTCGTCGCGCGCGATCGGGTCGACACCCGATGTCGGTTCGTCGAGGATCAGCATCTCCGGCTCGTGCACGACGGCAACACACAGCGACAGACGCTGCCGGATACCCAGCGGCAGGTCGGATGCGCGCTGGCTGAGATAGTCCGAAAGGCCGAAGCGCGCGATCAGCTGCGGGATACGCGTCCGGAACTTTTCCGCGCTCAGATGGAACAGCCGCGCGTGCAGGTCGAGATTCTGGCGGACGGTCAGTTCGGTATAGAGCGAGAAGGACTGCGACATATACCCGACACGCCGCCGGTCCCGCATGCGGCCGCCGCCGACCGGCAGGCCGAAAAGCGTCGCCACGCCCGAGGTCGCCGGCAGCAGGCCGGTCAGCATCTTCATCGTCGTTGTCTTGCCGCAGCCGTTGGAGCCGACGAAGCCGAAGATCTCGCCGCGTTCGATCGAGAAATTCACCGCGTCCACGGCAACGAAGTCGCCGAACCTGCGCGTCAGGTCGTGGGCCACGATGACCGGCTCTGCGCCGTCGGCCTTGCGCGGCGGCACGATGACCGGGCTGTAGGTCCGGCGGCGGTCCGCCGGCAAAAGGGCGATGAACGCGTCCTCCAGCGTGTTCGCCCGCGCCGTGCTCTTGATTTCGGACGGCGTTCCGGTTGCCAGCACGCGGCCGGCATTCATCGCGACAAGCGTGTCGAACTGTTCCGCTTCCTCCATATAGGCGGTTGCGACGAGTACGCTCATCGACGGCCGGCGCGCGCGCATATCCGCGATCAGACGCCAGAACTGCCGGCGCGACAGCGGATCGACGCCGGTCGTCGGCTCGTCGAGGATCAAGAGGTCGGGATCGTGGATCAGGGCGCAGCAAAGGCCGAGTTTCTGCCGCATGCCGCCTGAAAGCTTCCGTGCCGGCCGGTCTGCGAACGGCGCGAGCCCCGTACGGCGCAGCAGGTTTGCGATGTGCTCGCGCCGCGCTTTTGCGCCTTGGCCGAAGAGACGCCCGAAGAATTCGATGTTTTCGCGAACGCTGAGGTCAGGATAGAGATTCTTGCCGAGCCCCTGCGGCATATAGGCGATACGGGGGCATATGCGCCTGCGGTGATCCGCATCCCGCATATTCCCGTCAAGAACGTCGATCCGTCCGTGCTGAATCCTGCGGGCGCCCGCGATCAAGCCGAGCAGGGTCGATTTGCCGACACCGTCCGGCCCGATGATGCCCGTAAGGCGTCGCGCCTCGATCGTGACCGTCAGCTTGTCCGCTGCGAGGGTCTTGCCGTAGGCGTGCGTAACATCCTCAAGCCGGGCGACCGCGTCCGGCCAATGCCCGGTCAGGATTTCGGTTGAAGCGCGCTCGGCCATGCGACATTCGGATCGATACGGATGTAAGTGAGTCCCGGCAGGCCGATCCCGGCGCTGTCCATGAATTCGCGTGCCCGCCGCTCGTCCAGTCGGACGCGGACGCGGAACATCAGCTTGTCGCGCTCGCTCTTCGTTTCCACGGTCTTGGGCGTGAACTGGGCCTGGTTTGCCAGAAAGGAGACGCGGGCCGGAATCGGCGCCTTCGGCAGGGCGTCCAGCACAACACGCGCCTCGCTTCCGATCTGGATCTTTCCAACCTCGGCCATCGGTAGATAGACGTCCATATAGACGTAGGACGAATCCAGCATGGTGAAGACCTTGCCGCCGCTACCCAGGACCTCGCCGACCTTCGAAATGCGGTATTCGATGCGGCCGTCCGACGGCGCGAACAGCACGTTGTCGGCTATGTTGGTTTGGTCGAGCGCAACCTGCGCCCGCGCTGCCGCGGTGGCCTGCTGCGCTTGCTCGAGCCTGGCCGTCGCCGCCGTTTGCGCCGCCAGCGCGCCGTCCAGACGCTGTCGCTGCTGATCGTATAATTCGTGCGTTGCGTAATCCTTCTTCAGGAGCGATTGCGTCCGCGCGATCTGCTTGCGCGCCAGTTCGACGGTCGTCTGCTGCTGATCGATATTCGCGCGGGCCTCGTCGAGCGTGTGTTCGACCTGACGGGCCGTCGCCTCGTCGCGATGAAGCGTATCGACCTGGTCGCGCGTATCCATCTCCGCAAGAATCTGACCGCGGACGACGTGATCGCCTTCATCGGCATAAAGCGCTGCCAACCTGCCCGGAAACTTGGTTTGGATATCGATCTCGTCGGCTTCTATCCGTCCGTTGCTCCAGGCGATCCCGGCCGGGATGCCCGGGCTGCGATGCTCCCACCAGTAGAGGCCGGCGCCGAAAGCCGCCGCGCCCGCCGCCGCCAGCGCGAGATAGCGTCCGAGCTTGCGGTTGGGGCGCCTAGGCCGCACGCCCGGCGGGGCGATGACGACGGCCGGCGCTTCCGGCGAACTGTCGAACGCCTTGGGGCTGCGGTCGGCGCTGATGCCGAGATGTCGAGACATGGCCCAGCCGGTATCTAGTGGGACATCAGGCACGGCAGGGCGCTGTCGTACAGAAGCGTGCGTGTAACGCCTCCCAGCGCCCATTCGCGAAACCGGCTATGGCCGTACGCGCCTGCGACGATCAGATCGCATTCGCCGTCCGCCGCGGCCTGCAGGATTTGGTATCCGGTATCGCGCGCTGCGGGCATGCGATCGACCGTCGCCTGAATGTCATGCAAAGCCAGATAATCGGCCACGGATTGGGCCGATACCTCGTATGTCTCCGCAACCGTTTCGGGAACGATCTCGGTGATCGCCACGGCATCCGCGCCTTTCATGAGCGGCAATGCGTCCTTCATGGCGCGCGCCGCCTGCGGCGAGCTCTTCCAGGCAAGAAGTATACGCTGGGCCTTGAATGAGACCGGAGCATCGGCGGGAACGACCAACACCGGTGTTCCACATGCCAATACGATGTCGGCGGGCGCGATCTCGTAGACACCGCCATCCGGGTCCCGGCGATCGTTCGCCCCGAGGATGACCAGGTCCGCGCGCCCGGATTCCGCCGCGATGATCTGGAGCGGGATGCCGGTCGCTTCGATCCACTCGCATTCGATGCCGCTGCCCTTGGTAACCGCTGCAAATTGCGCTTGCGCCCTTCGGCAGCACTCTTCGGATGCCTCGCACAGCGCCGCGATCGCATGGATGTCGGTGGCTATCGTCGAGACCGCGCCGCCTGGCGACAGCCGTACGGTCAATCCGACCAGTTTCATTTCCCGCTTTTGCGCCATCGACACCGCATAGCGCAGGCGCGCTTCCGAGACTTTACCCGGTTCGACATGCACGAGAATTTGACCGTTCTTCATGATGCACCCGTTGGTTTGGATGGCTGGATAGTTCCGCGAACCCGCGGGATTGCATATTCGCAATGGTGCGTAGGGAGTATTACGTACCCATCGGCGAAAGGGTGGCGGGGGGGGGCCGCGATGAATGGAAAAGCATCCGGATCCGTAAATCGCGGCACGGTATCCTGCGGCGTGGTCGTCACCGACGGCGTGGGAATCCTGCTGGGGCATGCGACACGGTCGCCGCGCTGGGACATACCCAAGGGCGGCGGCGAGCCAGGCGAGACGCATCTGCAGGCCGCACGTCGGGAACTGTTTGAAGAGACGGGCTTGGTGTGCCCGCCCGAGGCGCTCATGGAAATCGGCGTCTTTCCCTATCTGAGGCGAAAGGATCTTGCGCTTTTCGCCTGGCATCCCGCGCATATGCCCGACCCCGCGCGGTTGTCCTGCACGTCGACCTTCTCGGTCGGCGGCCATCTTCTTCCGGAGTTCGACCGGTTCGCGGTTTTTGGCTGGGACGAAGCGGTCAGCCGTGTCGGCAAGAGCCTGGCGCGGCTGCTGGAGGCGATCGGACCCGCGTTGCGTTCCGTTTGATCTGGATCATCGCCGGTCGCGGCGAGGGGGGAGAGGTTCGCGATCCACGTGCACTGGAGGCCAAGATGCCCGCGACGTCCGTGATCGCGCTGTTCGACTCGTTCGCCGATGCGCGCGCAGCCGAAAAGGCCCTCATCGAAGCCGGCATTGCTCCCGCATCGATGGGGCTTCTCGCCAACAACACGGCACCGGGACATCCGCGTCCCTTCACCAATCCGGCCCACGCGGCGCCGGACGCGGAATCGCTGTCGCTGGCGACGGCGGAGGTCGGCGCGGGAACGGCGGCCGGATTCGGCATCGGCGGCATGATCGGCGGTGCGATGGAACTTTGCGCGTTCATGCTCCCGGGGATCGGCCCCGTTGTCGCAACAGGGCTGTGGACGGGGATACTGGCCGGTCTCGGCGGCATTTTCGGCGGCGCGGTGGCGGCGCTGAGCGACGAGGAGATACCGCCCAACGACGCGGAGCTCTATGCTGAGGGGCTCCGCCGGGGCGCCACGCTTCTTGTCGTTCGCTGCGACGCCCGTGACGTCGCGGCCGTGCGCGGCACTGCGCGGGCGCACGGTGCATGCGACATCGAAGAGCGAGGCCGCGCCTGGCGCGCCGAGGGGTGGGTCGGGCTGGACGGCGCGCCGTCTTCCGACGCCGAAAATCCCGGAACCACGATCTAGAGCCCCACGATCTAGCGGGCGAGCAGCACCGGCGTTGTCGTCGTCGCGATGATCCGCCGGGTCGTGCCGCCGAACAAAAGCTCGCGCGTGCGGCCGTGATGATAGCCGCCCATCACCAGCAGGCTGGCGCCGCTGCGCTTCCCTTCCCGCAGGACAACCTCTCCGATCGATTTCGAGCCGCGCACGCAGTCTTGCACCGTCGCCGTAACGCCGTGCGAGCCCAGATAGACCGCCAGGCTCTCGGCTTTCGTGTCTGTGTGCGGCTCGACCGTCAATATCTCCACGGCCTTCGCCCGGCGGATCAGCGGTATCGCCGCGACGATCGCGCTAAGCGCCTCGTGCCCGCCGTCCCATGCGATCAACGCGTTCCCGCCAAAGAGATCGACAGCCTTGCGGGGCACCAGCAGCACCGGACGGCCGGCATCGAACAACACCGCCTCCAGCATGGCGTCGCCCTCGATGGGCCCCTTGTCGTCCAAGGTCTGCATGATGACGAGGTCGCTGAAGCGGGCGATGTCGGCCAGCGTATCCCCGGCCAGGCCGATATATTCGGCCCAGGATGTGGATGTCGCGGTTGCCGGCGACGAGCGGGCCACGATCGGAAGGTCGTGCTTTTCCCGCCACCGGTCGAACATTGCCTTGCTTGTCTGGCTGACCTTCTGCGCGTGCGCTTCAGCCGCCGCTACCGCGCCCTCCAGAACGGATGGCGCAGACCAGCTGTCGACATAGCGGAACACCTCGGTCGGATCGGGGCGCATGCAGGCCACGGCAATATGGGCGTTGAACTTTGTCGCGAGGGCAAAGGCGTTCTCCAGCACCACCTTGTCGGCGGGATGTCCGGAAATCGGGACGAGGACGGATCGGATGGTCATGGCAATCTCCACTCGGTTGCATTGAAACTCGCAACCCATGGCCGCGGCCGCCTTGATCCAGCGCAAGGCGCCGTGCCGATGCGCGCGCATCCTAGGGGGCGTTGGAGGTGCACATGCGAATTGTCCCCTATATTGCGATTGTCGCTGCCGTCGGCTCGTTTTCCGCGTTCGGCGCAAGTTCCATGAAACCCGTGGGCGATGCCAGGCGCGGCGAGGTTCTGGCCGATCGCTGGTGCGCCACGTGCCATCTGCAGCCTGGGCAAGCCGCCGCGACCGATGTGGCGCCGCCCTTTCAGCGGGTGGCTGAGAAAGCCGCAAGCGATCCCGGCTTCATTCGCGCGTTCCTCAACAAGCCGCACGCGCCGATGCCGCCGCTCAACCTAAACCAGGCAGAGATAGCGGATCTGATCGCCTACCTGACCGAGCAGGCCAAGCGTTAGCCGGCACGGCCGAAGAACACGCGCTTCGCCATCTCGACCAGCAGCAGATAGACAAGGATTGCCGCGACCAGGAAGCCGAAGAAGCTGGCCGGAAGCATCACGAACTGCATCCAGCGCCCCGCGGGGGTGACCACGAACAACAGCCCCGTCACCACGATTGCCGCCGCCATCCCTACCAGCAGCGGGTGCGGCCGGCTGCGGAAGAAGCGCCGCCGGGTCCGTATCGAAAACACGACCAGGACCTGGCTCGCGAGCGATTCAATGAACCAGCCCGAGTGAAACACCGCTTCGCCGGCGTGGAGGACCTTCAGCAGGACGTAGAATGTCGCGAAATCGAAGATCGAGCTTACCGGGCCGATCACCGTGATGAACCGCGTGATCAGCCGGATATCCCAATGAACGGGTTTCTCGACCAGCTCGGGATCGACGTGATCGAACGGGACCGCAATCTGCGACACGTCGTAGAGCAGGTTGTTCAGCATCACCTGGATCGGCAGCATGGGCAGGAACGGCAGGAACAAGGCCGCGCCGGCCATGCTGAACATGTTGCCGAAGTTCGAGCTGCTGCCCATCAGGATGTATTTCGACGCGTTGACGACCGATGCGCGTCCTTCCACGATCGCCTCGTGAACCACCGACAAATCGTGGTCCAGCAGGATGATATCGGCGGCTTCGCGCGTGACGTCCGAGGCGGTGTCGACGGATATTCCCACATCCGCGGTGTGCAGCGCTGTCGCGTCGTTGATCCCGTCGCCCATGAAGCCGACCGTCTGGCCGAGCCGCTTCAGCGCCAGGAGGACCCGATGTTTCTGCACCGGGTTGACCCGGCAGAACAGCGTCGTTTCCATGACCCTGGCGGTGAGCGCGTCGTCGTCAAGCGATCGCAATTCATCGCCCGTGATGACGCCGGTCACCGGTATGTTCAGTTCGACGCAGAGGTGCCGCGCGGTGCGTTCGTTGTCGCCGGTCAGGATCTTCACCGCCACGCCCGCCGCCGCCAGCGCGCGTACGGCTTCGCCGGCGCTTGCCTTGGGCGGATCGACGAATACCGTAAATCCGGCGAAGACGAGATCATTCTCCATCGCGGTATCGCAAGGCGCGCCGTCGTCGCCGACCCGGCGGCTGGCGACGGCCAGTGCGCGATACCCTTGCGCGCCAAAGGCTTCGAAGACCTCTGTCAGCTTGCGCCGGCGATTGTCGTCCAGTTCGGTCTCGCCGCCGCCTTCCGCGACATGGGTCGAAAGCCTGATGATGTCTTCCGGCGCACCCTTGACGATCAGCAGCCGGTTTCCCTCCTTCTCGATTTCGACCGAGACACGGCGGCGTTCGAAGTCGAAGGGGATTTCGTCGATCTTCGTCCAGCCGGCCAAGTCGGGCGTGCGATAGGCAAGTATCGCCTCGTCCATCGGGTTCTTGAGGCCTGTTTCGAAATGGCTGTTCAGGTAGGCAAGTTCGAACACGCTGTCGCTGTTCGTCCCTGAAGCATCGACCGCGTTGACCAGCGTGATCTCTGCCTCTGTCAGGGTACCCGTCTTGTCGGTGCAAAGAATATCGATGGCGCCGATATTGTGCAGCGCGGACAGGCGCTTGACGATCGCATGTCGCGCGGCCAGCCGTTTCGCGCCGCGCGCCAGCGTCACGGTTACGATCATCGGCAGCAATTCGGGGGTCAACCCCACGGCCAGTGCCAGGGCGAACATCAGCGATTCGAGCGCCGGGCGGTGAAACGACAGATTGACCGCCAGCACGAACAGCACCAGGAGCACGGTCAGTCTGACGATCAGGATGCCGAACTTGTGAATGCCGATCTCGAAGGCGGTCGGCGGCGTCCGGTCGACCAGGCTGGCGGCGAGCGCGCCCAGCGTACTGGCCTTGCCCGTGCGGCTGATGAGGATTCTTGCGTTGCCGCTGATGACCGATGTGCCGGCGAAAACCGCGTTTGTCGCGTCGGCAAGGTCGCCGACCGGCTGCTCCAGGTCGATGGGTTGTTTCTCGACCGGATAAGGCTCACCCGTCAGCAAGGCCTGGTTGACGTAAAGGTCGTGCCCCGAGATCAGCCGGGCGTCGGCCGGGACGAGGTCGCCCGCGGCGATCAGGACGACGTCGCCCGGAACCAGTGACTCTGACAGAAGCTGTGTCGTTTTGCCGTCGCGGATCACGTCGCTGCGGGCGGCGACGGACTTTCGCAGGGCTTCGATCGTGTTGTGGGCGCGCCGTTCCTGAACGAAGTCGAGGGCGACGCTCAACAGAACGATAGCCAGGACGATGACAAAGCTCGCGACGTCGCCGGTGGCGGCGGAAAGGCCGCTCGCGACAAGCAGAATCAGAACCAGCGGGTTACCGAAGCGCCGCAGGATCTGCTGCCAGACCGGATCGCTTCTGACCGCTGTCGCGTTGTTTAGGCCGGCCAATTGAAGGCGGGCCGTGGCGTCGTCGGTGGACAGGCCGTCGGCGCTGGACTTCAGCGTGACGAGCTCATCCGCCAGATGCGTGTTCCAGAAATCGTCGCGTCCGCCAAAATCATCGCGCCTATCCGGCGCGCGCGTGGCGGCTCGACCGCCGGTGCCCGACACGGATGCTCTCAGGCTGCGGCGTGAAAGGGCTGCGCCCGCATATTTTCGATCGCGGCGCTGATCCGCTCCCATGTCTGGCGGCCCTCGCTTGCGCTGTCGTCCAGATTTTGGGCGCGGCGGCGCGCCACTTCCGCTGCGCGCGCGCCATGGTTGTCGATCATCGAACGGGCGGCGCGAAAGATTTCCACGCGGTCGGGACCCAGCACTTTTTCCTTGGCCATGATGAACTCCTTCGAAAGAAAGCGTGTTTGCGTTCTAAGGGCTTCATCGCGGCTTAAACATTCGGAATGTGCCGTACGTAAAACTACGTGCACGGACGGCCGATCAGGCTGAGGACTTCGGACCGCGGGTGACGAGGCACGGTTGCTTGATGTGCATCAAGGACCGGGACGGGATATCGCACGACTATTCCGGCCTTGGAATTGGAGGCAGAGATGAGTGCCTATCGCATCAAATTCATGAACGATCTGACGAACAGCACGGGCCACGTGTTTCATTGCTGCCAGGAAACGATCGAGATTCGCGTGGCCAAGTCCAAGGAGCGGGCGGTCAAGGCGGCAAAGCACCGGTTTGCCCGGCGGCAGGCAATCCCGACCTGGACCGGCCACGCCCATATGATCGAGGTTGAGGAAATACCGCCCGCTTCATGAATTCGCCGGTAACGGTGCTGTCTAAAGGCCCTGCTGGGGCGTTCGGCCCAACCCCGCCTCGTCGCGGGGTATTTTGCATCCGCTAGCGCTTCCCTGGCGTCTGCGTTCGTCTTGGTACAAAGTACCGATCCACTGATCTGGATGTGACCGCGAAAGCGCCGACGAAGCAACGCGATCCGGCGTCGGTGCGGTCGGAGACCCCCCGGGAATGCTTGACGACTATACGTTGGTGACGACGCAGCTTGTGACGTTGTGGTCGGTTGTCGACCCGATCGGGCACCTGCCGCTCTTCCTGGCCGCGACGGCGGCGTTGACCCCCGCCGAACGCCGCCGCACCGCGATCGTCGGTGTCCTCGTCGCCTTCGGGTTGCTCGCCGCCTTCGGGCTGGTCGGACAGTACGTCCTCCAGGCGATGGGCGTGTCGCTGCTGTCTTTTCAGATCGCCGGCGGGATCATTCTCTTCGTCTTCGCGTTGTCGATGGTTCTCGGCAACCACGCCGCATCGACGCCGGTGGGCGAGGGGGCGCTGGCTACCGCGATATATCCGGTCGCCACGCCGATCATCGCGGGGCCCGGCTCCCTGCTGACGGTCGTACTGTTGATGCAGAACCAGCAAGGATCCTTCAGCCAGCAAGCGGTGACCTTGCTCGCGCTCGCCGCGATCCTCGCGCTTCTGCTCGCTGCGTTCCTGCTCAGCGAATGGATACACCGCGTGATCGGCGTCGGTGGCGCGAACCTTCTGCGTCGGGTCATGGGGCTGATCCTCTCGGCGCTCGCGGTCAACATGGTGCTCAGCGCGCTGGCGATCTGGCTTCATCTGCCGACGATCTAGACGCTCATCGCGGGTTTGCCGATTCCCTGTTCTCACAGCGTTAACAACTCATAAGACGGCTTAACGAGTGATAACTCGTCTCGGCCCAGGCGGTGCCGTAGCTAATGGATTGCAACCGCTACCGAGTTGCAACCGTCAATGCGAGGCCGATTGTGAACCCATCCTTCGTACTCCCCGCCACGTCTGAAAAAGCACGGATACAGAATCGTTTCGTCGTCGAAGCGGGCAAGCTGCTCGACGACGTCAAATGCGCGCTTGAGAGCGATATCGCGATCGCGACGACGACCGCGGCGCGCCTGGCCGACCTTCTTGCCAAATGCGAGGTTCCTCCCGGTCCCGCCCGGGGCGGACTGGCCCCGTGGCAGAAGCGGAGGGTCGTGAAATTCATCGAAGAGCAGCTTGGCGAACCGCTGCCGGTGGGCGAGCTGGCGCGGCTGGTTTCGCTCAGCACCAATCATTTCTCCCGGGCCTTCAAGGAGAGCTTCGGTGGTCCGCCGCACGCTTTCATCGTCAGGGCGCGGATCGAGCGCGCGGGTGAGATGATGTTGACGACATCGGAGCGTATCGCTGAGATCGCCCTGTCCTGCGGCTTTGCGGACCAGGCGCATCTGTGCCACTGCTTCCGCCGCGCCACGGGCATGAGCCCTGCCGCCTGGCGGCGTAAACATGCTGCGGAATCGACGTCCATCGCCGCTATCGACGGGTCTCGCCCGTAGCCTGCGCGATGGCAGCCGGGCTGGGGGGCCTCGCGGCCGTCTCCGCGTCTTCTTTCGTTCACTGCGCTGTTCTGCTCTGTCACAATTGTCACGGTTCTGTAACAATTCGCTGCGCATAAGATCGCTGTGGTTGGCGGTCCGGGTTGACGAAGTCCTTGCGCGATTGACGAGACGAGCCTTGCCCGATCCAAAATTGGTGATCCGCCTCGAACCGCGTGCCGAAGCCCTGTCGGGCATGCTCGACCGGCTGGAGGCCTACGCGGCGGAGACCGAGCTGCCGCCACGGGTCGCGTACCGCCTCGCTGTCGTTTGCGAGGAACTCACCGCGAACGTCGCGATGCACGGCGTCGGCGGGGAAGGGGGCGCGACCTATGTCGAGGTCACCGTCGAACGGCAGGACGGCGGCGTCAGGTTCTCGGTCGAGGACAACGGACGGCCCTTCGATCCGCTGGCCCAGGCCAAACCCGATACCGAAGCCGGTCTGGAAGACCGCCCGATCGGCGGACTGGGAATCCACTTCGTGCGCAGCCTGGTGCGGGATATCACCTACCAGCGGCTGGGCGGGATCAACCGTCTGACGGCGGTGCTCGATACGGCGACATGATGCGGCCCCAGCTTTTGCCGGACAGGCCGCGGGACTTGAGGAGCGATTGAGATGCAGATCATCACTGTCAAAGCCGGCGCGGTCACCGTCGCCGTCCTCGACGGAAGGCTGGACACGGTGACGGCCGCCGGCGCCGAGCAGCAGTTGCTCGGTCTGCTGCAGGAAGGCGCGCTTGTCGCGGACCTGGCCTCGGTTCCCTACATTTCCTCCGCCGGCCTTCGCCTGCTGCTCAAGGCGGCCAAGACGGCCAAGGGCGCGGGCGTCTCCTTCGCGGTCTGCGCGTCGCAGCCCCCCGTGCGCGAGGTCTTCGAGATCAGCGGCTTCAACAAGGTGATCCCGGCTTTCGCGACGCGCGATGAGGCGGTTGCCGGGGCCTAGGGTTCGGCTCAGTCCTCCGCGGACAGTGCCCGCTGCGCCTGGCTGAAATTGATCACGACCCGCCGAGCCAGCCAGACCACGCGTTCGAACAGGATTGTCATCCGGAATGTCGCGTCCTGCACCGCGGGCGCGGCGGACGCGCTGGCCGACAGGCGTTGGCGCAGATCCTCCATCAGCTGATCCCGGTCGCCCAGCAGGCGGAGCGCGAGATCAGGATCGTCCAGCGCCTCGGCATAGTCGGCGACGATCGTCAGCAGCATATGCAGGGCCTCGATCAGACTGCCGGTCGTCGGCAGATCCGCGGCCTGCGGAACGGCCGACACAAACTCGGCTAAGGCTTCGTACAGCGCCGTGAGGTTTCCCGAGGCGTCTTCCAGCAGCAAGGCGGTCGCGAGTTCGCTGCGCCCCGGCTGATTGTCGAGCAGGCTTGTCAGATAGGATTTGATCGTCCCGGAGAGGGCGACGCTCGCAGTCTTCAGCGTCGCGGCCGGGGGTGTCGCGGTGTCCGGTTCGGCGCGGACATGGTCCAGCATCAGCGGCAGCCTGACCCCCAGCCGCGCCAGTTCGCGCACCGCAAGATCGAGCGCCGCCGCCGGGTCTTTCAGCGCCTCGCGCAGCAGGAATGCCGGTTGCGACAGGGTCTCCGCCGGGCTTTGCGGGGTCATCCGCCGGATCAGGCCTTCGACCGGATTGGCGATGAAGCTGGTGACGAGGGAGCCGAAGACCTGGGCGACCGTGAAGACGATCGCAATCTGGGCTTCCGGATTGCCCTCGGCCAGCTTCGTGATCTGCATGCCGTCCTCCGGCGAGATCGCGGCATCGACGGCGAATGCCGTCAGCAACAGCGCCCCGATCGCCTTTTGGGTGACCTGGAGCCAGAAGACCAGCCGGCCCGTGACGTTCTCATGGGCGCCATGAAGGATGTTGAAAGCGATGCCGGCCGCATTGGCGCCGGCAATCAGCGGCAGGGCGGCAGGAACGGCTATCAGGTTCGCGCGTACGGCGGCCACGGCGACGGCGGTTGCGACGGATGTCGACTGTGCCGCGAAGGCGAACAGAAAACCGATTGTCGCCAGCAGCCATTCCGACTTCAGCGCGGCCGTGAGCGTGCTGCTCGCCGCGATCGCATCCCGGGTCGCCTCCGCGGTGTTCGACAGGATGTGCATGCCATAGAGCAGCATGGCCGCGCCCAGGATCGCCTCGGCGGCGTGGCGCATTTTTTGCGTGTGGATCAGATGGAAATAGATGGCGATGCCGACGATCCCGATGGCGAAGCTGGCGGGCGTGTTGGTGTCGACCGCCACCAGCAGCGGCAGCATCGCGGTGCCGACGGCCGACCAGATGGGCGCGCCCAGCGCGGCACGTTCCTGCACGATTCCGGCGCGGATGAAGCTCATGACGACCCAGGACACGGCTGACGAACTCTGCGTCGCCAAGCCGGCCACCGTGCCGCTGATGGCGCTGCTCACCGGCCCTCTCATCGCATGGGCGAAAAGGATGCGCGTTCGCCGGCCGATCAGCGGGACCAGGTTGCCGGACAGCGCCCGCACGCCGATGAAGAACAGTCCGAGCCCGCTCATGAGGCTCGCCAACGTCTCGATCACACTCATGCCGGTCCCGTCCATACAGTCTTGCCGTTCGCGGCTTTGCCGCCTGTATGGAGATACCGTCACATTCCGCTCAACTCCAATAGCCGTGGGCGGTCTGCGTAACCGGCGGAGCTATTCCTCGGCGGTCAGCGCGCGCTGTGCCTGGCTGAGGTCGATCACGACGCGGCGGGCGAGCCAGACCACCCGTTCGAACAGGATCGTCATCCGGAACACGGCATCCTGCATCGCCGGCGCGGCCGAGGCGCTGGCCGACAGGCGCTGGCGCAGTTCATCCATCAGCTGGTCCCGGTCGCCCAGCAGGTCGAGCACCATTTCCGGGTCGTCCAGATCTTCGGCATACTCGGCGACCATCGTCAGCAGCGCGTGCAGCGCCTCGATCAGGCTGCCGGTCGTCTGCAGCTTCGCGGCCTGCGGCACCGTCGCGACCAGCTCCGCCATCGTATCGTAGAGCGAGATGACGTTGCCGGCCGCGTCTTCCAGCAGCAGCGCGGTCGCCAGTTCGCTCCGCCCGGGTTGATTGTCGAGCAGCGCCGTCAGATAGGATTTGACCGTGCCGGAAAGCGCGAGGCTTGCCGTCTGCAGCGTCGCCGGGGGCGGCGTCGTCAGATCCGATTCCGCCCGAACATGGTCGAGCATTTGGGGCAGCCGGGCGCCCAGCCGCCCGATCTCTCGGATTACCAGGTCCAGCGCCGCCGCCGGGTCGTTCAGCGCCTCGCGCAGCAGGAAGGCGGGCTGCGACAGCGCCTCGGCCGGGCTCTGCGGCGACATGCGCCGGATAAAGGCCTCAACCGGATTCGCGACCAGGCTTGTGACGATCGAGCCGAAGATCTGCGCCACCGTGAAGACGATCGCGATCTGGGCCTCCGGATTGTTGCCCGCCAGACTCACAATCCTGCTGCCCTGCTCGGGCGCGACCGCGGCGTCGACGGCGAGGCCCACCAGCAGCAGGGTGCCGGCTGCCTTCTGGACGACCTGCACGCCGAAGACCAAGCGGCCGGTGATGTTCTCGCTCGATCCCTGAAGGAAGTTGTAAGCCAGCCCGGCGGCATTGGCCCCGGCGATCAGCGGCAGGGCGGCCGGCACGGTCAACAGGCCGGACCGCACGGCGGCGACGCCGACGGCGGTGGCGACGGACGACGATTGAGCGGCGAAGGCGAAGACGGCGCCGATGATCGCCAGCAGCCATTCCGATTGCAGCGCCGTGCTCAGCGCGCTGCTGGTCAGCATAGCCTCGCGCGTCGCCTCCACCGTGCCGGAGACGATATGCATGCCGAACAGCAACATTGCCGCGCCCAGGGCCGCTTCCACCGTATGGCGCAGCCGGTCGGTGCGGATAAGCTTGAAATAGGTGAGGATGCCGACCAGCCCGATCACGAAGCTGGCGGCGGTGTTGGTGTCGATAGCCATCAGCAGCGGCAGCATCGCCGTGCCGACGCTCGACCAGTTGGGTGCGCCCAGTGCCGCGCTTTCCGGTACGATTCCAGCGCGCACGAAGCTGACGATGATCCAGGAAACGGCGGCCGAGCTTTGCGTCGCGAGGCCCGCGATCGTTCCGCTGATCGCGCTTGAAACCGGTCCGCGCAACGCCCGAGCGAATACAATGCGCGCGCGCCGGCCGATAAGCGGCACCAGATTGCCCGACAGCGCGCGCACGCCCAGAAAGAACAGCCCCAGCCCGCTCATCAGGGCTGCGAAAGTCGTGACGACGCTCATACCGGTCCCATTTACGCAGCCTCTCCGTTCGCGGCGGCGCCGCGCGCAGGGTTCGGAATATCAGGTCAATTTTTCAGTGCTGTGATCTTTCCCAACAATCTTTCGAGCTCGACCGGCTTGGTGTCGAAATCGTCGGCGCCGGCCGCCATCGCCCGTTCCTTGTCGCCCGACATTGCGTGGGCGGTCAGAACGATGATCGGGATGGCGCCGGTCACCGGATCGGATTTTATCTGACGGGTTGCTTCCCACCCGTCCATCACAGGCAGGCTGAGGTCCATCAGGATCAGATCCGGCATTTCCGCCTTGGTCTTGGCCACCGCCTCGGCGCCGTCCTCGGCGAAGCTGAGTTCGTAACCGCGCCGGATCAGCCGGCGGCTCAACATGTCGCGGTTCTCCGGATTGTCCTCGACCAGGAGGATGCGCACCGTCATGCCTTCAGCTCCTTCAAGGCCTGGAGCAGGGCGGCGCGGCCGTTCGGTCCCTTGGGGATCACCGTGCCGCCGCGTTCCAGCAGGAAACCCGATTCGTCCGGCGTCAGGTCTTTCGCCGTCATCACCAGCACCTTGGTGTTGCGCAGCTTCTCGTCGCTGCGCATGCGGTCCAGCACGGCGAAACCGTCGATGCCCGGCATCATCAGGTCCAGCAGCATCAGGTCCGGCGGCGGGTTGGCCTCGAGCCAGGATAATGCATCGGCGCCGGAGGCGGCGGCGACGACATCGTAGCCGCTGTCGGAGAGCGTATGGCTCACCAGGTGCCGGTCGTCGGGGTTGTCGTCGACCACCAGCACCTTTCCGTTCGCGCTGCCGGCATAGGTGCGCACGACCTCGGTCAGGGTGTTGCGGTCGATCGGCTTGGTCAGGAACTCCGCGGCGCCCAGCGACAGGCCCAGCGGGCGCTCATCCAGAAGGCTCACGATGACGACCGGGATGTCGGAAAGCTCCGGGTCGCTCTTCAGCGTGCCCAGCACCGTCCAGCCGTCGATATGCGGCATCATCACGTCGAGCAATATGACCGCCGGCTTGATCTTGCGGGCGCGCTCCAGCGCCTCGGCCCCGCCGGCTGCATGTTCGACGCGATAGCCCTCCCGTGTCAGCATCGTGCCGATCAGGTGGTGGATTTGCGGGT
>DATJHU010000151.1:0-25136 GCA_035493715.1 Alphaproteobacteria bacterium | reverse complement strand
CTTCCTTGAGGGTCCGCATCATGCAGCGCGCCGCATAGGCGGCCCAGATGACATACCAGACCGGCACATGGGTGCCGCCCGAGACCGGCTGGGAGTTCGGGCCGTACAGCATGAACATGTTCGGGAAATCCGGCACCATCATCCCGAGATAGGCGCGTGGGCCGTCGCCCGCTTCCCAGGATTCATGCAAGTCGATGCCGCCCTTGCCGATGATCCGTGCCGGGGCGAGGTACTTCACGATGTCGAAGCCGGTGGCGGTGATGATGATGTCCAGTTCGTGGACCTTGCCGTCGACGGTCTGGATACCGGTCTCGGTCAGCCGTTCGATGCCCTCCGTCACCAGCGTGACATTGTCCCGCGTCAGCGCCCGGTACCAGCCGTTGTCGACGACAGGACGGCGCGAGAACGGCGCATAGTCCGGCACCAGCTTCGCGATCAGGTCCTCACGGCCGTTGGTCTGAGTCTTGATGTAGTCGGTCAGGAAGGCGCGCAGCTTGTCGTTGCCGGGGTTGACCATGCCGCCGCTCGCCTGCCACTCGGGATCGGTCAGGACCATGTTGTGCGTTTCGAACAGGCCGGCAAAGCCCATGAAGCGGGCCCAATTCCAATAGCCCGGGAAGTTGTCGAGCAGCCAGACGAGTTCGGGCTCCACCGGGGCGCCGTATTTCTCACGCGGGGCGATCCATTGCGGCGTGCGCTGGAACACGGTGACATGCGCCGCCTTCTCCGCGACCGACGACAGAAGCTGCACGCCGGTCGAGCCGTTGCCGATGACCGCGACACGCTTGCCGGTCAGGTCGAGGTCTTCCGGCCAGCGGTTGGGATGGACGATCGTGCCCTTGAAGGCCGCCTGGTTCGCGAAATTGGGGAACCGGGGATTGGCGAAGGTGCCGGTGCCGGTGATGACGAAATTGGCTTCCAGCGTGTCGGCACCGTCCGGTCCCTCGACCTCCAGCACCCAGCGCCCGCGCCCCTCGTCGAAGGTTGCGCGCTTGAGGTCGGTGTTGAAGCGGGTCTTATCGAAGGCGCCGTACTTCTTGGAGATATAGGTCAGGTATTCGCGGACCTGCTCGCCGCGGCCGAAATGCTCCTGCCACTTGTAGTTCTTCTCGAACAGGAACTCGTAGGTGTTGGACGGCGTGTCGACGCGCACGTCGGGATAGCGGTTGATCGTCCAGGTTCCGCCCGGCTCGGCGCGCCGCTCGATGACGACATAGGGGATGCCGAGCAGCTCCATCTGGACCGCCGTCGCCAGGCCCGAAAAGCCGCTGCCGATGATCGCGACACGAAAATCCGCCGGCAGTTCAGGCTTCTCGCCCTCCCAGCGGGCGGCGAGCGGGAACTCCTTGAAGGCGTGCAGATCGTTGCGCGACTTATATTCCAGATCGCCCATCGGCCCACCGACCGCCATCTCGGTCATCATGCGCAGTTCGGCATCCGGCGGTTCGGGTAGCGTTTGCGGGCCGGCATTTTCCGATAGCCAAACGACGGCCTTGCCGATCAGCGCCTCGCGCTGTTCCGGCGTCAGCTTCGCCGCGACCGGCAGCGCCGCAACCTCCGGATCGCGGGTGTTGTGATAAAGCGCCATCCGCACGCCGTTCAGGTCTGCAAGTTCAACCGCGCGGCGGATGAAGGCGGGATCACGCGTGACTTCTACGGACAAGGCTGTTGTTCCCCCATAATTATTTCGCAATATCGAAATTGTTTTTCATTTTATCGCAAGCGAAATGGGGGGTCAAAGACCTGATGATGAATCAGTTCGGTAACCGGCATCGGGGCGATCAAAGTGGAGGCGGCGCTCGAAGCGCCTAACGGTTCAAGGCGAACTGCTCCGGCGTGCGGGTGGCGCGCAGACTCCGCTCCCGTCGCAGGTTGGCAACCACGGGCGCGGCATGTGCGATGCCGGGCGACAGAGACGGGATGGTGAAGGCGTAAATGAAGCTGTTGCTCCCGTAGACGATGCCGTTCGCCACGAGCGGCACGCCACTGCAATAGGCGCCGGTCCAGAGAAGGGCGCCGTTGCCGGCGTTCAGCGCGACAATGGCGTTGCTGGCGCAGGCATAGACAATGTGGTTCGCAACGGAGACGCCGGTGACGGCCCCGCCGCTAAACGTCCAGGCCGGAGTACCGTTGGGGGCATTGAAGGCCGAGACGTAACTGCAGTCACCCGCGAAGACCATGCCATAGGCCACCGCCGGGGCTACCGGGCAACTGGTGCCGGAGAGCGTGCCCGTCCATCCCTGCCCTCTCACTTCATGCAGCGCGCCGTCGCTTTCGTAGTAGATAAGATTGCCCGCGAAGGCGGGGCGGCCCGACGATGCCGCCGATCTTGACGCTCGTCGCGCCGGTCAACGCGGTGACGGTGACGTTGGCTCCGATCGGACCCTGGGTCGGTGTGAAGGATGTGACGGTAGGCGCGGCAGCGAAGGCCGGCGCGGCCGCGATGCACATGAGCGCGGCCAGCCTAGGCCGGAAAAGTGACCGCATAAGTCCCCCAGCTCTGCGCAATAGGAGCATGGGGCAGATCAACTGGTTGGCAGGTTAGGACAAGGTTACGGCTCTAGGAGCGACCTTCGAGGAAGGTAGGAACATCGGCCGCAAAACGAAGGCGACGGCTACCGCCGCCTTCGTTTCACGGTAGCCGTCGGCTCAGGACTTCGCGCTGTGCTTGGGCTTACCCTTCTGCTTGGTGGACGCCATCTTGTGCAGCTCGGTCTCGCTCATCGACTGGGCCATCTGCTTGGATGCCCCCTTGAGGCCGTTCTTGCTCCTGTCGCCGCGTTTGGCGGCCAAGGCGGCCCCCGCCGCCATCTGCTGCGCCTTCGATTTCGCAGGCATGTTCAGTCTCCCGTTTGGAAGGTTGAAGACGACGAGGCCGCGACGGCGCGACCTCGCCTGAAGGCTCTACTGCCAGTAACGTGCCGCGCCGTAGTAATTATAGGTCTCGTCGCGATAGTAGCGGCCGTTATCTTTCGTCAGCTCCTCGATCGAATCCGCCGGGGCGTTCTTCAGCTGATCCTTCGTGTAGTTGACCACATAGGCGTCCTGGTCCGGGACGTAGCTCAGCGCGCTCCAGGGGATCGGGTGGTATTTCTCGCCGATGCCCAAGAAGCCGCCGAAGCTGACGACGGCGAACATGATGTTGTTCGACTGCTTGTCGAGCACGATGTCCTCGACCTCGCCGATCGTGTTCCCGCCCGGATCCTTTACCGTCGTACCGATGACCTTCGTGCTGCGGATTGCGGACGTGTGACCCGAAGTTGTCGTCATGAGAGCTCCTCCAATTTGCGTGTAAAGCGCTAACGGCCGGTCCTGATCCTGGTTCCTATCCACAGCGAATTGCCGACGATGCTCACGGCTTGAAGGGCCTCTTCGACTAGCCGGCAACCTCCAATTCCGCGCGGTCGAGCGCGTTTAGGTACGGTCGGCATCCGAGCCGAAAGAGCACTGCCGCCAGCAGGCCGCAGATCGTCCCGACCACGGCGACCGAGCTGCCGACCGCCTTGGGATCGTGGAACACATAATCCGTCGTGAGCGCGACGATCGTCGGCCCCAGGCCGAGCCCCAGCAGATTGAGGATGAACAGCATGAAGGCCATGATGCGCGCCCGCAGGCGGCCGGGCGTGGTGAGCTGAAGCGTGGCCGGCACGATGGCCGCCGAGGCGTTGCTGCCCACCATGATCATCATACCGACGATCGCGGCCGGCAGGCTGCCCTGGGCGAGCACGAGATTGCCGATGGCGATCCCGAGCGCGCCGAATGACATCACCAGCATGATACCGTCGCGCCGGCCGCGGCGGGCCAGCATCTCGCTGATCCGCGCCGCGAGCAGCAGACCGACCGTGCCGAAGACCGCGATGCTGCTGCCGACGATCAGCCCGGCCTGGGCAATGGAAAGGCCGTGAACCCGGACGAAGAGCACCGCGAACCAGCTTTGCGAGCTGTAGCCGGAGATCGTCGTGAGGACCTCGGCGCCCAGGACACAAACCAAAAATCCGCGCGTGCGCCCAAGATGGGCCAGGAACGCGCCGGTATCCGATTTCTCGGCCGTCACCGCCGCCCGGGGCGGATCGCGAAGCGTGGCGACCAGCAGCAGGAACGGCAGGCCGGCCAGGCCGACGATCATGAACGCCATCTGCCACGGCTTGAGGATGCCGACCAAGGGCAAAGCGAAATCCAAATGCCCCGGCCCCGACACCGAGGCGATGACCGCGCCGCCGACGATGAGCGCGATTCCGCCGCCGACCGACTGCGCCGAGGCGAACACGCCGACGGCGCGCACCACCTTGTCGCGCGGGAAGGCGTCGGCGATGAAAGACAAGGCCGCCGGCGACAGCGTCGCCTCGCCCACGCCGACGCCGATGCGAGCGATGAACAAGGTGGTGAAGCTCCGCGCCGTGCCGCACAAGGCGGTCATCATGCTCCACAGGAACAGCCCCAGCCCGATGATCGCAGGCCGCCGGTAATTGTCCGCGATCCAGGCGATCGGCAGCCCCATGAAGGTATAGAAGACCGCGAAAGCGAAGCCCTGGAGCAGGCTGATCTGGGTGTCGCTGACATGGAGGTCGGCGCGGATCGGCTCGACCAGCAGATTGACCATCTGGCGATCGACGAAAGAGAGGATATAGACCGCAAAGAGGACGCCGACGCTGTACCAGGCGCGCGCCAGACTGGGTGCGCTCACGAGCGGCCGTCGCGCGGAAACGGAATCGTCATTCCAGGGCGTTGGTCCGCCGTGTCTGTCATCTCGCATTCCCCCTTCCCCAGGGCGCGGCCTTTCGCGGCCGCTCGTCGGGGCGCCGATCCTAACGGAGAATGGCCGGTGCGCCAGCGATATTCGCTTGGTCTTCCGGGCCGGCTCGGGCGATATGAGCCGCCATACAAATCGGGGGGAGCGCCGCCAAGAATGCCCAAGATCCTCATAGCCGGCGCCTCGGGCGTCGTCGGCAACGGCGCCATGGAATATTTCGCGGCGCGCGAAGGCTGGGATGTCGTGGGCGTCTCGCGCCGGCCGCCGATCTCAGACGCGCCGAACGCTGAGCATATTCGGCTAGACCTGACCGACGCGGAGGCGTGCGCCAGCGTGTTCGGCCGAATGGCGGACGTCACGCATATCTATTACGCGGCGCTGAACGAACGCGACGGCGACATGATGGGCGGCTGGCGGGATATCGAACAGATCGACCGCAACGCGCGCATGCTGACGAACCTTTTCGATCCACTGATCGCGGTCGCGCGGGATTTCCGGCACATCGCGCTGATCCATGGCGGCAAGGCCTATGGCATGCATGTGCCAGGCCTGAAGCTGCCGGTGCCTTTGCGGGAAGACCAACCGCGCCATCCGGGCGAGAATTTCTATTACCGCCAGGAAGATTACATCCGGGCGAAGCAGGCCGGGCGGCCCTGGTCATGGACCATCCTGCGTGCCAGCACGATCGTGGGCCCGGCGATCGGCGCCAACATGAACTCGTTCCTGAACCTGGTCGTCTTCGCGGTCCTGCGGCGGGAGGCCGGCCTGAAGCTGCCGGTGCCCCTGCCCCGCAGTTCCATGACGGAGATGACGGACACGCGACTGATCGCGGACGCCGCGGCCTGGGCGGCCGACGCCCCGACGGCGCATGGGCAGATATTCAACATCCACAACGGCGACCTGTTTGCGATCCACGACGCCTATCCGATCGTGGCGCAGGCGCTGGGGATGGAGCTGGAGGAGCCGACCCACTTCAACCTGGGCGTGGAAATCGATCGCCTGGCGCCGCTGTGGCCGGACATCGTCAAGCGCCACGGGCTCAGAAGCCCTGCGAATGTCGATGCGCTGCTCGGCAATTCGAAAGAGATCGCAAGCGTCTGGTCGGCCAGCGTCGCGCCGGGGGACGAGATGAGATGGGGCCTGACCAGCGCGACCAAGCTGCGCCTGGCAGGCTATCCCGGCTGTGTGGATACGATCGAGATGCTTTACCGCTATATCGACCGCTTCCGCGCCCTGCGGATCATTCCCTGACATTGCGTCGGGAGGCGAAAATCTGGTGACCCCAAGGGGATTCGAACCCCTGTTACCGCCGTGAAAGGGCAGTGTCCTAGGCCTCTAGACGATGGGGTCGTCGAGGGAGGGAATTACCTAGCGGGAAGCCCCCGAGAAATCAACCTTCCGGCCCGGCAAGCTGTTTCGCCATGTCGTGAAAATCGACAATATCGGCTTGGATCAGCGCATAAAGCCCCAGCCACAACACGGTGGCGATACCGGTGGTGAGCGCGAACTTGAACAGCAGGCGCGGATTGTCCGGTGCGCTTTCGACCGTCCCGGCCTGGGGATCCTGCGCGCGGTTGGCGCCGATCGGCAGCACGGTGAAGAGCGAGACCCACCAGATCAGCACATAGACCGCAACGCCTGTGACCCATCCCCCCATGGGTTTACCTCAGCTTACCCGGACGAGATGGACATCGATGGCCGGCTTCTTGCCGGTCAGCTTGAACAGGGAACGGCGCGCGGCGAGCCGCACGGATTCCCGGACCTCAACGTCGCTGCGCAGCTCGGCGCCGGTCATTTCGTCGAGTTCCAGCGCGACATCGTCCACGACCTTTTCGAGCGCGGCCTGGTCCTGGTCGCTGCTCAGCAAGCCGGTCGCCGTGACCTGGGGCGGCGCCATCACC
Organism: Alphaproteobacteria bacterium; assembly: GCA_035493715.1. Classification (GTDB taxonomy): domain Bacteria; phylum Pseudomonadota; class Alphaproteobacteria; order BOG-932; family Roseiterribacteraceae; genus BOG-932. The sequence continues at coordinate 18,485 of DATJHU010000151.1, read as the reverse complement.
CGGCCCTTATGGTCCAGCACGATGGTGACGACCGCGCTGCCCTGCTCGATCTGCCGCCGGCGCCCCTTGATGACGCTGCCGTTGATGGCGATCAGGCGCTTGCCGTCGACCGCGAAGACGCCGGTCTGCGTCTCGCCCACGACCTCGGGCCCCTGCCCCGCGCGCACGCGGATGACTTCGCCGTTGCCCGCCACGATCGTATGCGGCACCTGGCAATCCCTGGCGATCTGCGCATGGGCGGATTGATGCAGGAACTCGCCGTGCACAGCGACGGCGGTCTGCGGCCGGATCCATTGGAACATATCGACCATCTCGTCCTGCGCAGGATGGCCGGACACATGGACGAATTCCTGCTTGGCGGTGACGATCTGAACGCCCTGCTTCAGGAGGCGGCCCTGCATATGCGCGATCTCGACCTCGTTGCCGGGAATCGGCCGGGCCGAGAAGATCACCGTGTCGCCCTTGTCGAGGCTGAGCTCAGGGTGGTTGTTGGCGGCGATGCGGGCCAAGGCCGAGCGCGGCTCGCCCTGGCTGCCGGTGCAGATGACAACAACCTGGCTGCGCGGCAGGAACTCGGCCTCGCTGGCGGTCAGGAATTCCAGCCCCTTGAGATAGCCCGTCTCGCGCGCAGCCTCGACGATGCGCCACAGCGAGCGGCCGACGATCGCGCAATGGCGGTTGTTGGCAGCGGCCGCCGCCGCGATGCTTTCGATGCGCGCGACGTTGGAGGAGAAGCAGGCGACGACGATCCGCTGGTCGTAGCGGCCGAACAGTTCCCTCAGGCTCGTCTGCAGGTCGCCCTCCGAGGCGGAGCGCCCGGGGGTCGTCGCATTCGTGGAATCGCCGATCATCGCCAGCACGCCGGCATCGCCGACGCGCTTCAGCTGGTCGATGTCGGTCAGCTTGCCGATCACCGGATGGGGATCGATCTTCCAGTCGCCGGTATGCACGACAGTGCCGGCCGAGGTCGTGATCGTCAGCAGATTCGGTTCGGGGATCGAATGGGTGACGTCGACATAGCGCAGATCGAACGGCCCAAGGCTGAAGCTGCCGGATTGCGGGATGATGTTGATCTCGACTTCATTCTGCAGCCCATGTTCGATCAGTTTCATCCTGAGCACAGTAGCGGTGAACGGCGTCGCATAGACCGGGCAGCGCAGGCGCGGCCACAGGAACGGCACCGCGCCCAGGTGGTCCTCATGCGCATGGGTCAGCACGAGGCCGACAAGGTCCTTGCGCCGTTCGGCGATGAAGGTGGGGTCGGGAACGATCAGATCGACGCCGGGAACGTTCTCGCCGGCGAATCCCATGCCGAGATCGACCATGAGCCATTTGCCGGCATGGCCGTAGAGGGTGAGGTTCATCCCGAACCCACCTGCGCCCCCCAGCGGAATGATGTCGACGGCGTCGTCGAGTGGCTGGAAAGCGTTATCAAGTGGCATCAGGGAGATCGATTCAGTTGGTTGATGATGTTGAGGCCGCGCAGGGTCAGATCGTCGTCGACCTTGTCGATGACGGTCGTCGCCTGCGCGAACAGGGTGGCGAGCGGGCCAGTTGCCATGACGGAACGCGGCGCGCCGATGCCGGCGCCGATCATTTCGGCGCGCATCCGGCCGACGAGCCCTTCGATAAGGCCGACATAACCCCAGAAGATACCGGCCTGCATGGCCGCGACCGAGGTCTTGCCGATAACATAAGGCGGACGCACGACATCCACCTTAGGTAGTTTCGCGGCGGCCTGATGCAAAGCCTCCAGCGACAGACTGACGCCGGGGGCGATTGCGCCACCACGGTAATTGCCCTCGGAATCGACGACGTCGAAGGTCGTGGCCGTGCCGAAGTCGACGACGATCAGCGGCCCACCGACCGTATCGTAGGCGGCGACCGCGTTGACCAGGCGGTCAGCGCCCACATCCTCCGGCCGGTCGAGCAGGACCTCGATGCCGAGATAGACCCCGTCCTCGCCAATGATCAGCGGGCGGGCAGAGAACTTGTCCGTGCACAGGCGGCTGAGATTGAAATTGGCCGAGGGCACGACGCTGGCGATGATCGCCTGGTCGATCGACTTGGGATCGACCCCGTCGCGGCGCATCGCCGATTCCAGGAAATTGGCATATTCGTCGGCGGTGCGGCGTGCGTCGGACGGCTGGCGCCAGACACCGCGCAGGTCGTTACCATCGAAGACCGCGAAGATCGTGATCGTGTTGCCGGCGTCGATTGCGAGAAGCATTTTTTATTCCATTTCCGCGAAGCGCACACTACCGGATACCAGCCGGCGCCGCTCCCCGTCCGTCATCGAAACGATCAGCGCGCCGGTTTCATCCAGGCCAGTGAACCTGCCGCTGATGCCGGTTGAGGACGTAACCCGTTCCCCGACACCGTAAGCGTTGTTCATCCATTCCTGACGTATGGCCGCAAAACCGTTCCGCGTCCAGAATTCTACGCGCCGGTCGAGGGCGGCGACCAGAGAACTTAACAGGCGCGATACACGCGGCGCGCGGGCCACGGCCGAGACGCAGGTCGCCGGATAGTCTGTTTCGCGCGGCGCGGAGACCACATTGATGCCGATACCGACGATCAGCGCGGTGCGGTCCTCGTCCGGCAGCTTCTCAGCCTCGACCAGAATGCCCGCCACCTTGCGGCCGCCCGCCAGCACGTCGTTGGGCCATTTGAACGCGACCGGCGTGGAGGCCGGAATGACCGGCACCAGCGCATCGCGTACGGCCAGGGCGGCAACGAACGAGAATTCCGGCAGGCGCGCGGACTCGATCTGCGGGCGCATGATGATGGAGCAGTAGAGATTGCCCGGCGGCGACACCCAGTCCCGCCCGAGCCGGCCGCGGCCGGCCGTCTGGCTTTCCGCCCACACGACGGCGCCCTGGCGAACGCCAGCGGCGATCAGGTCGCGCGCCTCGTCATTGGTGCTGCCCACTTCGTCGCGGGCAATCAGCCGGTATCCGGGCGGCAGTACCGGCAGATCTGAATCATTCATGAACGTATGGCTTGCGGCTGTTACCGCACCAGAGACTGGGCGGCGGCGTCCGCCCAGCCGACGACCGGCCCGACGAGGAACGTGAAGGTGAACAGGACGGTGAACAGCGCGCTAACCAGGATCGCGCCATTCAGGCTGAAGCCGGGCTGCCGGTCGAGCGGTGCAGAGGGCTGATCAAAATACATGATCTTGATGATGCGCAGATAATAGAACGCCGACACCACGCTGATCGCCGCACCGAGGGCGGCGGTCACGTAGAAGGCATTCGCCACCCCCGCCGTCGCGGCAAGGTCGCCCGCGTCGATCGCAGCGCGGAACACGTATAGCTTGCCGATGAAGCCCGCGAGCGGCGGTACGCCGGCCATCGAGAACATGAAGATCGTCATAGCCAGCGCCAGCAGGGGACGCTCCTGCGCCAGGCCGCTGAGATCGGAAATCTCTTCCACCATATGACCGCCGCGGCGCATCGCCAGGATGACGCCGAAGGAACCCGCGGTCATGAAGACATAGATCGCGAGATAGATCAGGACCGCTTCGACACCTTTCTCCGTGCCGGCGGCCAGGCCGAGCAGGATGTAGCCGACATTCGAGATCGAGCTGTAGGCCATCAGGCGCTTGATGTTGCGCTGGACGATGGCGGCATAGCCGCCCCAGGCCATCGACAGGAGCGAGATGACCAGGATGGCGAGCTGCCAGGCATGGGTCTGCGGGCCGAAGGCGACTGTCAGCACGCGCACCAGAAGGGCCATCGCCGCGATCTTGGGGGCGACTGCGAACATCGCTGTGACCGGTGTGGGTGCGCCCTCATAGACATCGGGCGTCCACATGTGGAACGGCACGGCCGAAACCTTGAAGATCAGGCCGCTGGCGATCAGCGCCATGCCGATCCACAGGCCAACCTGCTGGACTTCACCGGCGGCGTGGAACGACGCCAGCCTGTCGAAGCTGGTGGTGCCGGTGAAGCCGTAAACCAGGGTCGCGCCATAGAGCAGCACGCCTGAGGCGAGCGCACCGAGCACGAAATATTTGAGGCCCGCCTCGGGCGAGCGCAGCGTGTCGCGGTGGAAGGCGGCGAGCACATAGAGCGCGAGGCTCTGCAGTTCCAGCCCGGCATAAAGCGAGATGATGTCGTTGGCCGAGATCATCAGCAACATGCCGATAGTCGCCAGCAGCACCAGCACCGGGAATTCCGGGCGCTGCAGCTTCTCAAGCTTCAGATAGCCGCCGGACATCACCAGCGCGAGGGCGGAGCCGATCAGCACCAGGAGCTTCATGAAACCGGCGAAGCGGTCGATGACGAACAGATTCTCGAACCCGACGGTGCGGGCGCCGAGATCGGTGGTCACCACCAGCGCGCCGGCGACGATGCAGCTGAGGACGGCGCCGGCGGACACCAGCCCCATCGACTTTTCCTTGCCGAAGGTGCCGATCATCAGCAGCACCAGCGTCAGGCCGGTAAGGATGAGTTCCGGCAGCGCGATGCCGAAATCGGGGATCGTGGCGGTCATCGGGAAGCCTCAAGCTCTACGGACGGCGCCGCCGCGGTGCGCGGGGCATGCCCGGTCGCGTCCTGCTGGTGCGCGACGATCTGGGCGACCGACGGATCGATGAAGTCCTTGAAGGAGGACGGGTAGATGCCCATCCACAGCGTCAGTACCACCAGCGGCGCGAAGAAGCTCATCTCCCGCCAGTTCAGGTCGGGCATGGCGCGCACGTCGTCCTTGGTCACTTCGCCGTAGAACAGCTTGCGGTAGAGCACCAGCATATAGGCCGCACCGAGGATAACGCCGGTCGCGGCCAGGAAAGCGGCCCAGCGGTTCACCTCGAAGGTGCCGAGCAGCGCCAGGAACTCGCCGACGAAGCCGGACGTGCCGGGCAGGCCGACCGAGGCCATGGTGAAGATGAAGAACACCAGCGCATAGCGCGGCATCGTCCGAGCCATACCACCATAACGGGCGATCTCACGGGTGTGCATCCGGTCGTAGACCACGCCGACACAGAGGAAGAGCGCGCCGGAGACGATGGCGTGCGACAGCATCTGGAAGATGGCGCCGTCGATCCCCTGCTGGGTCAGCGTGAAGATGCCGAGCGTGACGAAGCCCATATGGGCGACCGACGAATAGGCGATCAGCTTTTTCATGTCGGTCTGCACGAGCGCCACCAGCGAAGTGTAGATGATGGCCACGATCGAGAGCGTGAACATGAATGGCGCGAAATACTCGCTGGCCTGCGGCAGCATCTGTACCGAGAAGCGGATGAAGCCGTAGCCACCCATTTTCAGCAGCACCGCCGCCAGGATGACCGAGCCGGCGGTCGGCGCCTCCACGTGCGCGTCGGGCAGCCATGTGTGGACCGGCCACATCGGCATCTTGACCGCGAAGGAGGCGAAATAGGCCAGCCACATCCAGATCTGCAGTTCGAAGCTGAACGGCGAATGCAGGATGACGACGAGGTCGGTGGTGCCGGCCTTCAGATACATGGCGAGGATCGCCAGCAGCATCAGGACCGAGCCGAACAGCGTGTAGAGGAAGAATTTGAACGCCGCATAGACCCGGCGCGGCCCGCCCCAGATCCCGATAATCAGGAACATCGGGATCAGGACGCCTTCAAAGAAGACGTAGAGCAGGATGATGTCGAGCGCCGAGAACATGCCGACCATCATGGTTTCCAGCACCAGCATGGAAATCATGAACTCGCGCACGCGGTCGTGGATCGCCTTCCAGGCCGAGACGATGCAGATCGGGGTCAGGAACGTCGAAACCAGGACGAACCAGATCGAAATCCCGTCGATGCCCTTCTGGTAGATGATCCCGGTGCCGGGAATCCATTCCTTGCGCTCGACGAGTTGGAAGCCCGCGTTCGCAGGATCGTAATAGGCGAAGATGAACAGCGACGCGACGAAGGTGACCAGCGACGTGCCGAGCGCCAGCCAGCGCACATTACGTGCGCCAGCCTCGGTCTTCGGCAGCGTCATGATCAGCAACGCGCCGAGCAGCGGCAGGAAGGTGATGGTCGAAAGGATCGGCCAGGGCGCCATGACTTACACGCCCCCCAGGACGATATAGAAAGTGGTGAGGATGAGGACGCCGACCAGCATCGCCAGCGCATAGTGGAACAGATAGCCGGTCTGCAGGCGGCTCAAGACGCCCGCCATGCTGCGCGTGCCCGAGGCAATACCGTCAGGACCATAAGCATCGATCGTGCCGACGTCGCCCTTCTGCCAGAACATGCGGCCGAACCACAGCGCCGGGCGCACGACGATGAGATCGTAGAGCTCGTCGAAATAATATTTGCGGAAGATGAGCTGGTGCAGCGGCCCCAGCGCCTCGACCCAGGCCGCCGGCCAGCGCGGCCTGAACATATAGAAGACATAGGCCAGCCCGACGCCAAGCAAGCCGGCGATCAGCGGCACGACGCCGACCCATTCAGGCCCCTTATGCGCCAATTCGATGCTGTCGTGGCTCGGCGCAACGAAGATGGACGAGCCCCAGAACGCCTCGCGCCCTTCGCCGACGAAGAAGTCGTAGCCGGCCCAACCGGCCAGCAGCGCGCCGGCCGCCAAAACGGTCAGCGGCAGCAGCATGACCGGCGGCGATTCATGCGCATGCTCCATCGTGTGATGGTCGGCCCGCGGCGCGCCGTAGAAGGTCATGATGATCAGGCGCCAGGAATAGAACGCGGTGAAGAAGGCCGCGATCACGCCCAGCCAATAGGCGAACTGGCCGACGCCGCCGCCCTGATAGGCGGCTTCCAGGATCATGTCCTTGGAATAAAAACCGGCAAATCCGAAGATGCCCGGAATGCCGATGCCGGCCAGCGCGAGCGAGCCGATCCACATCAGATAGCCGGTTTTCGGAATCACCTTCATGAGGCCGCCCATCTTGCGCATGTCCTGCTCGCCCGAGAGCGCGTGGATCACCGAGCCGGCACCGAGGAACAGCAGCGCCTTGAAGAAGGCGTGGGTCATCAGGTGGAAGATCGCCGCGCTGTAGGCCGACACGCCGATGGCGAAGAACATGTAGCCGAGCTGGCTCATCGTCGAATAGGCGATGACCCGCTTGATGTCGAACTGGGTGAGACCGATCGTGGCGGCGACGAAGGCGGTCAGCGCGCCGACGACGGTCACGACCTCCAGCGCCATCGGCGACTGCTCGAACAGAGGCGAGCAGCGGGCCAGCATGAAGACGCCGGCGGTCACCATGGTGGCCGCATGGATGAGGGCGGAGACCGGGGTCGGGCCTTCCATCGCGTCGGGCAGCCAGGTGTGAAGGCCAAGCTGCGCCGACTTGCCCATGGCGCCCACGAACAGCAGCAGGCAGCAGGTGGCCAGCGCGTCGGCCTGGGTGCCGAGGAAGCTGAAATGCATCCCGACCTTCCCGGCGGCAGCCGCGAAGACCGGGTCGAACTGCACGCTGTCGAAGATGAAGTAGACGGCCATGATGCCGAGCGTGAAGCCGAAATCGCCAACGCGGTTGACGACGAAGGCCTTGATCGCCGCGGCCTGCGGGGCCGGCCTGTCGTACCAGAAGCCGATCAGCAGGTAGGAGGCGAGACCGACGCCCTCCCAGCCGAAGAACATCTGGAGGAAATTGTCGGCCGTCACCAGCGCCAGCATCATGAAGGTGAACAGGCTGAGATAGGCCATGAAGCGCGGAATATCGCGGTCATGCGCCATGTAACCGACGGAATAAATATGCACCATCGACGACACGACGGTGACGACGGTGATCATCACCACCGACAGGGTGTCGAGGCGCAGCGCCCAGTCCACCTCGAACGTGCCCGAGCTGAACCAACGGAAGAGATGGATCGTGTGCGGGTTGTGGCCGAGCGCGACCGTGACGAACAGCCAGATCGCGACCGCGGCGGACAACAGCACGCCGCCGCAGGTGATCAGCTGCGAGGCGCGGTCGCCGAGCGCGCGGCGCCCGAATAGGCCGACGATTATGGCGGCGGCCAGCGGTGGGAATACAGCCAAGGCTTCCAACATGGCGCGCTCAGCCCTTCATCGTGTTGATGTCTTCAACCGCGATCGAACCGCGGTTGCGGAAATAGACCATCAGGATCGCAAGACCGATCGCCGATTCGGCTGCCGCGACGGTCAGCACGAACATGACGAAGACCTGCCCCATGAGGTCGCCCAGATAGGCGGAGAACGCCACGAAGTTGATGTTGACCGCGAGCAGGATCAGCTCGATCGACATCAGGATGATGATGACGTTCTTGCGGTTCAGGAAGATGCCCAGCACGCCCAGCACGAAGACCAGGGCGCCGACGATGAGGTAGTTGACCAAGCCGATCATTCGGGCGCTCCCGCCCCGGACGCAACCTGCTTGATCACCATCGATTCGGCGCGCTTACGGTTGACCTGGACGGCAATCCGCTGCCGCTCGACGCCGGGGCGATGCCGCAGCGTCAGCACGATGGCGCTGACCATGGCGACCAGCAGGATCAGGCCGGAGACCTGAAAGACATAGAGGTAATGGGTATAGATCAGCTGACCCAGCGCCCGCGTGTTGGATATCTGCGCGGCGGCGGCCGGTGTCGGCGCGGCCGCCACCATGCCGGTCGGCAGAACCCAATTCTGGAAGACCAGGAACGCCAGCTCGATGAACAGCACGACGCCCAGGAAAATGCCGAACGGCAGATAGGTGTTAATGCCGCGGCGGAAGTCCGCGAAGTTGATGTCCAGCATCATCACGACGAACAGGAACAGCACCGCGACCGCGCCGACATAGACGATGACCAGGATCATCGCGACGAATTCGGCACCCAAGAGGATGAACAACCCCGCGGCGTTGAAGAAGGCCAGGATCAGGAACAGCACGGAATGGACCGGATTCTTGGAGAACACGACCATCACCGCGCTTGCCACCAGGACCGCGCTGAACAAATAGAAGGCAATGGTCTCGATCATGTCGCGTCCTGCCCTTGCGTGCGGAGAACACGCCGGAAATCGTTACGCCTTAGGGGCGCATTGGAATAAGGGGCATCCATCGGCCGGAAAAGGCCGATTTCCCGCCGGGTTTTAGCGATAGGGCGCATCGGCTTCAATATTCGCAGCAAGGGCTGCTTCCCAACGGTCGCCATTCGCTAAAAGCTTGTCCTTATTATAGTAGAGTTCTTCGCGGGTTTCGGTCGCGAACTCGAAATTAGGTCCCTCGACGATGGCGTCCACCGGGCAGGCCTCCTGGCACAGGCCGCAATAGATGCACTTCGTCATGTCGATATCGTAGCGCGTGGTGCGGCGGCTGCCGTCCTCGCGCGGTTCGGCCTCGATGGTGATCGCCAGCGCCGGGCACACCGCCTCGCACAGCTTGCACGCGATGCAGCGCTCTTCGCCGTTCGGATAGCGGCGCAACGCATGCTCACCCCGGAAGCGGGGCGACAGCGGCCCTTTCTCGAACGGGTAGTTGATCGTCATGCGCGGCTTGAACATGTACTTGAAGGTCAGCGCCATGCCCTTGACGATCTCCGTCAGGAACATGCCGCGCGCCGCTTGGTCCAGGAATGCCATGTCAGTTGCTCCGCATCACTGGGGGTTCGGCAGGTGGTCGGTCGCCAGCAGCACGCCAGCGATCACGAACAGCCACGCTAGCGAGAACGGCAGGAACACCTTCCAACCCAGCCGCATCAGCTGGTCGTAGCGGAAGCGCGGCAAGGTCGCGCGCACCCACAGGAAGACGAACATCACCGCGCAGATCTTGCCGATGAAATAGACGACGCCCGGAATCCAGTTGAACGGCGCGAAATCCCAGCCGAACGGCGGCAGCCAGCCGCCCAGGAACAGCATCGTGGTCAACGCGCAGATCATGAACATGTTGGCGTATTCGCCGAGCATGAACATGGCGAAGCCCATCGCCGAATATTCGGTGTTGAAGCCGCCGACCAGCTCGGACTCGCCTTCCGGCAGGTCGAAGGGCGGGCGATTGGTTTCGGCGAGGCCGGAGATGAAGAACACGACCATCATCGGCGACAGCAGCAGCCAGACCCACCAGGGTTGCTGCGTCTCGACCACGGCGGTTAGGTTCAACGAACCGACGGTGAGCAGCACCGAGACGATGACGAAGCCGATCGACACCTCGTACGACACCATCTGCGCCGCCGAGCGCAGGCCGCCGAGGAATGAGTATTTCGAGTTCGACGCCCAGCCGGCAACGATGATGCCGTAAACGCCAAGCGAGGAGATGGCAAAGAGGTAGAGGATGCCGACATTGATGTTGGCGATCACCCAGCCATGGCTGAACGGCACGACCGCCCAGCCGACCAGCGCCAGCGCGAAGGTCAGCATCGGCGCCATGATGAACAGCACGCGGTTGGCGCCGGCCGGAATGATGGTTTCCTTGGCCATCAGCTTCAGCCCGTCCGCAAATGGCTGCAGCAAGCCGAAGGGACCGACGACGTTCGGGCCGCGGCGTAGCTGCGCCAGCGCCAGGACCTTGCGTTCGGCATAGGTGACGTAGGCGACGAAGATCAGGAGGCCGACGACGACCAGCAGGACCTGGGCGAGGATTGCGATCCCCTGCCCCGCCGGTGTGGGCCAGAAGCTGTTGTTCCAGAGATTATGCCAGACCTCAGCCATGGGTCCCGGTCCTCGCCTCGCCGATGCCGAATTCCTTGGTGCATTCCGCCATGGTCGGCGAGCACCGGCTGATCGGGTCGGTCATGTAGTAATTCTCGATCGGCATCGTGAACGGTGCGGCGTCGACCGCGCCCGCGGCCGCCAACGGTGCGGTCTCGGCCGGGGTGATCGCGTCGATCGTACGGAAGGTCGGCGATGCCTCGGCCAGCTTGCGGCGTAGTTCGCCCAGCGTGTCGTAAGGCAGCGTCTTGCCCAGCGCGCCGGCCAGCGCGCGGACGATCTTCCAGTCCTCGCGCGCGTCGCCCGGCGGGAACACGGCCTGCCGCGCCAACTGTGCCCGGCCTTCCGTATTCACGTATGTGCCGTTCTTTTCGGTGTAGGCCGAACCCGGCAGGATTACGTCGGCGCGATGCGCGCCCCGGTCGCCATGATGGCCCTGATAGATCACGAAGGCCTTGCCCAGCCGCGTCGTGTCGAACTCGTCGGCACCCAGCAGATAGACCGCTTCGATCGCGCCGCTGGATGCTCCTTCCAGGATCCCCTCCAGGTCGCGTCCGCCCTCGCCCGGCACGAAGCCGAGGTCGAGCGCGCCAACGCGCCCTGCCGCACGGTGCAGGAAGTTGAAGCCGTTCCAGTCTTCGCGCTGCACGTCCAGCTTAGCGGCCAGCGCCTGGATCGTCGCGCCGTCGGCGCGCGCCACCGCGCCGGAGCCCAAGATCACCATCGGGTTCTTCGCGTTCTTCAGCACCTCGGCGAAAGGATGCTTGCCGTCGACCAGGTCGGCCAGGGTCTGCGGACCGGCGCCCAGATATTCATAGGGATAGGTGAGATCCAGCTTGGCGCCGATGACGGCGGCCTGGAAATTCTCGCGCAGCACCAGGTACCGCTTGCGGATGCGGGCATTGATCAGCGGCGCTTCCCAGCGCGGGTTGGCGCCGATTATCAGGATCGCGTCGGCCTGCTCGATCCCGACGATGGTCGAGTTGAACAGGTAGCCGGCGCGGTTCGTCGGATCGAAGCGGCCGCCGTCCTGGCGGCATTCCAGGTTCGGCGAACCCAGCGCCCCCATCAGGTCCTTCAGCGCCAGCAGCGCCTCGGCGTCGGCCAGGTCGCCGGCGATCGCCGCGATCTTGCCGCCCTCGGTCTTGCCGAGCTTCTCGGCCACGGCGGCCAGCGCCTCGGGCCAGGAAGCCGGGACCAGCTTGCCGTTCCTGCGCACATAAGGCTGGTCCAGCCGCTGGCGCATCAGACCGTCGACCGCGTGACGGCTCTTGTCCGCGATCCACTCCTCGTTCACGTCCTCGTTGGTGCGCGGCAGCACGCGCAGCACCTCGGGTCCCCGCGCATCGACGCGGATGTTGCAGCCGACGGCGTCGAACACGTCGATGCTGTCCGTCTTCTTCAGCTCCCATGGGCGGGCGGCGAAGGCATAAGGCTTGGAGGTCAGCGCGCCGACCGGGCACACATCGACCAGATTGCCCGAAAGTTCGGACGTGACGGCGGATTCGACATAGGTGCCGATCTCGACCGCCTCGTTGCGGCCGAGGAGGCCGATTTCCGGCGCGCCGGCGATCTCGTCGGCGAAGCGCACGCAGCGCGTGCACTGGATGCAGCGCGTCATGAAGGTCTTGATCAGCGGCCCGAGATATTTCTCGTTCACGGCGCGCTTGTTCTCCTCGAACCGCCCACGGTCGAAGCCATAGCCAAGCGCCTGGTCCTGCAGGTCGCACTCGCCACCCTGGTCGCAGATCGGGCAGTCCAGCGGGTGGTTGATCAGCAGAAACTCCATGACGCCCTTGCGCGCCTTGTGGACCAGTTCGCTGTCGGTGAAGACTTCCTGCTTGTCGGCGCACGGCATCGCACAAGCAGCGACCGGCTTGGGCGAACCCTTCAGCTCGATCAGGCACATGCGGCAGTTGGCCGGAACCGACAGGCGTTCGTGATAGCAGAAGCGCGGCACCTCGATACCCAGCTGCTCGCACGCCTGGATGATCGACGTGCCCGGCGCGACCTCGGTTTCGATTCCGTTGATTGTCAGGGTCGGCATCGTGCGATCCTTAGAACAGGCTATCGTTGACGACGGGGTAGCGGCGGCGCACGCGCCACTCAGCCACACCCAGATAGATCAGAGCGCCCATGAGCGCCGCGAAAATCGGCCCCACAGCGACGATCAGGAAGTGGATGGTCGGCCGCCGCATGAAATCCCAGGCTGTGTACTGGGTCTTGATGTCGACGCCTTCTATCCATTTGGCCCCTTGGTCGTCGTAGGGCAGATAGACCTGGTGCCACTTACCGTCGTCCATCATGACGACGGGCGTCGGCCGCGGCTCGACATGCGGCTGGTCGGGGCGCTGGATATAGAAGATCAGCCCGAACCAGGCGAGCGCCAGCGCAAGGAATATCTTCCCAGCCCATTGCCGCGGCGCGCTGATCTCAGGCCCCCGCCTGGTCTCCGGGCCGGTGCGTTCGACCGCCATGGCCGTCATTCCGCTGCCATCCGGTGGGCATGAAACTCTGCGATCCGCTGTTCAACCACGGGCCGGAAATGCCGCATCAGGCCCTGGATCGGCCACGCGGCCGCGTCGCCGTGGGCGCAGATCGTGTGACCCTCGATCTCTTTGGAGACGTCGAGCAGCATGTCGATCTCTTCCACCCGGGCGTTGCCACGCGCCAGCCGTTCCATCACGCGCCACATCCAGCCGGTGCCCTCGCGGCACGGGGTGCATTGGCCGCAGCTCTCATGCATGTAGAACTTGGCCAGACGCGCGATCGCCTTCACCAGGTCGGTCGATTTGTCCATGACGATGACGGCGGCGGTGCCGAGGCCGGACCGCACATCCTTCAACGCATCAAAATCCATCAGCACGGTGTCGCAGACGTCGCGCGGGATCATCGGGGTAGACGAGCCGCCCGGGATAACCGCCAGCAGGTTATCCCAGCCGCCGCGCACACCGCCGGCATGCTTCTCGATGAGCTCCTTCAGCGGGATGCCCATCTCTTCTTCGACATTGCACGGTTGGTTCACGTGGCCGGAGATGCAGAACACCTTCGTGCCGACATTCTTCGGCCGGCCGATGCCGGCGAACCAGGCGCCGCTACGGCGCAGGATGGTCGGGACCGCCGCAATCGTTTCTACGTTGTTGACGGTTGTCGGGCAGGAATAGAGGCCAGCACCCGCCGGGAACGGCGGCTTGTTGCGCGGCTGGCCCTTCTTGCCTTCCAGGCTTTCGATCAGCGCGGTCTCTTCGCCGCAGATATAGGCGCCCATGCCGCGATGGACATAGATGTCCATATCCCAGCCGGAACCGCAGGCGTTCTTGCCGATCAGACCGGCCTCGTAGGCCTCGTCGATCGCGATCTGGAGGTTGATCGCCTCCTCCATGAACTCGCCGCGGATATAGATGTAGCAAGCGTGCGCGCCGATCGCGAAGGAACCCAGCAGGCAGCCCTCGATCAGCTTGTGCGGGTCGTAGCGCATCATGTCGCGGTCTTTGCACGTGCCGGGCTCGCCCTCGTCGGCGTTGACGACCAGGTAATGCGGCTTGCCGCTGTCCTTGGGCATGAACGACCATTTCATACCGGTCGGGAAACCCGCGCCGCCGCGGCCGCGCATGCCGGAGGTCTTCATCTCTTCGATGATCCACTCGCGGCCCTTGGCCAGAAGGGCGCCGGTGTTGTCCCAGTCGCCGCGCTTGCGCGCCGCGTCCAGGCGGAAAGATTGCCAGCCATAGAGGTTGGTGAAGATGCGGTCGCTATCCTTCAGCATCGGCTCAGCTCTCCACCCCGGCGGCCTTGGCGAATTCGTGCAGGCTGGTCGGACCCGACGCCGCCTGCGATCCGCGCCGCCCGGTCTGCGATCCGGTCTTCACCGGCTTGCCCTCGGCCAGCGCCTTCAAGAGCGCCACCGTGTTCTCAGGGTTCAGGTCTTCGTAATAATCGTCGTTGATCTGCGCCATCGGCGCGTTCACGCAGGCACCCAGACATTCGACCTCGACCAGCGTGAACTGGCCGTCGGCGGTCGTTTCGCCCAGCCCGATGCCGAGATGTTTCTTGCAGGCGTCGACCACGCCTTCGGAGCCGACCAGCCAGCAGGGCGTCGTCGTACAGACCTGCACGAAATGCTTGCCTACCGGCTTCAGATTGTACATCGAATAGAAGGTCGCGACCTCGTAGGCCTTGATGCGCGGCATCGACAGCATGTCGGCTACCACGTCCATCGCCACGCGCGGCAGCCAGCCGCCGTGCTGGCGCTGGGCCAGGTCCAGAAGCGGCATCACCGCGCTTTGCTGGCGGCCCGCCGGATACTTGGCGATGATGGTCTTGGCCTTCTCGAGATTCTCCGCCGTGAAGGCGAATTCCTTCGGCTGCTCAGGGCCGTTGTCGGCGATCCCGACGCTCGCACTCATCGGTCGATCTCCCCGAAGACGATGTCCAGCGAGCCGATGATCGCGACGGCATCGGCCAGCATGTAGCCCTTGGCCATGAAGTCCATGGCCTGCAGATGCGCGAAACCCGCCGGATGGATGTGGCAGCGATACGGCTTGTTGGTGCCGTCGGCCACCAGATAGACGCCGAACTCGCCCTTCGGCGTCTCGACCGCCGAATAGGTCTCGCCGGCCGGGACGTGATAGCCCTCGGTATAGAGTTTGAAGTGGTGGATCAGCGATTCCATGTTCCGCTTCATCTCGGCGCGCGGCGGCGGCGCGATCTTGCGGTCGTCCACCTTGATCGGCCCGTCAGGCATCTTGTCCAGACACTGGCGCATGATGCGGATTGACTGGCGCATTTCCTCGACGCGGACCAGGTACCGCGCGTAGCAGTCGCCGGTCAGGCCCACTGGAATGTCGAATTCCATCTGGTCGTAGACGTCGTAAGGCTGCGACTTGCGCAAATCCCACGCGACGCCGGAAGCGCGCAGCATCGGGCCGGTGAAACCCCAGGCCAGCGCGTCGGCGCGGCTGACATTGCCGACATCGACCGTGCGCTGCTTGAAGATGCGGTTTTCGCTGAGCAGCTCTTCCAGGTCGTCGATCACGCTCGGCAGGTGGTCGATCCAGGAATAGATGTCTTCGGCCAGACCCGCCGGCATGTCGGCATGGACGCCGCCCGGACGGAAATAGTTGGCGTGCATGCGGGCGCCGGACACGCGCTCATAGAACTCCATGCCGCGCTCGCGTTCCTCGAAGCCCCACATCGGCGGGGTCGTGGCGCCCAAGTCCAGCGCGAACGTCGTGACGTTCAGCAGATGGTTGATGACCCGCGTCAGTTCGGAGAACAGCACGCGGATATATTGCGCGCGCGGCGGCGGGGTAATCTTCAGCAGCGATTCCACGGCCAGCGCGAACGCATGCTCCTCGCACATCGGCGACACGTAATCGAGTCGGTCGAAATACGGAACCGCCTGGATATAGGTCTTGTACTCGATCAGCTTTTCGGTGCCGCGATGGAGCAGGCCGATATGCGGGTCGCAGCGGTCGACGATCTCGCCGTCCATCTCCATCACCAGACGCAGCACGCCGTGCGCGGCCGGGTGCTGCGGGCCGAAATTCATCGTGAACGGCTTGATCCGCATGCCGATCTTGTCTTCGACCGGCAGATCGCCCAAGGCCTCGGTCGCCATAACCTGGTCGGTCATACCGGCTTCTCCCAATAGGGCGGCTTCACAGCCTTCTCGTCGCCCGGGAGCTGGATGTCGGTGATCGCTTCCCAGGGGCTAGCGAAATCGAAGGTACGGAAATCCTGCGTCAACTTCACCGGCTCGTAGACCACCCGGCGCTGGTCAGGGTCATAGCGCAGCTCGACATAGCCGGTCAGCGGGAAGTCCTTGCGCATCGGATGCCCGTCGAAACCATAGTCGGTCAGGATGCGGCGCAAATCCGGATGGTCGGCGAAGAAGACGCCGTACATGTCCCAGGTCTCGCGCTCGAACCAGTTGGCCGACGGGTAGACACCGACAACGGACGGCACCGGCGTGTCCTCGTCGGTCAGCACCTTCACGCGCAGGCGCAGGTTCAGCGATACCGACAACAGCGCATAGACGACTTCGAAGCGCTGCGGACGGTCGGGATAATCGACGCCGCAAACATAGAGCAGCTGTTCGAACATCAAATTCGACGCATCGCGAAGCGCAGTCAAAGCGGTCACGATCTTCGCCGCCGGAACGGTGACGATCAGCTGGCCGTGTTCGACGGTCGAGGATACGACGTCCGCGCCCAGGGCGATCTTCACCGCCTCAATGAGCTCAGGCTTCGCTTCGAAAGTGGGAGTGGCTGTCGGCATTCTGGCTCAGCGGAAAATCGGCGTGTCGTCGCGGCGGATCTTCTTCTGGAGTTGAAGGATCCCGTAGAGCAGTGCCTCGGCCGTCGGCGGACAGCCCGGCACATAGATATCGACCGGAACGATCCGGTCGCAGCCGCGCACCACCGAATAGGAATAGTGGTAATAGCCGCCGCCATTGGCACAGGAGCCCATGGAGATGACCCAGCGCGGCTCCGCCATCTGGTCGTAGACCTTGCGCAGCGCCGGCGCCATCTTGTTGCACAGCGTGCCGGCGACGATCATCACGTCGGACTGGCGCGGGCTGGCGCGGGGGAAACTGCCGAACCGGTCAAGGTCGTAGCGCGCCATGAAGGCGTGGATCATTTCCACGCCGCAGCACGCCAAACCGAAGGTCATCGGCCAGATCGAACCCGTGCGGGCCCAATCGACCAGGCTTTCCAGGTTAGAAACCAGGAAGCCTTTTTCCTCGAGCCGTTTCGTGGCGCGGGCCAGCAGCTCGTCCTGCGCCGGCCCCGGCGGCAGGCCGGCGGGGCTCCGCGGATCGAATGAGGTGATTACTCCCAATCGAGCGCCCCTTTCTTCCATTCATAGATGAAGCCGACAGTCAGAACGCCAAGGAAGACGGCCATCGACAGAAAACCGAAAAGCCCCGTGTCCTTGAGCGACACCGCCCAGGGAAACAGGAACGCGACCTCAAGGTCGAAGATGATGAACAGGATGGCGACAAGGTAGTAGCGCACATCGAACTTGGTTCGGGCATCGGCAAACGCCTCGAAGCCGCACTCGTAAGCAGAGACCTTCTCGCTGTCGGGCTTCTGCTGCGCCAGCAGGTAGCAGCCCCCGATCATCGCGATGGTGACGACCACGGCCACCACCAGAAAGATCAGGATGGGAACATAGTCGACGAGCAGCGGATTCTGCATTTCGATCACAATTTCTGAGGCGGATGACGTTTCACTGCCGCACCGCAGCACGACGAACTGTGGTTTAGCACAAGAATTCAGCTTGGCTATAGGCCAGTTTACCGCGCCGAACGATCGGGCAGAAACCCATCCCCTGTCTTGTTTGATATTGCTGCCATTCCTGAGGAATGGCGCGAGAGACGGGACTTGAACCCGCGGCCTCCGGCGTGACAGGCCGGCGCTCTAACCAACTGAGCTACTCCCGCGTTTTGCGAGGCGGTTTGGTACTCGCCCGCCCCCGCGGTGTCAATGCGACCGGCCGGGGCCAGCGCATTTTTTACGAATTCGTTTCCGCATAAGTCAGAAGCCCGGCACGAACGCAAAAGCATACCGCCCTCGCCGTCTTGAACGACAAGGCCGATGGCCTTTCCGGGATACATCTTACGCGTCGACCACCTCAGGACGGCGGTAAGCAATTCGTTGTTCTGCTGCTAAGGCGGGGAACTGGTGGGCGATGACGGGATCGAACCGCCGACCCTCTCGGTGTAAACGAGACGCTCTCCCGCTGAGCTAATCGCCCGAAATGTCCTGCGGACGGCCCAAGGGCGGCCCGCCGGGACAAAATCAGTTAACGGCGTCCTTCAGACCCTTGCCAGCCTTGAACTTCGGCTGCTTGGAGGCCGGAATCTTGATCGTCGCACCAGTCCGCGGGTTGCGGCCCTCAGACGCG
>DATJHU010000150.1:0-35258 GCA_035493715.1 Alphaproteobacteria bacterium | reverse complement strand
CGTCGATCACCCAGGGCCGGTCGAGGTCGAAGATTACCAGGTCGGCCGGCCCGCCTACCGCAAGCCGGCCAAGCGGCAGGCCTAATATGTTCGCCGGACCAACCGTCACCCGTCGCAGCAGATCGAGCAACCCCACCATGTTCTTGTGGTATAGCTCGAGCGCGACCGGCAGCAGTGTTTCAAGGCCCGTGGCGCCCGTGGCGGCCGCGGCGAAGGGCACGCGTTTGGCCTCCTGGTCCTGCGGGGCGTGGTCGCTGGCGATGGCGTCGACAGTGCCGTCCGCGATGCCGGCGATAAGCGCCTTGCGGTCATCGTCGGTTCTCAGCGGCGGCGAGAGCTTGGCGAAGGTGCGGTAGTCGCCGATATCGATCTCGCTGAGCGCGAAATAGGGCGGCGCGACGTCACAGGTCACATTGAGGCCGGATTGCTTGGCGCGCCGGATCAGCTCGACGCCTTCGGCCGTCGAGAGGTGGGCGGCGTGATACCGGCCGCCAGTCAGTTCGACCAGGCGCAGATCGCGCTCCAGCATGATGATCTCGGCAGCGCGCGGGATGCCGCCCAGGCCTAGCCGGGTTGCGATCTCGCCTTCGTTCATCTGGCCGCCGGCGGCCAGGCTCGGTTCCTCGGGATGTTGAACGATCACCTTTCCGAAGGCGCGGGCATAGGTCAGCACCCTGCGCATGGTCAGCGCGTCGGCAATCGCATTCACCCCGTCGGTGAAGCCGACAGCGCCGGCCTCGGCCAGCAGACCCATCTCTGTGAGATCACGACCGCTCGCACCCTTGGTCGCGGCGCCGTAAGCGAAGATCTTGACCAGTTTCGCCTCGCGGGCGCGCCGCGCGATGAACTCCAGGCCGGCGATATCGTCGATCACCGGGCTGGTGTTGGGCAGCATGGCGAAGGCGGTGATGCCGCCGGCCGCGGCCGCCCGGCTGGCGGACAGGATCGTCTCGCGCTGTTCCTCGCCCGGCTCGCCGACCGCGACGCGCATATCGACCAGGCCCGGCGCCAGGCATAGCCCCTTGCAGTCGACGATCGTCGCGCCTTCGGGCGCCGTCACGTCCGCACCCAGCGCGCGGATCTTGGTGCCCTCGGTTACTAGCGTGCCGGTCTCGTCACGGCCGCTTTCAGGGTCGAGCAGGCGGGCGTTCGTGTAGGCGGTCAGGGGCATGCGGCGTCTCGTGCAGAGGCGAGGAGACGCAGGCAGGCCATGCGCACGGCCACCCCGAACTCGACCTGGTCCAGGATCAGGCTGCGGCCGATATCGTCGGCGACCTCGGAGTCGATCTCCACGCCGCGGTTCATCGGGCCGGGATGCATGATCAGCGCGTCCGGCTTGGCCACCTTGAGCCGCTCCGCGGTCAGGCCGTGGAAGCGGAAATATTCGCGGGAGGAGGGGACGAACTTGCCGCTCATGCGCTCGCTCTGCAGCCGCAGCATCATCACGATGTCGGTGTCGCGCAGGCCTTCGTCCATGTCGTGGAACACATCCGCGCCCATGCCGGCAATCGAATCAGGGACCAGGGTCGGCGGACCGACGACACGGACCGTCGCGCCCATCGTGATCAGCAGATAAATGTTCGAGCGCGCGACGCGGCTGTGCAGGATGTCGCCGCAGATCGCGACGGTCAGGCCCGCCAGCCTACCCCTGCGCCGGCGGATCGACAGCGCGTCGAGCAGCGCCTGCGTTGGATGTTCGTGGGTGCCGTCGCCGGCGTTGAGGACCGAGCAGTTCAGCTTGTCGGCCAAGAGCTTCGGCGCGCCGGACATGGCGTGACGCACGACCAGGAAATCCGGCCGCATCGCGTTCAGCGTCATCGCCGTGTCGAGCAGCGTTTCGCCTTTTTTCACCGAGCTGGAGGCGACCGCCATGTTCAGCACGTCGGCGCCCAGCCGCTTGCCGGCGAGCTCGAACGAGGTGCGGGTGCGGGTGGAATCCTCGAAGAAGAGGTTCATCATCGTCCGGCCGCTCAGCTCTTTGCTGCGCTTGTCCGCGCGCCGGTTCTGCTCGACATAGCCGTCGGCGAGGTCGAGGACCGCGGTGATCTCCGCCGCGCTCAGCCCTTCGATCCCCAACAAATGAAGCCGTGTCCACACCATGCCGTTCGGCAGTGCGGCGGGTTGCAAGGGTTGGGTGTGGGGTGCGTTCATGATTCGCACATGCATACACGGCGTGCGCCGTGGCGGGAAAGAGCAGCAGCAAGTTTATAGTCTCCCCCCTTGAGGGGGAGGTCGGCAACGCAAAGCGTTGACGGGTGGGGGGTAATCGTTTCGCAGGTCCTAGGAAAGCGGGAGGGCTGGGACAGTACCCCCCACCCGGCGCTTCGCGCCGACCTCCCCCTCAAGGGGGGAGGCGCTTTCAAGAGACAGTCAGATACCAATCAAGCCACCCCATGGTCCTTGAACCACGCCAGCATCTGCGCCCAGCCTGCCTTGGCGTCGGCTTCGTTGTAGCTGGGGCGGTAGTCGGCGTTGAATCCGTGCTCGGCATCCGCAAAGACGACGATCTTGCTTTTGGTGTCGCCGGATTCCTTGAGCTTGGCCAGCATTTCGTTGCGATTCTGCTCCGTAATGCCGGTATCCTTGCCGGCATAAAGGCCGAGTACACGGCCCTTGATCTCGGCGGCGACATCGATCGGTGCCGTGCCGGTTCCCATGCCGGGGCGGGGCACAAGCGGGCCGTACCAGGCGACGCCGGCCTTCACCGCCGGATTATGCGCGGTGTAGAGCCAGGTCTTGCCGCCGCCCCAGCAGAATCCGGTGACCGCCAGCTTGCCGGTGTCGGCGCCCTCCGACTTGGCGAAGGCGACGCTGGCGTCCAGGTCGCTCATCACCTGGGCGTTCGGCACCTGGGCGACGATCTTGATGATGTCGTTGATGTCGGTCAGCTTCGAGACATCGCCCTGGCGGGCATAAAGCTCGGTCGCGATCGCGTAATAGCCGAGCTTGGCCAGCCGGCGGCACAGATCGCGGATATGCTCGTGCACGCCGAAAACTTCCTGGATCACCAGCACGGTCGGGAAATGGCTGCCCCTGGCGGGGCGGGCGCGATAGCCGGGGGCGACGCCGTCCTTGACCGGAATCTTGATCTCGCCGGCATCCAGCCCTTCGGCGTCGGTGGTGATCGTCGCCTTGGCGACGGGGCTGACGGCGGCGGCGAAGCCTGCGGCCAGGCTGGTGACGGCGAACCCGCGGCGGGTCATTCGAACGGAATCCGTCAGGCTCTTAACGTGGTCCGTATAGGTATCCATGCCGTTTCCTCCGCAAGATTATATTGACGATGTCTGATTATGTTTGAGGCGCCCCCTTTGCGAGGGCGTCCAGCGCGCCCTGCAGGATATAGGCGGCGGCCATCTTGTCTACCGCCTGCGCGCGTTTCCCGCGGCTCATGTCGGCCTCGCTGACCAGCAGGCGCTGGATCGCAACGGTGGACATCCGCTCGTCCCAAAAGGCGATTTCCGGCTGCATGCCCAGGAGGTCGGCGCGGGCAAGCAGGTTTTGCCCGAAATGGCGCACCGACTGGCAGCGCGGCCCTTCCGTCCCGTCCATATTGATCGGCAGCCCGATGACAATGCCGCCGACTTCACGGCCGGCGATCATCCTGACCAGCTGCTTCACGTCCTCGGTAAATTTGGTTCGGCGAATCGTGTCGATCGGCGAGGCAATCGTGAGCCCGGGATCGGAAATCGCGACGCCGATGGTTTTTTCGCCCAGATCGAGGCCGATCAGCCGCTTTCCGGGGGTGAGGAGCGCCTTCAGCGCCTGTGGGTTGCGGATCGCCATAGCGGGTGATACCTAACCCAGCTTCTTCTTAAGAACTAGGCGTTCCCTGATGTCGCTCGACGCGAAAGATGTCGCCAAGATCGCGCGCCTGGCGCGCATCCGGGTGACCGAAGACGAAAAAATCCACCTCGCCGCGGAATTGTCCGGCGTGCTGCAATGGGTCGAGGAACTGCAGCAGGTGAATACCGACGGCATCGAACCGATGACCAGCGTCGTCGGCGCGCGCCTGAAGACCCGTCCGGACGTCGTCGATCATTCGACCACCCGCGACGACGTGCTGGCCAATGCGCCCGAGGCGATGGCCGGCTTTTATACCGTTCCGAAAGTGGTCGAGTGACCTTATGAGCCTCACCCATCTGACCATTGCCGAGGCGCTTAAGCGGCTCGACAGCAAAGAAATCACCTCGGTCGAGCTGACCGAGGCGCATGTCCGCGCCATCGAAGGCGCGCGGGCGCTCAACGCCTTTATCGTGGAAACGCCGGAACTGGCGCTGGAGCAGGCCAAAGCCGCCGACGCGCGCCGCGCGAAAGGGCAGGCGGCTGCGCTGGAAGGCGTGCCGCTGGCGATCAAGGACCTGTT
This sequence comes from Alphaproteobacteria bacterium, assembly GCA_035493715.1. Taxonomy (GTDB): domain Bacteria; phylum Pseudomonadota; class Alphaproteobacteria; order BOG-932; family Roseiterribacteraceae; genus BOG-932. The sequence continues at coordinate 30,895 of DATJHU010000150.1, read as the reverse complement.
CTGCACCAAGGGCGTGCAGACCACGGCCGGAAGCAAGATACTGGAAGGGTTCGTTCCGACCTATGAATCGACCGTCACCGCCAATCTGTGGCGCGACGGCGCGGTCATGCTGGGCAAGGCCAATCTCGACGAGTTCGCGATGGGCTCGTCCAATATGACGAGCGCCTACGGTCCGGTGGAAAGCCCGTGGCGGCGCAAGGGCGACAATCGTCCGTTGGTGCCGGGTGGTTCATCCGGCGGCTCGGCGGCGGCCGTCGCGGCGCGTCTGGCGCCGGGCGCGACCGGCACGGACACCGGCGGTTCGATCCGCCAGCCTGCCGCTTTCTGTGGCATCGTCGGGATGAAGCCGACTTATGGCCGCTGCTCGCGCTGGGGCACCGTCGCTTTCGCCTCGTCGCTCGACCAGGCCGGCCCGTTTGCCCGCACGGTCGAGGACACCGCGATCATGCTGGGCTCGATGTCCGGCTACGATCCCAAGGATTCGACCAGCGTCGACATGGCCGTGCCGGATTTCCGCGCCGCCGTCGGCAAATCGATCAAAGGCCTTAAGATCGGCGTCCCGAAGGAATATCGCGTCGATGGCATGTCGGCGGAGATCGACGCGCTGTGGCGCCAGGGCGAGCAGTGGATGAAGGATGCCGGCGCAGAGATCGTGCCGGTCAGCCTGCCGCACACGCGCTATGCGCTTGCGACTTATTACATTGTCGCGCCGGCCGAATGCTCGTCCAACCTCGCGCGCTATGACGGTGTGCGCTACGGCCTGCGGGCGACTGGCAAGGACCTGACCGAGCAGTACGAGAATACCCGGGCCGAAGGCTTCGGCGCGGAGGTGAAGCGCCGTATCCTGATCGGTACCTATGTGCTGTCGGCCGGCTATTTCGACGCCTATTATATCAAGGCGCAGAAGGTACGCGCACTGATCGCGCGCGACTTCACGGATGCGTTCAAATCCTGCGACCTGATCCTGACCCCGACCGCGCCGTCGGCGGCGTTCGCGCTGGGGGAGAAATCGGCCGATCCGATCGCCATGTATCTGAATGACGTGTTCACTGTTCCTGCCTCCCTGGCTGGACTCCCGGGCATCTCCGTGCCGGCTGGGCTGGATTCCGGCGGCCTGCCGCTGGGGTTGCAGCTGATCGGGCGCCCGTTCGATGAGGAGACGGTGCTGGCGGGCGCGGGGGCATTGGAAAAGGCGGCGGCCTTCACGGCCGTTCCGCAGATCATGGCGGCGTAAGATGAGCTTGATCGAAGGCGAAACCGGTTCGTGGGAAATGGTCATCGGGCTGGAGGTCCATGCCCAGGTCACGGCCAATACGAAATTGTTCTCGGGCGCGCCGACCAGCTTTGGCGGCGAACCGAATACGAATGTCAGCCTCGTCGACGCGGCGATGCCCGGCATGCTGCCGGTGCTCAACGAATATTGCGTCGAGCAGGCGGTGAAGACCGGCCTCGGCCTGGGCGCCGCGATCAACAAGCTTTCGGTGTTCGAGCGGAAGAACTATTTCTACGCCGACCTGCCGCAGGGCTATCAGATCTCCCAGTACGCCCATCCCATCGTCGGCAAGGGTGTCATTGAGATCGACCTGCCGGGCGGCGAGACCAAGGAGATCGGCGTCACCCGCCTGCATCTGGAACAGGATGCCGGCAAGTCGCTGCACGACCAGCACGCGACGAAGACCTTCGTCGATCTGAACCGCTCCGGCTCGGCGCTGATGGAGATCGTGTCGGAGCCGGACATGCGTTCGGCGGACGAGGCCGCGGCCTATGTCCGCAAGCTGCGCACGATCCTGCGTTATCTCGGCACTTGCGACGGCAACATGGACGAAGGTTCCATGCGTTGCGACGTCAATGTCTCGGTACGCAAGCCGGGCGATACGTTCGGCACGCGCTGCGAGATCAAGAACGTCAATTCGATCCGCTATGTGCAGGCCGCCATCGAATACGAGGCGCGGCGCCAGATCGAGCTGATCGAAGGCGGCGAAAAGGTCGTTCAGGAAACCCGCTTGTGGGATCCGCGCCAGAACGTCACCCGCTCGATGCGCAGCAAGGAAGAGGCGTTCGATTATCGCTATTTCCCTGATCCGGACCTGCTGCCGCTGGAACTCGACGACGACTTGATCGAGCGGATGCGCTCCATGCTGCCGGAGCTGCCCGATGCCAAGAAGCACCGCTTCATCAGAGATTTCGGCCTGTCGCCCTATGACGCCGGTGTTTTGGTGGCCGAACAGTCGCGCGCCGAGTTCTATGAGAAGGTCGTGGCGGGCAAGCGCGATCCGAAGGCGGCGGCCAATTGGCTGATCACCGAACTTCTGGGCGGGCTCAACAAGCACGGCCATGATATCGAGGCGTCTCCGGTTTCGGCCGACGCGCTGGGCGAGCTGCTCGACCTGCTGGCCGACAACACGATCTCAGGCCGTATCGCCAAGGACGTGTTCGCTGAGATGTTCGAGACCGGCAAGCGCCCGGGGGCGATCGTGGAAGAGAAGGGGCTGCGACAGGTGACCGATACCGGCGCCATCGACGCCGTCATCGACGCCGTGATCGCTAAGAACCAGGACAAGCTGGCCGAGTACCGCGCAGGCAAGGACAAGCTGTTCGGCTTCTTCGTCGGCCAGGTGATGAAGGAAAGCGGCGGCAAGGCCAACCCGGCGATGGTCAACCAGGCGTTGAAGACCAAGCTGGCCGGCTGAGGCAGGCCGCTCAGCTGGATTTGGCGGTGCGGCCCGAAAGCTTCGCGAAAAGCTAAGCCGCGAGCGCCCGCGCCGCTTTTGGCGGCCCCAGCCGGATCGGCAAGGTGGCCAGGCCGCGCAGCAACGAATTGCGGCGCCATTTTACGGCGTTGCGCGGAATGGCGAGCGCGATCTCGGGGAAACGCTGAAGCAGAGCGTTGAGTGCGATCGCACCCTCCATACGCGCTAGCGGCGCGCCGAGGCAGAAGTGGATCCCCAGGCCGAAACCGAGATGCCGGTTGGGGTCGCGCGCAATATCCAACGATTCCGAATCGGCGAAGATACGTTCGTCTCGGTTGGCAGCCGCCAGCATCAGGACGACGCGGTCCGACTTTGCGATCTTCACCCCACCGATTTCCATGTCCGCCTTCGCGTGGCGCACGATGCTGTGCTGGACCGGGTTGGTATAGCGCAGCAGTTCCTCGATAGCCGGCTTGATCAACCCGGGCTCGGCCCGCAATCTGGCGAGCTGATCCGGGTTGTCGAGCAGAGCCAATATGCCGTTGCCGAGCAGATTGACGGTCGTTTCGTGGCCCGCAAGCAGTAATAGGAAGACCATCCCCACCAGCTCGTCCTGGCTCAACCGGTCGCCCCCCTGCTCGGCGGCGACCAGGGCTGCGATCAGCCTCCCATCCGGTTCCCGGCGCTTCAGATCGATCAGCCCGTCGAGGTAGCGGATCATCCGGACATTGTTCCAAAGGCCGGTGACCAGCCGGACGAACCCCGAAGGCGGCCCGTCCAGGAGGTGCAGCATGAAGCGGCGGAACTTGGCGCGTTCGCGTTCCGGAACGCCAAGCATCTCCGAGATCACGATCATTGGCAGGGCAAGGGCGAATTCCTGCAGCAGATCGACGACTTCGCGCCCTTCGAGGCGGGCGAGCAGCTCGTCTGCGATTTCCTGCACGCGTCCCGCCATGCTTTCGATCATGGAGGGCGTGAAGCCCTTATGGACCAGCGTGCGCAGCCGTGCGTGGTCCGGATCGTCCATCGTCACCATCGTCTTGGCCAGGATGCGGAACGATCGCGGGATCCAGCGCGCCCGGGGGCTGTCGGCGCGAAGCGCGATCATGTCGCTCGACAGCCGCGCGTCCTTGAGAGCCGCGACGACGTCGTCATAGCGGGTCACCAACCAGGCCTCGCCGCCGAACCCTGGAATCTTGGTGCGGCAGACCGGCGCCTCGCGGCGCAATTGCGCATAGGTGGGGTAGGGGTCGGCGCGAAACGCGGCGGCCTGCAAGTCGATCTGCGCACTCGCCTGGGTCATGCGACGTCCGATCTGAAACGGTGTTCCAATTTCTACATCGCCAGGCCGCCGAGGACCACCGGAAAGTGGCCGGCTGACCGACGCTAACTGTGCGCCGCCGGTGTCGCGCCGAGAGGCGTCGCCGGATAAACTGCGGGCGAACGCCCACGGTGCCTTGCAAAGCCGGACGCCGTTGTTTAATCGGGTAGCCGCACCGTGCGTGTCCTCGAACACGCAGCCGGCGGCGAAGGAGAGATGGCCGAGTGGCTGAAGGCAGCGGTTTGCTAAACCGCCGTAGGTTTGTAAAGACCTACCGAGGGTTCGAATCCCTCTCTCTCCGCCAATTTTCCTCCGCAAACCCAATCGACGCCGAGCCGCTGTCCGCGTTCTTCGCCGCCGCAATTCTACAAGCGAGCGAAGGAATAGGCGCTGGTAAATCGATGCCGGCGGTGGTGGAATGTGGCGCAGTGAATCGCCTCGAATCCGGAAGGAAATTCCATGACGACCGCGCGTGATCTGGCCCTCGCTTCGCTGAGCGCGATTAAAGCGAACGACAAACAGCGATGGTTGGATTTGTTCGAGGAAGACGGCTTCGTGCAGGATCCGGTCGGCAAGTCGCGCTTCGACGCGGTTGGGAACGGGCATCACGGCAAGGCTGCGATTTCGGCCTTCTACGACCTGTTCAAGCAATCGATGAAGCAGCTCGATTTCACAATCCATCACTCCGCGCTCGGCGGGGACGAGGTCGCGGCATACGCCACGCTGCACATCGAAACGCATGACGGCCATAAATTCGATGTTCCCGTCCTGAATGTCTACCGCATGTCGTCGAACGGAAGGATCGCCTCGCTCCGCTCCTTCTGGGAAGGCGGCTGACGCTCCATGAGCGAATGGACCGTCGTGCCGAGGTCCGGCGAGGCTCAGGAAACCGAGCCCTGGCGCGAGCTCCATCGTTATTGGCTTGCAAAGCATGTCGACGGTCGACCGCCGGCGCGCGGCGATCTCGATCCGGTCATCGAGATCCCCCGCCTGGTCGCCAATCTAATGATCCTGGAAGTCGTGCCGGGCGGTTACGAGTATCGACTTGTCGGCAGCGAGATCGTGGCAGCGGCCGGCGTCGACCTGACCAATAAGCGCGCGGGGACCGGCCTCCGCTTCGCGACCGTCGCCGCCGCGTGGCTGGATGCGCTGGACTTCGTGAAGACCAACCGCACGCCGCGGCTTTTGTATTCGCACCTGGGGACCGAGATACCCGCGATCAATACGCTTCTGCTGCTGCCGCTGCACACGCCGGACGGCGAGAAGACGAAAATCCTTGGCGCTCTGTTCAGACAGGGCGCGTTCGATCCCGCTCTGAAGGTCGAAAACCTTTCCGTTCGTGAGGTCCCATCCTGACGCCTGGCCGACCGGGGTTCGTGTCAGGCGGTTAAGATGCCGACTTTCCTTTAGTTTCCGGCGGCCGACGGACCGGTCTTCCGCTCGAGAAACTTTTTTCATCAAGATGGGAACTTCATTCCAGTTAGCTGGGTTCCACCTCCGCTATGGAGGGCGTTTTCACGCGTCCTTCGCTAACCGCCAGCTAAAAGATTGGGAGGAATCATCGTGAAAGTTTCGCACAAGCTGGGCCTCACGGCCATCGTCGGCACTCTGTCCGCTGCCGCTATGGCGCCGGCGGCCGACCTGGTCAAAGGCACCTACGATTCAAGCACATACGTTACTTCCGCGAGCGGCAACCTGTGCGGAACAGCGGGCCTGACAAAAGGTACGGCCCAGACCTCGACAGTCGTGTTTCCGGGCAACGGCCAGCCGAAGATGGTTTTGGCCAGCCCCTACACGTCGTCGAAGGGCAGCGTGGGCAGCGCATCCACCAACGTCTGCGTCGCCACAGCCAAAGTCCCGACGACCGGCATCGACGGCAAAACCCTGTCATTCAATTGTTATGCCGACACCGTGAACGGTCCGGCAAAGTCTGCGCAGGCAGTGCTGAAGGCCAAGTTCGATGTCGGCGCATCCCACAGCACGAGCATCTACCAGGTGACGGTCCACAGCCAGATTCTGGTGAACGGCACGAACATCTGCAGCTTCACGACCGACGGCACTTACGCCCTGCAGTAAGACGATCGGACGGACAACAGAAAGGGCGGCCTGGGTGCCGCCCTTTTTCATGCGCGCGCCTCAGCCGCGGTCGCCGATTTGATACGCGCGGACAAAGCTGCGTGCGACCCGTTGCGACTGCGCACGGATTTCCGCGGTCGCGGGGGGCGGGATGACGTTCAGCACGCGTTTGAAGTGCAGTCCGCCATGCACCAGACTCAGGAATTCCTCGGCGGCTGCAATGGAATTGTCGATAGCCAGCTGGCCGGCTGCGTCTGCCTGTTCCAGATAGTCCGCGACGCGGCGAATGCCCCTTTTAGGGCCGCTTTCATAAAACGCCTGTCCCACCGCGGGATTACGCTGCGCCTCGGAAACGATCAGGCTGTAAAAAGCCGTCGCCTCGTCTGACATCAATGCCGTCATTATGCGCTCGGCCAACCCTGCCAGCACTTCGGCCGGGTTGTCGCCGACGAGCAGCGGCGCGAAGGCGTCTGCGACATGGCAATCGCACTGTTCCTGCACATGCGCGCGGAATAGTTCTTCCTTGCTCTTGAAATAATTGTACAATGTACCCTTGGAGCCGCCGAGGCGCGAGGCGATATGGGACATCGAAGCGGCGGCGTAGCCTTCGGCCGAAAAGACTTCGCGGGCGACATTCAAGATCGCTTCCCGGCGTCCTTCTCGACGGTGGCTTGTTCGTTTTATTTCCATCGATGCTCTGGCAGGACCGATTTGTCATGTTGACGGCGACCGTTGAATCAACGTAAGTGAACCGTACGGTACGGTCAAGTTTTACAAAGACCCTCAATGCCCCTTTCGGCGACTACCCCAAGATCCGGGCGCATCCGCGGCGCTAATTCGGCCTCCCTGAGGCTTTGCGGCGCATTCGCCGTGGCTTTGGCCGCGGGCTGCGCGGTCGGGCCTGATTTCGAGCCGCCGGCCGCGCCGAACGAGGCGGGCTACACGCCCGAGAAGCTTGCAGCGAAGACCAACGGCACGCCTGGCAACCTGCCGGGCGGCGCGGTTCAGCATTTTGGCGAAGGGCAGGACATCCCGGCCCAGTGGTGGTCTCTTTACCGTTCGGAATCGCTCAACAAGCTGATCGAGGCCGGGCTGCGGGCAAGTCCGACGCTGGAGGCGGCGAAGGCCGCGTTGCGTCAGGCGCAGGAAAACACTTCGGCGGCGCGCGGGGCTTTCTTCCCGGACCTGACGGGAAATGTTTCCGCGAGCCGCCAAAAGGCCTTCACGCCATCGTTCGGCGGCGGCAGCGGCATCAAATCGATCTATAGTTTGAGCTCCGCCTCGGTCGACCTGTCTTACCCTCTGGATGTCTTCGGCGGGATTCGACGGCAGGTCGAGGCCACCGAGGCGGCCGAGGATTATCAGCGCTTCCAGCTTGTCGCCGCCTATCTGACCCTGACCTCCAACATCGTGACGACTGCGGTGGAGGAAGCGTCGCTGCGCGCGCAGATCAAGGCGCAGAGCGAGATCATCGATATAGAGACCAACCAGGTTCAGGTGCTGCGCAACCAGCTGTCGCTGGGCGGCGTTGCCGGCGGCGCCGTCCTGGCCCAGGAGGCGATCCTGGGGCAGGCGAGGGCGACCCTGCCGCCGCTGGAGAAGCAACTGGCCCAATCGCGCAATCGCCTGGCGGTTCTGGTGGGGAAATTCCCCAGCGAGGACATCGGCGCCACGTTCGATCTTGCGCAGCTTGCGTTGCCGACCGAACTTCCGGTCAGCCTGCCGGCCAAGCTGGTCGAACAGCGTCCCGATATCCAGGCGGCATCGGCGAAGATGCATCAGGCCAGTGCACAGGTGGGTGTGGCGACGGCGAACGAACTGCCGCAGATCAGCCTGACCGGCAGCATCGGCAACACCGCTTCCCCGGCGGGCAACCTGTTCAGTCCCGGCGTCGGCATCTGGAGCATCGGCGGCAACCTGGCGCAGAAGCTGTTCGATGGTGGAACGCTCTACTTCCAGCGGCGTGCGGCGGTCGCGGCTTACGACCAGGCGGCCGCGCAATATCGCGCGACGGCCTTGTCCGCTTTCGAGGACGTCGCCAACGCCTTGCGTGCGTTGCAGGCCGATGCGGACGCGCTCGCGGCCAATCTTGCGGCCGACCAGGCGGCGCAGAAGAGCCTGGCACTGTCGCAGGAACAGTATCGCCTGGGCGCGATCAACTATGCCACGCTGCTGAACGCCGAACAGACGGCCCAGCAGGCGCGGATCAGCCTGGTTCAGTCGCAGGCCGCGCGCTTCTCGGATACCGCGGCTTTGTTCCAGGCGCTCGGCGGCGGCTGGTGGAACGCGGCGAGCGGCACGTTCGACCCGACGAAGCCGGATCAGTGAGGAATAAGAGCATGCTGGCAAGACGAATGATCATCATGCTGGTGGCGGTCGCCGTGGTCTTCGGACTCGTGTTCGGCTGGATCACCTTCGGCCATTACATGCGCGACAAGTTCATGCATTCGATGGGGATTCCGCCGCAGACCGTCTCGACGATGGTGGCGGGGTTGCAGGATTGGCAGCCGGAATTGAACGCCGTCGGCTCTCTGCGCGCGGTGAACGGCGCCGACCTCAGCTCCCAGATCGCCGGAACCGTTTCGGCTATTCATTTCGAATCAGGCGCCGAGGTGAAAGCCGGCACGCTGCTGGTCGAACTGGCGCAAGCCGACGACGTCGGCAAGCTGAAGTCGCTGCAGGCAGCGGCGGCGCTTGCACAGATCACGCTGGATCGCGACCAGCGGCAGCTCAAGGTCCAGGGTGTGTCGCAGCAGACAGTCGACGCAGACCAGCAGAACCTGAAGAGCGCCCAGGCGCAGGTGACGGAGCAGCAGGCGACGGTCGACTACAAGAACATCCGTGCGCCTTTCGACGGTCGGCTCGGCATCCGGCAGGTCGATCTCGGCCAGTACCTGGCCGCCGGCACGACGATGGTGACATTGCAGTCGCTCGACCCGATCTATGTCGATTTCTACCTGCCGCAGCAGGCCGTCTCGGCGCTCAAGGTTGGGCTCAAGGTGAAGGCGTCTGTCGACACATTTGCCGGGCGGGCTTTCGACGGCGAGATCACGGCGCTGAATTCGAAGATCGATCCCGCGACCCGCAACGTCCAGATCCGCGCGACGCTGAAGAATCCGGACCACATATTGCTGCCCGGCATGTATGCGACCGTGGAGATCGCGACGGGCCAGCCGCAGCGCTACATCACGCTGCCGGCCACCGCGATCACCTACAATTCCTATGGCAGCACCGCCTTTGTGATCGACGACAAGGGCAAGGACGCCGACGGCCATCCGCAGCTCGTCGCCCGCCAGGTGGTGGTGACGACCGGCTTGACCCGCGGCGATCAGGTCGCGGTGCTGACGGGCATCAAGGAAGGCGAAACCGTGGTTTCGGCCGGCCAGATCAAGCTGCGCACCGGCTTCCCGGTCATTATCGACAATACGGTCACGCCGAAGTTCGATCCGCACCCCGTTCCGGCCTCGAACCAGTAGGGGCGGCGTCATGCATTTCACCGACATCTTCATCCGCCGGCCGGTCCTGGCCACGGTGATCAGCCTGATGCTCCTGGTTGTCGGTCTCAGGGCCGGCACCTCGCTTTCGGTTCGCCAATACCCGATGACCGAAAATGCCGTCATCACGGTGAACACGCTGTATTACGGCGCCGACCCGGACGTAATCGCCGGCTTCATCACGACACCGCTCGAAAACGCGATCGCCCAGTCCAGCGGCATCGACTACATGACGTCGACCTCGACCAGCGGCACCAGCACGATCACGGTCAATCTGATCCTGAACTACAACGCGGATCGAGCGCTGACCGAAATCAACACCAAGGTCAGCTCGGTCCTGAACCAGTTACCACCGGGAACCCAGCAACCGGCGCTCACGATCAAGATCGGCGAGACGCTCGATTCGATGTATTTCGGCTTCCACAGCGACGTGCTGTCGATGAACCAGATCACGGACTATCTGACCCGCGTGCTGCAGCCGAAACTGCAGGCGGTGCACGGCGTGCAGGTGGCGGAAATCATCGGCGGCCGCAACTATGCGCTGCGGGCTTGGCTCGACCCGGCGAAGCTGGCGGCATTCGGTCTGACCGCGACCGAGGTCAGCACCGCGATGCAGCAGAACGACTACATCGCAGGCCTTGGCAACACCAAGGGCCAGATGATCCAGGTCAATCTGACGGCCTCGACCAATCTGCACACGGTATCCGAGTTCGAGAACTTGGTCCTGAAACAGTCGAACGGCGCGGTCGTGCGGCTCAAGGATGTCGGCACCGTCGAGCTCGGGGACGACAGCTACGAGACGCAGAACAATCTCTATGGCCGAAAGGCGATCTTCATCGGCATCCAGGCGGCGCCTGACGCCAACCTGTTGCAGGTGCTGAAGGGCTGTCGTGAGGTCTATCTAGCCTCCGAGCCGGATTTTCCCACCGGTCTAATCGGCACCATCGGCTATGACGCCTCAGACTTCGTGAACAGCGCGATCAGCGAGGTCGAGAGCACGCTGATCGAGGCGGCGCTGATCGTGACCGTCGTCGTGTTCGCTTTCCTGGGGTCGCTCAGGTCCGTGCTGATTCCGGCCGTTACCATCCCGCTGTCGCTGATCGGCACGCTGATCATGATGCTGATGTTCGGCTTCTCGATCAATCTGTTGACGCTGCTGGCGCTGGTCCTGGCGATCGGTCTTGTGGTCGACGATGCGATCATCGTGGTCGAGAACGTCAACCGGCATATCGACGAAGGCATGAAACCGATCCCGGCCGCGATCATGGCGGCGCGCGAGTTGGGTGGCCCGATCATCGCGATGACGGTGGTGTTGGCCGCGGTCTATGTGCCGATCGGCTTCCAGGGCGGCCTGACCGGCGCGCTGTTCACCGAATTCGCCTTCACACTGGTCGGTGCGGTCACCGCTTCCGCCATCGTGGCGCTCACCCTGTCGCCGATGATGTGCTCACGGCTGATGGCGCCGCGCAATCACGAGAAGCCCGGCTGGCAGGACCGGCTGATGGACCGGATCGACAGGAATTTCGACTGGGCGCGCGGCATCTATGAGCGGATGCTGCGATCGAGCCTGGACACGATTTCGGTGTCGGTCGTGTTTTCGGCGATCGTCATCATCAGCCTGCCACTGCTGTTCCTGAGCGCAAAAACCGAGCTTGCACCGAACGAGGACGAGGGCGTCATCGGCAATCTGGCGATCCCAGCGCCCAACGCGACGTTGGACCAGAAGCAGCTTTACGCGAAGCAGATCTACGACGTGCTGCACGTCTATCCGGAAGATTACATCCTCTTCCAGATCATCACCCCAGGTCCGTTCATCAACGGCATGGTGATGAAGCCGTGGGACGAACGCGATCGCACGACGATCCAGATGCAGCCGCTGATCCAGGCGGACATGAACAAGATTGCCGGCGCACGCGTGGTGACGTTCCTGCCGCCGTCCTTGCCGGGCGCCAACGGCGCGCTGCCTGTCCAGTTCGTGATCGGCACAGGCCAGCCCTTCGACAAGCTGGATACGGTCGCCAAGGACTTCATGCGGGCAGCCCAGGCCACAGGCATGTTTATCTTCATGGACAACGACCTGAAGATCGACCAGCCGCAATCGGTCGTGCGCATCGACCGCGACAAGACCGCTGAACTCGGCCTCAAGATGAGCGATATCGGCTCCGCCATGGGCGCGCTGCTGGGCGGCGGTTATCTCAATTATTTCAGCCTGGACGGCCGCTCCTACAAGGTCATCCCGCAGGTTCAGCAGGTTTCGCGACTGAACACCGATCAGCTGCTGGATTACTACATCCCGACATCGTCCGGCACGCCGGTGCCGCTATCGACGGTCGCGAAGCTGGAAAACACGACGATCCCGGAATCGCTCAACCACTTTCAGCAGCTGAACTCCGCGACGATCAGCGGCGTGATGATGCCCGGCGTTGCGCTGGGCGATGCGCTCAAGGCGCTGCAGAAGCTGGCGAAGGAGACCCTTCCGCAGGGATACCAGGTCGACTATGGCGGCCAGTCGCGGCAGTATATCCAGGAGTCGGGCGGCTTCCTGGTGACGTTCGCGTTCGCGTTGATCGTCATCTTCCTGTCGCTGGCGGCCCTGTTCGAGAGTTTCCGCGACCCGCTGATCATCCTGATTTCCGTGCCGATGTCGCTTGCCGGGGCGCTGATCTTCATTGCACTCGGCATCGGCGGGGCGAACCTGAACATCTATACCGAGGTCGGGCTCGTTACCCTGATGGGGCTGATCAGCAAGCACGGCATCCTGATCGTGGAATTCGCCAACGACTTGCAACTCAAAGGCAAGCCGAAGCGCGAAGCGGTGCAGGAGGCTGCCGCCATCCGTCTTCGTCCGATCCTGATGACAACGGCGGCGATGGTCTTCGGCGTCGTTCCGCTGATCGTTGCGACAGGCGCCGGGGCGGTTTCGCGCTTCAACCTGGGGTTGGTGATCGCCAGCGGGATGGCGATCGGCACGTTGTTCACGCTGTTCGTGGTTCCAGCGGTCTACACGCTCATTGCTGCCGACCATTCCAAGGCGCGTGCTCTGGCCGAGGCGCGCGAGGCGATGGAGGGACTGCCCGAAGAAGCTTAGCGGGAGGCCGGCACCTTCACCAATGTGAACTTCTCGCCGGCGGAGACCGACAGCATCGCCTCGCCCGAGTCGGTGAATTCGACGCCCATGATCGAGGGGCTGTCGGCGTCGATGCCGTCTTCGACCGGACGGGGGTGCGTGCCGATCACCCAGATCGCGTTATTGCCGGCCAGCCGATAGTCGGCGTCCAGGGTCAGTTCGAACGACTTCCCGCCCTGCGCATTCTCCCCGTGCATCGCCATCGATGTGGGGCGGAACTCATAGATCATCTTGATCGGTTCCATCTCCTTGACCTGCCAGAGGCCGATAAGCCGCGCGACGTCGGCGTGGGGCAGGGCGAGCAGTTTGGTGCGCGCCTCTTCTGGATCGGCGGAAGCCGGACCCGCCAGCGCAATCAGGACCATCGCGACAACGCCCAAGAGTTTCATGGCTGGTTCCTAAGATCCGACACGCGGACAGGATATCGGCTAAATGACTAGCGGGATATGACCTATCGTTCGGTGATCGTGGCCAGAATTGTATCACCCAGCGTCGCGGCAAAATTCCTTGGTGCGTGCGCGGCGGCGTATTGCGCCACGCCTTTCCGGCAGAGATCGTAGAGGTCGGGGGTTTCGATCAGGCGCCGGATCGCGTCCGCCAGGGCATCGGCCGTCGCTGCATTCGCCAGCGTGCCGGTTTCGCCGTCCGAGATCTGCTCGATGAGTCCGCCGACCGGTGTCGCGACCACCGGCAGACCGGCGCCATAGGCGGCGGCGATGACGCCCGACTGGCTGGCTTCGAGATAGGGCAGCACAACCGCGTCGGCGCTGGCCAGGATGCCGCCGATCGCGTCCGGCGCGACCCAGCCCGTTTCGATCGAAAGGCCGGGCTGGCTCATCAGGCTGGGCGGAGAGTCGATCTCGCCGCGCCCGACCACGCGCAATGTGCAGTCCACACCGGCAGCGCGCAGCCGGGCGAATGCGTCCAGCAATATCGGCACGCCCTTGTAGGGCAGGATACGGCCGAAGAAGAGCAGCCGGAACGGTTGGGCGGGATGGGCGGCCAGGGCCGCGCCGTTCGTGAAATGGAAAATCGGATGGTACAGCCGACCGAGCCTTTCCTCGGTCGCGTCGCCGCGCGCGATCAGGCGGTCGGCGACGTGATCCGAAAATGTCACGATACGGGTGCAGGCGCGAACTTCCCGCGTGACGAGCCAATCGAACAGCGGTCGTCTCTCGCCGAGGTGAGGTTCGGCGTCATGCACGATCAGCAACGTCTTCATGCCGGCGCGCGCGGCCGCGCGTTGCAGCGCGCGCCCCCAGACATGCGGCATGATCGTGACGATCGCCTTCACCCCGGCGGCCGACAGTTGCCGCACGAGCCGGTTGACCCTGACCGGCAGCATGAGCGTGCCGGCGGCAAGCGAAGCCCATCCGGAGAAGGTTTCGATCGGCAGAAGATGCACCCCCGCCGCATCGACGGCGAGCTCGCTCCGCAAGGACGGAGACGCATAGACTTCGAAGCGCTCGTCTTCGGCCAGCGCGCTGGAAATCTGATGCATCAGCGCCGCGCCCGCGCCAAGCCGTCCCCAATAGATCAGGGCGATCGGCGTCTTGGCGGGTTTTGCTGGTGTCATGGTTGTTTCTGAATAGCAACGCCTTGTCGGCGCTACCACTGCCGCTTACGATCACAGCCGATCAAGGCCGCGCGAAGCCCGTTCGAGGAGAGGAAACTATGGCAGCCCTTTACGATATTCCGGTAAAAAGCATCGACGGCAAGGATACCTCGCTGGGCGCCTATAAGGGCGACGTCCTGCTGGTGGTGAACGTTGCCTCGGCCTGCGGCCTCACTCCGCAATATTCGGCGCTGGAGCAGGTGTTCGAGAAATACCGCGACAAGGGCTTCAAGGTCGTCGGCTTCCCGGCGAACAACTTCGGCGCGCAGGAGCCCGGCACGAACGAAGAGATCAAGTCGTTCTGCGAGAGCAAGTTCGACGTCCAGTTCCCGATGTTTGCCAAGATATCGGTCAAAGGCGACGATCAGCATCCGCTCTACAAGCAGCTGATCTCGGAGAAACCGACCGCCGACGGCGACAAGGACAGCCAGCTGCGCAAGACATTGGCGCAGTATGGGATGGGGCCGACCAACGATACGGACGTGCTGTGGAACTTCGAGAAGTTCCTGGTCGGCCGCGACGGCAAGGTCGTCGGCCGGTTCGCACCCGATATGACACCGGACGATCCGAAGATCACGTCGGCGATCGAGGGCGCGCTCGGCTGAATCTACTGGAGGGCGGCGCGCAGCGCCTCCCGGGTCGTTCTCTGCATGCTCGGCCGCGCCCGCATGCGGCCGAGCCAGGCCGCCAGATGCGGGTGCGGCGCCATCAGCTCGTCCGCCTCCGGCGCCATGCTGAACATGTCCAGTTGCGGCGCCAGCATCAGGTCGGCGATGGTCAGTTGATCGCCGACGACATATGTCTGGTCGCCGATCAACCTGCCGATTTCATGCAGACAGATTTTGGCTTTCGGAACGCCCGCCGTCACGACCGCTTCGTCGCAGGGCATTCCGAAGGCCGGTGCGACCACGCGGTTGAAGACGATGGTCGTGCCCACGTCGCGGAAAAAATACCAGTCGACGATGCCGATCATCTGGTCCATCCGGGCTGCGGCGCGCGGGTCAGACGGCCGCAGCGAGGTGCCGGGGAATACGGCATCGATATAGCGCAGGATCGCCTGCGTTTCGTACATGTGGAAATCGCCGTGCGTTACGGCCGGCACGCGACCGAACGGATGGCGTG
The DNA here is from genome assembly GCA_035493715.1 of Alphaproteobacteria bacterium. GTDB lineage: Bacteria > Pseudomonadota > Alphaproteobacteria > BOG-932 > Roseiterribacteraceae > BOG-932. Next base: position 15,450 of record DATJHU010000150.1, on the reverse strand, counting down.
CGAGATGCTCGGGCTGTTTTGTTTCCGGCGGATGCACCGGCACGACACGGTACGGTGCGCTCTTTTCCTCGAGCCCCAGCAGCGTGGCCCTGAGGTACGGGCTGCCGATAACGCCATAGGCAACGAAATCAGTCATCGGTTCCTCCCGGCTGACAGCAGTGCGATACAACCAGCCTACTACATTCGGAGGTTAGATGGCGGCGGAAACTTCCTTTAGGATGGTCGTCAGGACCTAAGTCTTCCGGGGAAGGATTTCAAAGTGGCTCAATCATTGCGTGTGAACGGCGGCGTCGCCGTCATCACCGGCGCGGCTAGCGGCATAGGCACTGGCCTTGCGCATAAGGCCCAGTCGCTCGGCATGAACCTGGTGCTGGCCGACATTCAGGCCGATGCGCTGAAGGCCTTCGCGGCGACGCTGTCCGGCGACGTGATCGCGGTGCCGACCGATGTCTCCGATCCGAAATCGGTCGAGGCGCTGGCGGATCGCGCCTACGCCGAATTCGGCGCGGTCGACCTGCTGTTCAACAATGCCGGGATCATGGCGACGGGCCTCAGCTGGGAGATCGAGCCGGAACGCTGGAAACGCAGCATCGACGTCAATTTCTATGGTGTCCTGCACGGCATCCGCACGTTCGTGCCGCGGTTGCTGAAGGCCGGCCGTCCGGCGCATATCGTCAACACCTCGTCTGTGGGTGGCTTCCTGGCCAGCCCGATGATGGCGCCTTACTCGGTGACGAAATTCGCCGTGGTGGCATTGACCGAGGCGCTGCGAGGCGAACTGGAAATGCTGAACGCGCCGGTCGGCGTGTCGTTGCTGGCACCGGGCCCGGTCGATTCCGGTATTTTCAACGACCCTTTCGGCGCGGTGATTCGGCCGGAGGTGCAGCAATTCGTCGACTACCTGCGCAAGCTGCTGACCGAGAACGGCCTGTCGCCGGACGAATTCGCCGAGCTGGTCTTTGCCGCGGTCGCGGAAGGTAAGTTCTGGATCATCCCGCAACCGCACGCGTTCGACGATGGTTTCCGCAAGCGCGTGGAGGACATCCTGGCTCGACGAAACCCGACATCGCACCAATATTGACGGCATGCCGCGGAACCGGAATGCCCTGTCCCCTTGTGTCGATGTCTGCACGCTGGATCCGGCGCGCAGCGTCTGCACCGGCTGCTTACGCACAATCGATGAGATCGTCGCCTGGGCCGGTTATTCGGACGATGAGCGCCGCCGAATCATGAAGGATTTGCCGAACCGGAAGAAATCGTAGGGCGGTTAGCGTAGCGTAACCCGCCAATTCACGCGCACCGATTGGTGGGTTACGCTGCGCTAATCCACCTTACGGATCCCAAGCATTGTCGGCAGATACAGACTTAGGGCTGAGCATCGAACGCCGCTCGATCGAGCCGGTGCCGCAGTCCGAGCGCCATGGCGGGGCGGCCAGCCTCTTCGCGGTCTGGTTCGGCGCGAACCTGCATCTCACGACGATCATCACCGGCGCAATCGGCGTGGTTCTGGGGCTGCCGCTGCCATGGGCGATCCTGGCGCTGGTTGTCGGCAACTTGTTCGGCGCGGTGTTCATGGCGCTGCATTCGGCCCAGGGACCGAAACTGGGCGTTCCGCAGATGATCCAGAGTCGGGCGCAGTTCGGCGTCTATGGCGCGGTCGTGCCGCTGCTCCTGGTGATTGCGATGTATGTCGGCTTCTATGCCGGCAGCATCGTGCTGGGCGGGCAGGCGCTGGCCGATCTGACGGGCCTGCCTTTTCCTCTCTCGGCGGGCGGTCTGTCGGCGGCGATTACGCTTTTGACGATCTACGGGTACCGCGCGATCCATCGGCTGGAGCGGGTTACCAGCGTCCTCGCCGGGATCGCCTTTCTCTGGATCACCGGGCGTGCGCTTTTCCTTCCGGGACTCTCGGCGGCGGTCACAGGACCGATATCGACCGGCACGTTCCTGCTGGTCATATCGATCGCAGCAACCTGGCAGATCACATACGCCCCCTATGTCGCCGATTACTCGCGCTATTTGCCCGAGAGCACGCCCGTGCGCTCCGCCTTCTGGTGGACCTACGCCGGCAGCGCGATCGCCGCGATCTGGATGATGACCCTGGGTGCGGTGGTCGTTTCAATCGCACCGGGCGCCTTTGCCCACGGCTCGTCGGCCTTCCTGCTCGGTCTCGTGCCCGGCCCGTTCAGGTGGGCGTTTTCGCTGGTGCTGATCCTGGGCATCGTCGCCGCCGAGGTGCTCAATCTCTACGGTATGTTCATGTCGACCGTGACCGCCGTCACCGCCTTCACCCGCACCGGCCTCGGCGGGGCAGGGCGAACTGTTTACATCGTGGGCGCGTCGATCGTCGGCACGAGCGTCGGGATTCTCGCCAGCGGCGACTTCATGGCGAACTTCAAAGATTTCATCCTGTTCCTGGCCTATTTCCTGATCCCGTGGACCGCGATCAACCTGGCCGATTACTATCTGATCCGGAAGGAACGCTACGACCTAGCCGCGATTTACGATCCGAACGGGATTTACGGGCGGATCAATTGGCGCACGATGACGGCCTACCTGATCGCTGTCCTTGCGCAACTGCCCTTCGTCAGCAGCGGTTTCTATACCGGCCCCTTCGTTGCGGCGTTCGGCGGCGCGGACCTTGCCTGGGTCGTCGGGCTCATCGTACCGGCGGTTTTGTATGTCGTTCTGATGAGACCGGTGCTAAACGGTCAGCAACACACCTGAGGGGGAAGTTTCATGCGTTTCGGCTATCACGCGACAATGTGCAATCCGGCCTATTACGGCGAGCTGGCCAAGGCCGCCGAGGCCGCCGGCTACGATACGTTCACCCTGCCGGACAGCATCTGCTACCCCAAGGACGGCGACGCGACCTATCCCTACAACGACGACGGCACGCGCGATTTCCTGGAGGGCGTGCCCTTCATCGAGCCGTTCTCGCTCATCCCCTACATGGCTGCGCTGACCACGAAGCTGAAATTCTCAACCTCGGTGCTGAAGCTGCCGATCCGCAACCCGGTGATCGTGGCCAAGCAGGTGACCAGCGTCGCCGTGCTGACCAATAACCGCTTCGAACTGGGCATCGGGCTGAGCCCGTGGCGGGAGGATTTCCTCGCGACCGAGACCGACTACTCCACGCGCGGCGCGCGCATGGATCATATGGTCAATATCATCCGCGGCCTCGAGACCGGCGAGTATTTCGGCTACGAGAGCGAGTTCTACAACTTCCCGCCGATCAAGATGTGCCCGGTGCCGACCAAGCCGGTGAAGATCCTTTACGGCAGCCACTCCGAGCCGGGCCTGCGCCGTGCCGCCAAGATCGCCGACGGTTGGATCAGCGCCGGCGGGCACATGAACGAGATCGCCCACATGATCGGGTCGCTCCACGAAAACCGGAAAAAGTTCGGGACGGACAACAAGCCGTTCGACCTGCAGGTCATGGGGCCGGAAGTCTATCATCCGGATTCGGTCAAGCGGCTGGAGGATCTCGGCGTGGAAGAGGTGCATGCCGCTTTCCGCAATGCCTATGCCGGCGGCCCGGATCATCGGACGATGGACGAGATGCTGGGCCAGATGCACGACTATGCAGAGAACGTGATTCGGCCCGTCCGGGGCTAACCGGACGCGGCAATGCCCGACTACCTGCTTGCGATCGATCAAGGAACGACCTCAACACGGTCGATCCTGTTCGATCGCGGGTTCAGGCCGGTCGCGACTGCGCAGCGGGAGTTGCCGCAGCATTTCCCGCAAGATGGCTGGGTCGAACATGCGCCGGCCGATATTCTCGAAGCCGTTATCGGCACCGCGCGCGATGCAATCGGCAAGGCCGGGTTATCGGCCCAGGACCTCGCCGGCATCGGTATCGCCAATCAGCGCGAAACCACCATTGTGTGGGACCGCTCAACCGGCGAACCGATCTATCCGGCAGTCGTTTGGCAGGACCGTCGGACAAGCGATGTCTGCCGTAGGTTGCTGGCGGATGATGCGGGGCCGCTGATCGCGGCCAAGACGGGTCTTCTGATCGATCCCTATTTCTCGGCAACGAAGATTGCCTGGATCCTCGACCACGTGCCCGGCGCGCGCGTGCAGGCGGGCAGGGGCGAACTGGCTTTCGGCACGGTCGATTGCTTCTTGCTGTGGCACCTCACCGGCCGCCGAGCCCATCTGACCGACGCGACCAATGCTGCCCGCACGATGTTGTTCGATATCCACCGGCAGTGCTGGGACGATGAGTTGCTCAGCCTGTTCAATGTGCCGCGTGAGGTGCTGCCGCAGGTGCGCGACACCAGTGACGAATTCGGCGCGACCGATATGTTGGGATCGTCGGTCCCGATCCTCGGCATGGTCGGCGACCAGCAGGGCGCGCTCATCGGCCAAGGCTGCGTCGAGCGCGGTATGGCGAAGAGCACGTACGGCACGGGTTGTTTCCTGGTGCTGAACACCGGCGACCAGGCGCTTTCGTCCGGTCACAAGCTGCTGACCACGATCGGCTATCGGATCGACGGCAAGGCTACCTACGCGCTCGAGGGCAGCATATTCGTCGCTGGGGCTGTCGTGCAGTGGATGCGGGACGGGTTGAAGCTTATCAGCGACGCCGGCAGCAGCGAGGCGGTGGCCGCCTCGATCGGCCATGATCATGGCGTGTATTTCGTTCCAGCCTTCACCGGGCTGGGCGCGCCCTATTGGGACCCTGAGGCGCGGGGTGCGATCCTGGGGCTGACGCGTGACACCGGCATCGCAGAGATCGTCAGCGCAGGCCTGCAGGCCGTCTGCTTCCAGACGCGCGACCTGCAGCAGGCCATGGCGCTGGACGGCTTGCGGCCCGACCGGCTGCGCGTCGATGGCGGCATGGCCGCCAACGGCTGGGTCATGCAGTTCCTGGCCGATCTTCTGGGCGTGACGGTGGAGCGGCCGGTCGTCACCGAGACCACGGCGTTGGGCGCTGCCTATCTGGCTGGGTTGGGGGCTGGTTTCATCGGTTCGATCGTAGACACCAAGGATTTATGGCAATCCGACCGCACGTTCAGTCCGGTCATGGGCGACGCCGACCGTGATCGCCTGTACGCAGGCTGGCAGCGCGCGGTCGCCAGGATCACGGGCTAGGAGGCTTCCGATGGGCATCAAAGTGAAGCTCGACCACAGCGTGGTCCATGTCTCCGACCGCGCGCGTTCGGACGCATTCTATTGCGAGGTTCTTGGGGCGGAACTCATCGGCGTGGCCGGCATCCACATGTACCGGTTCGGCGACGCGCAGCTGAACGTCCATGGGCCCGGCCTCGACGCAAAGCCGGTCGCGCGCGTGCCGGTGGCGCCAGGCAACAGCGATCTATGCTGGGAATGGGACGGGCCCATCGCGGATGCCGTGGCACATCTGGAGCGCTGCGGCGTTGCTATAGATTGCGGGCCGCAGCGAGGCTTCGGCGCAAGGGGCCTCGGCACCAGCGTCTATTTCCGCGATCCGGACGGGACGCTGCTGGAATTCATCAGCTATTTAAAGGCTTAGCGATGCGGACCACCCGCGCCGCATTCGCCGTTGTGGTGGTCTTGGGAAATGCCGCGACGGCAATGGCGCAAAATAATCCCGAGCCGACGGCGTTCCCGGGGCCGGTGAGTTCGGTAAAGTCGCCGGCCTCAGCTGCGCGCGTCTATTATACCGACCCAGGCCCCGATGCGGACGGCATCCACAAATACAAGTTGATGTTCCGGGACGCCAAGGGGCACGAAACCTTACTGGATTCGTTTATCCGCAGCGTCGAAATCCAGTGGTCGCCGTCCGGGACTCAGCTGTTCGTGAACGATTATATCGGCAGCAACATCGCCGACTGCCTGATCGTCCAGGCGACTGTTGAGCCGTTAAAGCCCGTCAGCCTGCAGGATCTGGTCGTCAAAAGTCCCGGCCGCCCAAGCGCGCCGGAAACGCCCGACCAATCGCATTACGCCGCGCTTTGCAAGCGTTGGGTCACAGATACAAGATTGGCGGGCAGTGTCAGCGGCCACGTCGACGGCGGGCGCGATGCGCACGCCTTCGATCATCCGTTGGTCTACGACCTGGGGTCGGACCGCGTGCTGTGGCAGCAACCTTAGAAGACTGTGATCAGGTGCGGATAGGGCGCGCCGGGCCGTAGCGCCGCGCATCCAATACCAGCCTGTTCTTCAAACGGGCCTGTAACCAGCCAAGTCCGGCACGACCGGCATCTGACCGCAGAATGCAAAACAGGAAGGCCGCAGCGGGGCAGGCGGCGAAAGCGAACGTCATTGCTGAACGCTATACGCGTCGTACCCTGCGCGCAACGGCGTTTAAGCGACGAGCCGGCGCGGGACCACCATCTTTACCGTAAAGACCTGAACCTCTTCGCCGTTCTGGTTGAGTGTCCGGTTGCGCATCACCGCCATTCCGCGGTCTGGTTTGGTGCGGGAGGGTGTCACCTCCAACACCTCGACTTCGACATGCAGCGTGTCGCCGGGGCGGGTCGGTCGGGGCCAGGACAGTTCGCCACCCCCGCCGATAATGCCACCGGCGATCGGCGTGGCGCCATCGACCAGCAGGCGCATGGTCAGTGCCGCCGTGTGCCAGCCACTGGCCGCGAGGCCGCCGAAGAGGGTCTTCTTGGCGGCCTCATCGTCAAGATGGAAAGGCTGCGGATCGTATTGGCCGGCGAAGGCTTTGATCTCCGCCTCCGTTACCGTCACCGATTTGCTGGTGAAGACCTGACCCGGGGTCAGGTCTTCCAGATAGAGCCCTTCCATCGTTTCACGCTGCCGCTTTGTAACGCGGCGCAGCCTTGTTGCGCGACAGGTTGGGCGCCAGATGCAGCCGCGCGGCGTTCAGCTTTTCCCAGTCGCCATAGTCGGGCAGGGACGGGATGGTCACCAGTTCGCCGAGGTCCAGTCCGGCCAGCGAGGCATCCACCATCTCATCGACATCCATCAGGATTTCCGCAGGCAGAGAATTGATGTCCTTTCCACCGCGTTCCCAGATTTCGGTTCGCGTCGCGCCCGGCAGGACGGCCTGGACGCGGACATGCTTCGGCGCGAGTTCCTTGGCAAGTGATTGGGTGAAGACCAGCACATAGGCCTTGGTCGCCGGATAGTTGCTTGGGAACATTTCCGGCGCGAGGCCGAGGACCGAGCCGACATTGACGATGAGCCCCTCTTCCCGCGCGGCGAAGGCTGTGGCCGCCACCGTCGCCAGACGGGTCAGCGCCGTGACGTTCAGGTTGATGACCTGCTCGAGCTTGTCCGGGTCGTTGCCGACGATGGGGCCGGGACCGCCGATGCCGGCATTGTTTATAAAGGCGGTGATCGCCGCGTCGGTGCGCAGCCGGTCCTCGACCTTGAGCAGATCAGGCTTCGCGGTCAGGTCGGCCTTCAGCACATCGGTCTTCACGCCGTAGTCGGCGGTGAGCTTGGCGGCTAGCGCATCGAGGCGGTCCTTGTCGCGCGCCACCAGGATCAGGTCATAGCCGCGCTTTGCCAGCCGATCGGCATAAACCTTACCGATTCCTGACGATGCGCCGGTAATAAGCGCGGTACCCTTGCTGTTGGACATGGAAAACTCCTGGGAGGGTCGGTTTCAAACGGGAAAGAGGCGTTACCGAACAGGTAACTTGCATAATGATAGTTACTGTCTTATCTCTTTGCAATGCACCGAACGAATTTTTCCGAGATGGCCTGTCCGATCGCCCGCGGGCTGGAGCGCGTGGGGGAATGGTGGAGCATCATGATCCTGCGGGATGCCTTTCATGGGCTGACGCGGTTCGACCAGTTCCAGAAGAGCCTGGGCATCGCGCCCAATATGCTGACGCGGCGGCTGAACGCGCTTGTCGAAAGCGGGCTTCTCGCGCGTAGGCAGTATGAGGAGCGCCCGCCACGCTACGAATACGTGCTGACAGAGCGCGGTCGCGACTTCCTGCCGGTGATGATATCGCTGATGGGCTGGGCCAACCGCCATTTTTCGCCTGAAGGCGTAGCGAGCCAGCTCGTCGATGCGCGAACGCAGCAGCCGGTCGAGCCGCTGCTGGTCGATAAGGCGACCTTGCGGCCGCTGACCGAGGACGATTTCAAGTTCGCCGCCGGTCCGGCCGCCGACGAGGGCGTGTGCAAACGTATGGCCTATGCCGACCGGCAGCGCGCCAAGCGCGGGTTGCCGGCCTAAAGACGGATCAGCATCTTACCGGTATTGCCGCCGGCGAACAGGTCCAGGAACGCCTGCGGCATCGCCGCTAAGCCATCGCGCACGGTCTCCTCGCTGCGGATACGCCCCTCGGCGATCCATTTGCCCATCTGGCTATGGAACTCGTCGATGCGGTGGTTGTAGTCGAAGATGATGAAACCCTGCATGCGGATGCGCGCCCGGACGATCCGCATCATATTCTTGAGGCCTATCGGATCGAGCGCGTTATAGGTCTCGATCATGCCGCACATGGCGAAGCGGGCATTGTCTTTGGCCGCCGCCAGTGCGGCGTCCAGATGGTCGCCGCCGACATTGTCGAAATAGACGTCGATCCCCTCGGGCGCCGCAGCAGCGAGCTTCTCTTCCATTGTGCCCGGTGTCCGGTGGTCGATGACGGCGTCGGCGCCCAACGCGCGGACCAGTGCGCATTTTTCCGCGCCGCCGGCCGAGCCGATCACGGTCAGCCCCAGGATCTTGGCAATCTGGACGACCGCCGTGCCGACCGCGCCGGCCGCAGCCGACACGAACAGCGTTTCGGCCGCCTTGATCGCGGCCACATCTAGCAGGCCGAAATAAGCCGTCATGCCGGGCATGCCGAGATGGCCGAGAAACCGTTGCGCCGGCACATCGATCTTGGGCAGCCGCGTGAAGCTCTTGGCTTTGGCGACCACCTCGTCCCGCCAGCCCCAGCTGTGCAGCACCGTGTCGCCGACGGCATAGTCGGGCGAGCGCGAAGCCACCACGGTGCCGACGGCGCCGCCCGCCATCGGCTCGCCGATCTCGTAGGGTTGGGCATAGCTTTTGGCGTCGTTCATTCGTCCGCGCATATAAGGGTCGACCGACAGCCAGCTGTTGCGCACGTGGATCATGCCGTCTTCCAGAGCGGGAAGGGGAGCCTCCATCAGCGCGAAATCGGACAGGGTCGGCATTCCCTCAGGGCGGGCAGCCAAAGTCCACAGACACGCCATGAGAGTTCTCGTTCCTGATCCAAACCGGAAGTTACCCGTCTGGCATATTCGGCGCGTTCAAAACAACCCTTAAGGGCATTTCGGCGTCTTGTTCGACGGCAGGGCCTGCAGATAGGCGTAGATTGCCGTCAGGTCGTCGGTGGTCATGCTGCGGAAATAGGGCCACGGCATCGCCTGCAGCAGGGTCTTCGGTGGCGCGCGGAAATCGTGGCCGGTCTTCATTGCGCTTAGGAAATGCGCCAGCGTCAGGCCGTCCGGCAGGCCGTTTTTGTCGGGTGTGATGTTGGCCGAGCACAGGGTGCCGCCGAAGAACACGCCGCCGGCGAAATAAGCGCTCTTCACCACCTTGAAGGGCTGGCCATCGAACGGATCGCCGCCCGGCGCGAATTCCCCTTTGGTGTGGCAGCCGTTGCACTGGGCGACTGTCACCAGGTAGCTGCCGAGGCCGACCTCGCCCTTGTTCAGGCCTTTGAAATTCAACGGCACGGGCGCGATCTTGAGGCCGGTTTCCTGGCGGGCCACGTTGCTGTCGGCAGCGTTGGCAATGGGCGTCATCGCTGCCGATATCGCTGCTGCGGCCAATAAGGCAGGAAAGCGGGCACGTTTCGAGAGTGCACCGGTCGTGATCGTCATCGACGGAAACTCCAACTGGGAATGGGGCTTGGTGAGTTCGCCTTTGGGAGACGGGCGATGCCGTTCCCTTATTCCCGCTTCCCGGTTGAAGTTTTTGCGACCGGTCCTCCGTTCAGACCGGCGGCGGGTTCCGCTCGGAGAACTCGCCGCGCTGGTGCCAATAAGGATAAGGGGGCGTGAATGCGCTGGCCTCGTCGAGCCGCTTCACCTGCTCCGGCGTCAGGTTCCAGCCCACCGCGCCGAGATTGGCGCGCAGTTGTTCCTCATTGCGGGCGCCGATAATCACGCTGGCCACGGTCGGCCGTTGCAGCAGCCAATTGAGCGCGATCTGTGGCACCGTCTTGCCGGTTTCGGCGGCAATCTTGTCGATTGCGTCGACCACGCGAAACAGCATCTCGTCGTCGACTGGCGGGCCGCGATCGGCGGCTATCGGCAGACGGCTGACCTCCGGCGGCGGCGCACCGCGCCGGATCTTGCCGGTCAGGCGGCCCCAGCCAAGCGGGCTCCACACCACGGCCGATACTTTCTGGTCGATGCCCAACGGCATCAGTTCGCTCTCGTAGTCACGCCCGATCAGTGAATAGTAAGCCTGATGCGCGACGTGGCGCGGCAGACCGTAACGATCCGAAATCGCCAGGGATTTCATCAGGTGCCAACCGGAGAAATTGGACGCGCCGATATAGCGGATCTTGCCGGCCTTGATCAGGTCGTCCAGCGTTTGCAGGGTCTCCTCGATCGGGGTCATTGCGTCGAAGGCGTGCAACTGAAAAAGGTCTATCACGTCGGTGCCTAGCCGCTTGAGGGAAGCCTCGACGGCGCGGGTCAGGTGATAGCGCGAAGACCCGACATCGTTCGGCCCCTTGCCACGTCGGAATGTCGCCTTGGTCGAGATGATGACTTGGTCGCGCCGGCCCTTGATCGCCTGCCCCAGAATCTCCTCGGCACGGCCGTTCGAATAGCCGTCGGCGCTGTCGAACATGTTGAGGCCGGCTTCGAGGCAGATGTCGATCAGCCGCGTGGCCTCGCTGACGTCGGTCGAACCCCAGGAATTGAAGAAGGCGCCTTCGCCGCCGAACGTGCCGGTGCCGAAACTGAGAACGGGCACCCTGAACCCGGACGCGCCAAGTTGACGATATTCCATGATGAAACTCTCGAATGAGACGGAATTGCGCGGCGAGACGGTGCCGCTCCCGGTCAGATGTGGATAGAGCGCAATGGCAGCAAGGGGTTAGTACGCGCGCACATGCACGCAGGACTCAAAGTCGCACATGCGCCGCAAGAAAATCGAGAAATGCGCGGACTCGGAGCGACAGGCGCTCGTGACCGACGAACAACGCGTGGATTTCCTCCAGATCGCCCAGGTTGAACGGCTCCAGAACCGTCACCAGTCTGCCCGCAGCCAGGTCGGCTGCGATGTGATAGTGCGCCAGCCGCGCGATACCGACGCCAGCGACCGCCATCAGCCGGACGACCTCGCCGGAATTGCCCAGGAAGTTGCCGACGATGGGATAGTTCGCGATCGTTCCATCGACACGGAACGGCCAGCGGTCCGCAGACCGGCGGAAATTGAAATTCAAGCAGTTGTGGCCGGCTAACCCATCGGGGTGAGCGGGTTTGCCATGTTTTTCCAGATAGGAAGGTGCGGCCACCACTGCCATCTTGCTGCGTCCCAGCAGCTTTGCTCGTAGCGTCGTGTCGCGAAGAGGGCCGATACGGATGGCGACGTCTGCGCGCTCTTCGATCAGGTCGACCACATCGTCGGATAGCGACAGGTCAAGGATCATCCGCGGATAGGTTTCCAGGAATTTGGGCAGGACCGGTATCACGCCATATGTTCCGAAAGGGACGGAGGCGTTGACCCGCAGCCTGCCGCGCGGTTCCGCCGCGTCAGCCGCAAAGCTCCGCTCGATCTCCTCGATATCCGACAGCAGGCCGGTTGCCCGCGTCAGGTAGATTTCGCCTTCCGCTGTCAGGCTCAGGGCGCGCGTGGTGCGCTGGAACAGGCGCACGCCGAGCCTGTCTTCCAAGCGCGCGACCGATCGGCTGACCGCCGAAGGTGTCAGTTGCATTGCCTTGGCAGCGGCGGCGAAGCTGCCGCGCTGCGCAGCTTGGACAAAAACCTCCATCTCGCCCGCCCGGTTGTCCATATGGCACCATTCATGATTTCAATTCATGAATATAACGCAATGGCGTGATCTAATCACCAATAGCGGACATACCATCTTGTGCTCTGTAACAACCGCCGATCGGGCGGCAAGGACGGAGCATTGAGATGAATCTGCAATTGACGGGCAAAAGCGCCCTGGTCACCGGTTCGACGGCGGGCATCGGTTTCGAGATCGCCAAGGCGTTGGCCGTCGAGGGCGCGGATGTAATCGTGGCCGGCCGCTCGCAAGCCAAGCTGGATCGGGCGGCCTCTGAGATCGGGTCGGCATCCGGTCGCGTCCCCTGGACGGTGCTTGCGGATGTGGCAACGGCGGAGGGCGCCGCTGCGCTCTTCGCGCAGGCGCCGCACGTCGATATCCTGGTGAATAACCTCGGCATCTATGAATCCAAGCCTTTCGCCGAAGTGACGGACGAGGATTGGCTGCGGTTCTTCGATGTGAACGTCGTCAGCGGGGCGCGGCTGGCACGGCAGTATTTCCAGCCGATGCTGGACCGCAATTGGGGGCGGATTATCTTCGTGTCGAGCGAATCCGCGATCATGGTGCCGCCAAACATGATCCACTATTCCGTCACCAAGGCGGCCCAGTTGAACATCGCGCGCGGCCTAGCCGAGCTGACCAAGGGTACGGACGTGACGGTCAACTCGGTACTGCCGGGACCGACCCGCTCGGAAGGCATTGTCGATTTTCTGAAAAGCGTGTCGTCCGACCCATCAGCGTCACCGGCCGAACTCGAGACTGAATTCTTCCAGCGGCACCGTCCGTCCTCGTTACTCCAACGGATGATCGAAGGCGAGGAGGTCGCCAATCTCGTGGCTTATCTCGCCAGCCCGCTCGCTGCGGCGACGAACGGTGCGGCGCTGCGGGTGGAAGGCGGATTGCTACAGTCGGTCGCGTAAGCGTTGTCGCTGACAGGGAGAACCCGCTCATTGGGAGCGGGTTCTCTTTGCGCAGTCAGTTAGCCCTTGAGCTAAGTGTGATCGTATGATACTTAGCCTTATGGAAAACTATCCGTCATCGCTCGATACCGTGTTTCAGGCGCTCGCCGATCCGACCCGGCGCGCAGTCATCGCGCGATTGGGGCGCGGACCCGCCAGCATCGGGGAATTGGCGGAGCCGTTCGAGATGGCTTTGCCGTCCTTCCTGAAGCATGTGCGCGCACTCGAAGACAGCGGCTGGATCGAGACGCGTAAGCAGGGCCGGGTGCGCACCTGCGCGATACGGCCGGAGGCGCTGGCCGCGGCCGAGGGATGGCTCTCCGCGCAGCGAGCCTTATGGGCGCAGCGCACCGACCGGCTCGAACGATTTCTATTGGATGAAGAACAGGGGATAACGAAATGAATCCGGAGCTCGACCTGACGATCTCGCGCGTCATCAAGGCGCCGCGCGCCGCTGTCTGGAGCGCCTGGACCGACCCCGTGAAGTTCGCGCGCTGGTGGATTCCCGAACCGATGCGCTGCCGCGTCGTCGCGATGGATCTGCAGGCCGGCGGCGCGTTCGTGACCGAGATGGCGGAGGCGGGCGGCGATTTCGGTCCGCACCAAAGCGCCTGTTTCCTGGCTGTAGACCCAATGGAACGGATTGTCTTCACCAACACGCTGCTCGGTGGTTGGCGGCCCGCGGAAAAGCCGTTCCTGAACATCACGGCGATCATCACCTTCTGCGATCATCCGGAGGGCACGGACTACTCCTCTTGCGTGATGCACGGAACGCCGGATGAAGCCAGCAAGCATGTCGAATACGGTTTCCATGACGGCTGGGGGACAGTGATCATGCAGCTTGCGAAACTTGTCGAATAACCGCGCGACGCGTTCGGACGGGGCGCGGTGCGCGTGTAGGAAAGCCTGATCGGCGTTACTATTTTATCCCTGCGGCATCGAGCATTGCAGGGAGCGAGACATGACGGAGCCATATCTGGCAGCGGCTGATCGATATGGGGGCCGGGGCTATCGGCGCGTCGGTCGTAGCGGACTCAAACTCCCACCGATCTCGCTCGGCCTCTGGCAGAATTTCGGTGACGTTTCGCCCTTGGAGACTCAGAAGAGCATCCTTCGGCGCGCCTTCGACCGCGGCGTCACGCATTTCGATCTGGCGAACAATTATGGCCCGCCTTACGGCGCTGCCGAGACCAATTTCGGCCGCATCATGCGCGACGATTTCCTGCGCTATCGCGATGAGCTGATCATCTCGACCAAGGCGGGTTACGACATGTGGCCCGGCCCTTACGGCCAGGGCGGCGGCTCGCGCAAATATGTGCTCGCCAGCCTCGACCAGTCGTTGAAGCGCCTGGGGCTGGACTATGTCGACATCTTCTATTCGCACCGCTTCGATCCCGACACGCCGCTTGAGGAGACGATGGGCGCGCTGCATCAGGCAATCGTGTCCGGCAAGGCGCTCTATGCCGGCATCTCCAGCTATTCGCCGGAGCGGACACGGGAAGCAGCCGCGATCCTGAAATCACTGGGCACACCGCTGGTGATCCACCAGCCGTCCTATTCGATGTTCAACCGCTGGATCGAGAACGGCCTGGTCGATACGGCGGCCGAACTCGGTATCGGGCTGATCCCGTTCTCGCCCCTGGCGCAGGGGTTGCTGACAGCGCGCTACCTGAACGGCATACCGGCGGACTCGCGGGGCGCACAGAAGGGGTCGCTGCGGCCGGCGCATCTGTCGGATGCAAACCTGGCGCGCGTTCGCGACCTCAACAAGATCGCCGGCCGGCGCGGCCAGACCCTGGCGCAGCTGGCATTGGCCTGGACTTTGCGCCACCCCGGCGTCTCGTCAGCCTTGATCGGCGTCTCAAGCATCGCGCAGCTGGAGGATTGCCTTGCGGCGACGGATAATTTGTCCTTTAGCGCCGAGGAACTTAGCGAGATAGACCGGTTTGCCGTCGATGGCGGCATCGACCTCTGGCGCGGATCGAGCCAGGGCTAGCGCGACAGGGCGGTAGGCGGTCCAACAAGGACCGCCTACGCGCTCACGACATCAGTCTAGTGTCTAAGACCGCTGCAGGTCGAACCGATCGAGATTCATGACTTTCACCCAGGCGTTGACGAAGTCATGCACGAATTTCTCCGATGCGTCGTCGGAGGCGTAGACCTCGGCGACAGCACGAAGTTCGGAACTCGAACCGAAGATCAGGTCGACCGGGCTCGCCGTCCATTTGACCTTGCCGGTCTTGCGGTCGTGCCCTTCGTAGGTGCCGTCGCCTTTGGACGACTTGCTCCATTCGGTCGCCATGTCGAGCAGGTTGACGAAGAAGTCGTTGGACAGCGTGCCCGGACGGCTGGTGAAGACGCCGAGCTGCGAATGTCCTTCGTTGGCATCGAGCGACCGCATGCCGCCGACCAGCACGGTCATCTCCGGAACGGTCAGCTCCAGCTTGTCCGCGCGGTCGACCAGCAATTCAGCCGGCGATTTCTCGTTGCCCTGGCCGAAATAGTTGCGGAAACCGTCCGCGGTCGGCTCCAGCACGGCGAAGGAGGCGGCGTCGGTCTGTTCGGGCGTCGCG
>DATJHU010000149.1:0-3661 GCA_035493715.1 Alphaproteobacteria bacterium | reverse complement strand
GCCGCACCAGATAGCCGGTCGCGGGGGGTGGGGTCGTGCATTTGATCAGGCGCAGACCCATGCCGCCTTTCACATGGCCGAAGGTCTCGACCCAATTGCCCGGGACGCCCGGATCGGTCGCGGCGATGATCACCCGTACCAGCCCATCCGGCTCGTATTTGGCGGTGAATTTTGTGACATAGCCCTGGCCGTCTTCGTAATTGTCCAGATTCTCCTGCCACATATTGCAGAGCTGGAAGATCCAGTACTCGCTCTCCGGCGGGGTGAATTCCAGAACCAGGGCCTTGTCGGCCGGCACGTCCCAGGTGCCGAAGCCGAAATGGCGGTCGGCAACGCCGCCGTTGGACAGGTAGGTGGCGCGCGAGAAGCGGAGGCGGTTCGGCCGCTTGCCCAGATTGTCCTGCCACCAGGAGCGGACCAGTTCCGAATAGCCCAGCACCATCTGGGCGCTCTTGGCCAGGTTCTCAGCCACCTCGTCGGCGCGGATCGGGCGGGGCGCGGTCTCCTCGACCAGCTCGATCCGCATGGTCGGCGGGGTTTCCTTCGACCGCTCGTGATAGACGTTGCGCACCAGCAGGCCGACGCAGTCCTCGGTGATGCGCAGCCAGTTGCGTTCGTACGGCTTGGCGCTGACGATCACCTCGAAATTGCCGTCGGCGTCGAAATCGATCGTGTCGCTCTGGATGAAACCGGTGGTCTGCAGGGTCGCCGGGTCGAAATCCTTCAAACCCTCCACGCCCGCCTCGGCCCAGTCGCGCGCGCCGATATCCTTGGGTTGCTTGGCGTTCCAGGACGCCATGACGAAATAGGGGATCGTGCCGCGATTGCCGACGATGCGGTATTCGCGTGTCCCATCGACGAATTCGGCCAGCAGATGGTCCTGGTCGGGCGACTGGAAATTGATGCCCTGGCGCCACGGCGCGTCGCGCAGCCGTGGGCGGTCGGGCTCGGCGTTCTCCATGTAGCGTTCGAAGGCGTTGCGGGCCAGGCGGGTCATGAAGCGATACCATTCCGCCTTGTCCAGCGGCCCGGCCTCGTCGCCGAACTTGTCGACCATATGGCCGGCGCGCCGCAGGTTTTCGCAGAAATCGTCCCACGCCTTGCCGGTCAAAACGCGGTCCGCGGCGGCCTTCGCAATGTCGGTCATTCGCTCTTTCCCCTGTCCCCTTATCCGTGCTTAAAGTTTTGGACCGGAAGGCATCTTGCGGGCAACGACAAACTCATCGGGGAATGGTCATGGCGCATCCGTACGCAGAAGTGGAAAAGACGATCCTGGGCCTTCGCGAAGCGTTCGTCGAAGCCGAGCGGCGCAACACCTGGTCGTGGATCGCCGACGAATTCTATGCGCCGCACTGCGTCTATACCTGTCCCTATGGCGGAACGAGTCCGGTGGTGGCGAACGGCCGCGAGGAAATCCGCCGCACGCATTACGGCCGCGACATGGATGTCGGCGCCGGCTGGGGCGGCTGGTCGTTCCCGATCCTGAACTACGCCATCAACGGGGATTTTGTGATCACCCATTGGGTCAATCGCGGCCCCGGCCAGCGGCCGGATGGGACCTATTACGAACAGCACGGCGTGTCCTACATCACCTATGGCGGCGACGGTAAGTTCACCTCGCAATACGACCTGTTCGACTTCGCCCACCAGATGCGCCTGTGCGACGAGCTGGAGGACGCCGGTCTGCTGCATCCCGACCTGAAGCGCGATTGGGTCATTCCGATGAAAAAGAACCTGATCGACATGCTGGAACGCAAGGGCCAGTGGGCGCCCGCACCGAAGGGGTGACGCAAACCGCCCATACGATCACGGTCGCGACACACGGCGCCGGGTTGGTCGATATCACGCCGCAGGCTCGGTCTTTCGTGTCGAACTGCGGCGTCGAAACCGGGCTGCTGACAGTTTTTTGCCGCCACACCTCAGCCTCGCTGACGATCCAGGAAAACGCCGATCCTGACGTTCTGCGCGACCTGGAGAGCTTCTTGCGCAGGATCGTGCCGGAAGATGCCGGTTACCGTCACGAGGACGAGGGGCCGGACGACATGCCGGCCCACATCAAGAGCGCGCTGACCCAGACCTCGCTATCGATTCCAGTCGTGAGCGGACGGCTGGCGCTCGGCACCTGGCAGGCGATCTATCTCTTCGAACACCGCGCCCACCCCCACCGGCGGGAAGTCGTGCTGCATCTGATCGGGTAGATGGATGCTGGCCGGTCTGGCCAACGCTTCGAACGGAACTGGAATTTGCTGAGTGCAGGATCAAGAAGTGTTAATTTATCCGCAATAAAAGCGTGTGGGAAAGACGGCGTATGCGCAGCTCGCTTTTGGCTCTGTGGTCGGCAACCCTTGGGCTGGCCCTGAACGCTGCGCCGGCTCGCGCCGCGTGGGTAGAGATCACCGGCGGCAAACTCGCCCCCGGAGTCACGAATCAAGGAACTCCGGCCTCTTTTCACCCCAAGGCCGTTCACATACGCATATTGGATCTTCCGACAGGCTGGTCGGCCGGTGCCGGCCGTTGTCATACCGTGAAGCACGTCGATTATAAGCGCGTCGAATTCGGTTTCTACGACGGCCTTACAAACGGCGCCAAGCTGACGGCCCAAGGTTTTGTGCTGGATGGCTTACTCAAAAATACCTACGTAACGCTTTGCCGCGACAAGAGCGGCAGGATCGCCAGCTTCGCGGCGCAACTGGTCTATTACAAAACCGTCGGCAACGTGATTAAGGCCTACGGCGTGACCGCCCGGAATAAAAGCCCGGTCAGCGGCTCATCCAGCGTGACGACGGCGGAGCTATTCGCCGGCCAGAATGAGATGTCGACGACCGCAACCTCGAAGGCTTCAAGCCGCCTTCAGTACGCGCCGTAACGGACGGACATTCTATCCTTGGCTCAGCCGCACCGGCCCAGCCGCATCCAGTCCCTGCGCTTGACGGGGCCCTGTGCGTCGCTGGGCGATCGGGGGCGGGCTTGGTGAATTGTTCATCTCGCATCGATCGGGAATGCGGCACGCTATGACCCCTTCGGCTGCCGCGACCCGACTTCAGGCCGCTTGCGCCGGCCGCGTCCGCGGCTTGCTCGCGTGGATGCCGTTTACCCGCTTCTGGATGTCGGCCGCTTTGTCCCGCGGGTTGTAGAACTGGCTGTACCAGATGCGGCCCTTGTGGAAGGGACCGTCGGTCGGCACCTGCAGGATGTTGATGGCGGGGCGCTTGTTTGCCCACACCTCGAAATCCTGGGCGAAGGCAAGCCGGCTGGCTTCCTGATAGGCGCGGGCAACCGCCACGTCCTCATCCGTCGCGACCGGATGCGGCGACTTCACCATCAGCGAATGCCAAACCTTGATCACGCCATCGTCGACCGGTGTGTGGGCGATCATCATGATCGATGGGAGGTGCCCCCACATGCGCGATCGCAGGATGCCCGGCCCGTCGTACCAGGTCTTCAGCTCCAGAAGTTCGTCGCCGGCGGTCAGCGTGCGGTGCCCGGCGCCGAAATACTGGATCATCGTGTTGCCGTCATATTCGTTATCGAAATACGCGACCTCCGTGCTGCCGTGGGTCGGCCGGAAATGCGCGACGTCCGACATGTTGTCGAGTACCTCCTGCGGGTGGGAGGCGAGCGTGCCCAGCCGGTCGATCTTCCAGCGCACCCAGGACGGATC
>DATJHU010000148.1:0-3183 GCA_035493715.1 Alphaproteobacteria bacterium | reverse complement strand
GTCTGGGTGACGCCAAGCTGGCACGATATCATGTTCGGCGTCTTCATCGGCATCGCCTCGACCACCGGGCAGTGGATCGTGGTGCTGGCGTTCCGTTACGCGGGTGCTTCCGTGCTGGCGCCGTTCTCCTACACGCAATTGCTGTGGGTCAGCGCCGGCGGCTTCCTGGTGTTTGGCGAAGTGCCTGACGTCTGGACCGTGACGGGCGCGGCCTTCATCGTCGCCAGCAGCCTCTATACCGCCCATCGCGAGCGGGTCCGGCGCTCGCAGCTTTTGATGGTGCCGGCCGAACCGTCGCCCAACGCCTGAGCCCGCGACCTGCTTTCGTTCTTCCCTTCTCCGCGCCGCTGTGGGAGGTAAACAGTAACGAAGAACAGGAGGGGATGCCGATGCGCGCTGCAATCTTCCGGAACGGCGAGATCGTCGTCGATCAGATGCCCGAGCCGAAGCCTGGCGCAGGTCAGGTGCTGGTCAAGTCGCTGGCCTGCGGCATTTGCGGGTCCGACCTGCATGCCCGCAAGCACGCCCACCGCATGGTCGAACTGGCAAAGCATTTCCCCGGCCGCAAGCCGATGGACCTGTCCCGCGACGTCGTGTTCGGCCACGAATTCTGCTGCGAAATTCTCGACTATGGTCCGGATACCGCGCGCAAATTCAAGGCCGGCGCCAGGGTATGTTCGCTGCCGGCGCTGCTGACGGCGCAGGGACCGCAGGGCATCGGCTATTCCAACGACAATGTCGGCGCCTATGCCGAGTGCATGCTGCTCAGCGAAGAGCTGCTGCTCGAGGTCCCCAATGGTTTGGCGGCCGAACATGCGGCGCTGACCGAGCCGCTGGCGGTCGGCGTCCACGCCGTCGCCAAGGCCAATATTAGAGGCGGCGAAGTGCCGCTGGTGATCGGCTGCGGGCCGGTTGGACTGGCCGTGATCGCAGCCCTCAAGATCAGGGGATTGCACCCGATCGTGGCGGCGGATTATTCGCCGGCACGGCGGCGGCTTGCCGAAAGGCTCGGCGCCGATATCGTCGTCGATCCGGCGCGTTCGCAACCCTACGCGACCTGGGCCGAGCACGCCGCGATGTCGCCGGAGGAAAAAGCCGCGCGCCCGCCGCTGCAGGCCCTGTTGCCGGCGCTGAAACCTGCGCTGATTTTCGAATGCGTCGGCATCCCCGGGCTGATCCAGCAGGTGTTCGAAGGCGCGCCGCGCGACGCCCGCATCGTCGTGGTCGGCGTCTGCATGGAGACCGACCGCGCCGAGCCGATGCTCGGCATTCTGAAGGAGCTCAGCGTTCAGTATGTGCTGGGCTATACGCCCGAAGAATTTGCCTACTCGCTGCGCCTGATCGCAGAAGGCGAGGTCGATGCGGCGTCGCTGGTAACGGCGCGCGTCGGCATCGACGGTGTCGCGCAGGCATTTGCCGATCTCGCCAATCCGGAGCAACATACGAAGATCATCGTCGAGCCGTGGCGGTAATTATTGTCGTCCCGGCGAAGGCCGCGACCCATACGCCGCCGCGGCAATCGTTGAGCACAATGGTCGACGGTTTCATTCAACAACAGATGACCGGGATTATGGGTCCCGGCCTTCGCCGGGACGACAAATACATAAAAGGAGCAAGCCGATGATCACGCTGACAGCCAGGGATGTTCTGCCCGAAGACGGCACCAGCGGCACGCTGGTGGGGAGGGTGTGGATGCCTGACATGGCGGGCCCGGCCGTGGTCGCCATTCGCAGCGACGGTGTCTTCGATGTCAGCGCCGGTATCTCGACCGTGAGTGCGCTGTGCGAGGCAGCGAACCCGGTCGAGGCGTTGCGCGCAGTGGCGGGGAAACGGATCGGCGATCTCGAAAGCATTCTCGCCAATACGCCGCCCGACCGCCGCGACAGCGCAAAACCCTGGCTGCTCGCGCCGCTCGACCTGCAGGTGTTGAAGGCGGCGGGCGTCACCTTCGCGATCTCGATGCTGGAGCGCGTGATCGAGGAGCGGGCGCGGGGCAATCCGGCGTCGGCGGACGCCATTCGCAAGGAAGTGGTGCGGCTGGTCGGCGACGATTTTTCCAAACTCAAGCCCGGCTCGGGCGAAGCGATGAAACTGAAGCAGGTTTTGATCGATCAGAACGCCTGGAGCCAGTATCTGGAAGTCGGCATCGGTCCCGATGCCGAAGTGTTCACCAAGGCGCCGACGATGTCCTCGGTCGGGACGGGCATGGATGCCGGCCTGCATCCCAAATCGACCTGGAACAACCCCGAGCCGGAAGTCGTGCTGGTGGTATCGAGCCGCGGCGCGATCGTCGGCGCCATGCTCGGCAACGACGTCAATTTGCGCGACTTCGAGGGACGCTCGGCGTTGCTGTTGTCCAAGGCCAAGGACAACAACGCCTCCTGCGCGGTCGGCCCGCTGCTGCGGCTGTTCGACAACACCTTCTCGCTCGACGACGTGCGCCGTATGGACGTCGGGCTGACCGTGAAGGGAGCAGACGGCTTCGTTCTCGAGGGCCATTCGTCGATCAGCAAGATCAGCCGCGATCCGACTGATCTCGTCGCCCAGACCATCGGAACGGTGCATCAATATCCGGACGGCTTTGCGCTGTTCCTTGGCACCATGTTCGCGCCGGTGAAAGACCGCGATGCGAAAGGTGAGGGCTTTACCCACAAGCGCGACGACATCGTCACCATATCCGCGCCCCAGTTGGGCCAACTGGTCAACCGCATGCGCACCAGCGACGAATGCGAACCCTGGACCTTCGGCATCGGCGCGCTGATGCGAAATTTGGCGAAGCGAAAGATTCTGTAGCGTTGGATGTCGCTTCGTAGCCAGTTTCGTAGGGTGGGTTAGCGAAGCGTAACCCACCTCTTTCGTCTCCACACTGGCGGTGGGTTTCGCTGCGCTCTACCCAACCTACGACGCGACCCTGCCTTTGCCCCACGAGGTCCGACGGGCAAATCATCGATTCCGATTTTCGGAAGTCATGTCAAGCGAAAAATCTGCGTAAATCGAAAATATTTCTGTTTTCCGGAAGCCCAAATCAGCGTTACATAACATCCATCCCGTCCCGGCAAGAGGGGCGTATCATGATCGCCGTGATCGTGGGGCGGGTCGCGGTGGACGCTGGCAGTGCCGATAGCGAACGGCATGAGAGCGTACGGCAAAGACGTGTGGTCCTGACGTCGCGGTGCTGGCGTC
>DATJHU010000147.1:0-5168 GCA_035493715.1 Alphaproteobacteria bacterium | reverse complement strand
TGGCCTTCGAGACCGCACCCCACCCCATCGAGTTCAAGATGTACTACTCCGTCTGACAATCCCTCCAAGACACATCCAAAAGGGCGGCCGTAACAGGCCGCCCTTTTTTATGACCGGACGTGAAGGGGGTCAGCGGCGATAG
Source organism: Alphaproteobacteria bacterium (assembly GCA_035493715.1). Classification (GTDB taxonomy): domain Bacteria; phylum Pseudomonadota; class Alphaproteobacteria; order BOG-932; family Roseiterribacteraceae; genus BOG-932. Next base: position 5,026 of record DATJHU010000147.1, on the reverse strand, counting down.
AGGCGGATCTCACCGCTCCCGACGCTGGGATTGGTCGCCATCGAGATTTCGATGTGATCCGGTGCGATCCCGGCGTCGGCCAGGGCTTTCACCGCGTGGCCGGCAGCGTCGCGCGCGGCGATGTTATTCTTGTCCATGGCGCCGGCATCGGTCGCCGGCGGCGACAGTACCAGAATCACGAAAGAGGCGTCCGTTCCGTTGGTCGCGCTCCTTACGCGATTGACCGCGATGGTCAGCGGCATGAGTTGCTTGCCGTCGGACGACAGCGGCACGGTCGCCAGGACCGGGTGCGGGCCGGCCGACGACGGTGGCAGCGGCTCGTCCTCTCCGGCGGTGGGTGTGTCGGTGGGCAACGTCGGCGGCAGGATCGCGGTCCCGGCATAGCCCGGCATTAGCTTGCTGTCGGTAACGAAGGCCGATCCCAAGGGCTGGTTTGTGGTCATCGGCGGGTGGCCGGCGGCCAGCATCTTGGCTTTTGCTTCCGCTTTTTGCTTCTCGAACTCTTCCTTGGTCGGGCCGACCAAGCCCTCCATGACGGTATCGCAGGCGGCAAGCGTTACCGCCAGCAAGCCGGCGACGGCAACGATCCGAAGATGTATCGGGGATGGACGCATTATTTCCCTACGCTAAGCCCGCGAAAACGCGGCCGATCTTAGAGATAATTCGCCGCTTGGCCATGGGCGCGATGCTGAAAAATCGACCATTGGTGAAATTCACGCCCCGCTCTCTTGCCTTCGCGAAACAGTTTGATTAGGGTCGCCGCCTTCCCCGCCCGGTGCTTCGGAAACTCCGCCCGGTCGGTCGCAGCTGCGCCCGTAGCTCAATTGGATAGAGCATCTGACTACGAATCAGAAGGCTGGAGGTTCGAGTCCTTCCGGGCGCGCCAAGCGACAGTTCCACTTGTGACAACCCGCCGGCTTTACGGAACCGCGATTTGCGGTTACGCCTTTTGGCAAGATCGGTATAGGACGGTCAGCGGGCTGGCTTGATGCGCTCACAACTATTTTTGATTCCCGCGGCGATTTTCGCGAGCGCGCCGGCGGCGGCCTCCAATTACATGACGGTCGAACAGGCGCAGGCTGCGATGTTTCCCGGGGCGACCCTCACACCCAATTTTGTGACGCTCGATCAGGAACAGTTCAACGCCATCATCAACGATTCCGATGTCAATGTCTGGACCCGCAACATAAAGGCGTGGAAGGCTTCGACCGGCGGCTGGTTCATCCTGGACCAGGTGCGCGGCCGGGACGATTGGATCACCTATGCCGTCGCCATCGGCGCCAACGGTGCCGTCCAGCATATCGAGGTGCTGGAATGCCTCGACAAGTATGACGGCATCACCACGCCCGAATGGCGCGCGCAATTCTACGGCAAGCATCACGGCGCCAAATTCGACGATATCGAGATCATTTCCGGATCCACGCTGTCGTCCAGCCAGATGGCGGCCGGGGTGAAGCGTTTGATGTCGACTTATGCCCTGGTGCTCGATCCCCCGCCCGGTTGAGGCTCTGATTATCTGATTCAAGCTCTGGCCCGGTATCTGCATATCCTGCTTGCCTGGCTCGACCTGGAGAGCGATCGATGTCGACCGAGCTGCGAATGCCCACAGACGTTTCTGTCGCTGCTTCCGCGGACGACGGGGCCGTTCCGGTGTCGCAGAACGGCTTCCTGAAGATCCTGGGGCCCGGCCTTATCACCGGGGCGTCGGACGATGATCCCAGCGGCATCGCCACCTATTCCCAGGTCGGGGCCCAGTTCGGCTACGGCATGGCGTGGCTCACGATCTTCAGCTATCCGCTGATGGCCGCGATCCAGGAAATCAGCGCCCGTATCGGCCGTGTTACCGGTCATGGCATCGCCGGCAATATCCGTCAGCATTATTCCGTCTGGCTGCTCAGGCTGATCGTCGGCCTGCTCCTGGTCGCCAACACAATCAATCTCGCAGCCGATCTTGGCGGCATGGGCGATGCGCTCAAGCTGCTGATCGGGGGCTCGATGCATCTCTATGTCGTGCTGTTTGCTGTCGGCTGTGCCGCACTCGAGATCTTTTCGCGCTACACGCTCTATGTCTCCATCCTCAAATGGTCGACCATCTCGCTGTTCGCCTATGTAGCGACGGTGCTGGTCGTGCACGTTCCTTGGAAGGAGGTTGGGTTGGCGATCGTATGGCCGCCGATCTCGTTCAGGACCGATTATATCGTCGCCGTGGTTGCCGTGCTTGGCACCACGATCAGCCCCTATCTCTTCTTCTGGCAATCGTCGGAGGAGGCGGAGGACGAACGGACCACACCCGGCGCTCACACGTTGCTCGAGGCGCCGGCGGAAGCGAAGCGAGAGCTTCGCCGCATTCGCATCGACACCTATTTCGGCATGGCCGTTTCCAACATCGTCGCTCTGTTCATCGTCCTGACGACCGCGGCCACACTCCATGCCAACGGCATCACGGACATCCAGACTTCGGCGCAGGCCGCCGAAGCGCTTGAGCCGCTCGCCGGGCATGCCGCCTTCATGATCTTCGCAATCGGCGTCATCGGAACCGGCCTGCTGGCGATCCCTGTGCTCGCCGGCTCGGCCGCCTATGCGGTGGGTGAGGCGCTGGGCTGGCCGACTGGCCTTGGGCGCAGGCCACGTGAGGCTCGGGCGTTTTATGGTGTGGTTGCGGCGGCGACGCTGATCGGGACCGGCATCAACTTCACCAGCATTGACCCCATAAGGGCGCTGTTCTGGAGCGCCGTGCTGAACGGCGTCGTGGCGGTGCCGGTGATGATCCTGATGATGCTGATGGCGATGCAGCCGCGCGTGATGGGGGCGTTCACCCTGCCCCGACCGCTTCAGGTGATGGGCTGGCTGTCGACTGCCGTGATGGCGGTCACGGCCGTCGCCATGCTCGTTACCTGGGTCGTTTGATCTACACGGCCAAGGCGTTTGGCCTGCAAAACGCCGATTTCAGGCTCAGTGACCGTGATCGCCTTTTCCGCCGCCGTGCCCTTCGCCATGCCCGTGCCCTTCACCGTGCCCGTGCTCGCCGCCATGGTCGCCGCCGCCGTGCTTTTCGCTTTTGGGATTGTTGCCATGCCAGCCGTTGTCCCAGTGGCCGGCATTGTGCTTTCCGCCGCCTTCATGCCATTCGCCCCGGCCGGAGTGAGCGCTGTGCCGGCTCACGCCGGAGGATTGGCTCATAGCACCGTTCCGCCCGTGTCGGGCGAGGTAGGCGCCATTATGCCAATGGCCGCCGGCGAACCGCGCATTCATGGCCGAGCGATCGTAAATTCCGATACGGTTCACGCGGTTGAAATCAACGGAAACCACGCCCCGGCGCCAGTCTGGACGGCTCCAGCCCCAATATGGGCGGACCGCACCGAAGCCGACGCTATACCCGATCCCAACGTCCAAGCCGAAGCCGACGCCGCCGGCCACGAAGCCTGAGGGCCACGGATAATAGCGCGGAGGATAGGCGTGGTAGGGCCACGCGCCGTAGACGACGGTTGGGTTGTAAACAGGCACATAGACGACCCCCGGATCGGTGGGGGTAATCGAAATGGCGGAGCTGTGGTGAACTACCCTGAGTTGCGGTGTCGATTGAAGCTTTCCGCAACTCATCGCCATCTCGCGCAGATGCTGCACTTCACCCATGACCTCGGACTGTTGGACGGTGAAGGCGTTGCCCAGTTCCTGCATCCAGCTCGCCTGATCGTTGAGCTGCTGGATCACTTGCGGGAACGGCATCAGAAATTTGACGCTCGGGTCCCATGGCTGGGGCCGGAGCGCGTCGGCGAGCGCGTCGCCTTTGAGCGCCGCATTGTTCGGATCCTTCAACCAGTTCGTCGCTTCGACAACCTGTGAAGGATAGGTCGATGCCATAAGTATGTTCGTGACCAGTTCATCCGGGTAAAGCGCGATCGGCGCCAGCATCTGGTCCAGGCGTTCTTTCGCGACCGGCCCGGCCGTCGGCCCCGGCGCCGTTTCGGCCGGGAAGGGCGGTGCGATCTGCGCATAGGCGGTGCCGGTCAAAAGCAGGAAGGGCAAAATCCGGGCGACCGCCCGCAAGCGAGTCTTCGTCATGTATGGGAGCCTTTTCGTCGGGCACGCCGCAGAAACCGCAGCTTCCGCATGGCGGCACGTCGTCGGAGATCGATGTGCGATTATTCGCACGACGATCGATCAACTCCCGGCAGGTCGAAATGTTCCACAAACGCAGATCGGGAATTTACGCGGCCTTCGCTGAACCCGTGCCCCGCTGTCCCTGGGCGGAAGGTCCAGTTCAGAAACAGCCGTCCAGCGCGCGGCGGTGCCGGTGATACTCCGCCGCCACGGCATCGCGCATGTCATAGACGAATTGCTGCTCGGCGGAGGATTCCTCAGCCTGATAAGCCGCCTGCGCGTCGTGCTTGTCTTTCATCGTGGCGTCGTGGGCCGCCGCGCGGGCGCGTTCCAGGTTGGTCTTGATCGCGGCCAGTCCCTGGGAGGTCAATTTGGGATGAACATCGCAGCGTTGCGTGTCCCCCTCCTGCACGCGCACGACGAAATAGGTCAGCAGCACCGACACCAGCGCCACGAAAAAATAACCACCGATTCGTCCGATCCCCATGGCTTTCCCCTCGACCTGTGCGGGAGCATATAGAGAAGATGTTGCATTCTATGGCATTGAGATCAATTGCGGCGAGCCGCTCTCACGAGAGGGGACCATGCAAAAGAACGCGTCAATCAATGGGAAGCCGCCCGCCGTCCTCGGGCTGATCGGCAATACCCCGCTGCTGCCGGTCACGCGTTTCGACACCGGGCGGTGCAGCCTGTTCCTGAAACTGGAGAACCAGAATCCGGGCGGGTCGATCAAGGACCGCATCGGCCTGGCGATGGTGGAGGCGGCTGAAAGCGAGGGAAAGCTTGAGCCCGGCGGCCTGATCGTCGAGGCGACGGCGGGCAATACCGGCCTCGGCCTGGCGCTGGCCGCGGCGGCAAAGGGCTACCGCCTGACGCTTGTGATCCCTGACAAGATGGCGCTGGAGAAGATCAACCACCTGCGTTC
>DATJHU010000146.1:0-26055 GCA_035493715.1 Alphaproteobacteria bacterium | reverse complement strand
CCGGGCGACACGGTGGATTTCGTGGGTCGTGTAGACCTGGGTGTTGATGCCGATGCGCTCGCCGTTCGGCAGGTCGCTGATGCCGCGCGGCTCGCCGAAATAGACGCCGCCGGTCAGTTCGCGAACGATCATGATGTCCAGACCGCGCACGATCTCGGGCTTCAGGCTCGAGGCATCGACCAGCGCGTCGAAGACGATAGCCGGGCGCAGGTTGGCGAACAGCTCCAACTCCTTACGCAAGCCAAGCAGGCCGGCCTCGGGACGGACGTTAAAGGGCAGGGCGTCCCACTTAGGACCGCCGACTGCGGCCAGGATCACGGCATCCGCCGCCTTGGCGCGGGCGATGGTCGCATCCGACAGCGGCGTGCCTTCCGCCTCGTATGCGCAACCGCCGACCAGCGCTTCCTCGGTCTCGAAGGCAATGCCGCGGCGATCCTGCATCCAGGCCAGGAGGCGCCGGGCCTCGCCGGTGACTTCCGGACCGATACCGTCGCCGGGGAGGAGCAGGATCTTATGGGACATTGGAAAGCCTTGCTGACGAGATTTGGGCTGACAGAAAAATTGAATTAAGCGGCGTTCGACGACCACAGCCAGGGTTGCGCGGCGCTCTGCTTCTGCTCGAAGCTGGCAATATCGTCAGCCTTCTGCAGGGTCTGGCCGATCTCGTCCAGCCCTTCGACCAGCTGATGCTTGCTGGTCGGATTGATATCGAAATGGAAGCTTTCGCCGTTGGCGCGAATGACCTTCTGGTTCGGCAGATCGATGGTCAGCACACGGGTGTTGTCGCCCGCCGCATCGGCCAGCAGGACGTCGATCTGCTCCTGCGGGAGCACGACCGGCAACATGCCGTTCTTGTAGCAGTTTCCGAAGAAGATATCGGCGAAGGAGGGCGCGATGACGGCGCGGATGCCGAAATCCTGTAGCGCCCACGGCGCGTGCTCGCGACTGGAGCCGCAGCCGAAATTATCGCCGGCGACCAGGATCTCGGACTGGCGATAAGGAGTCTGGTTCAGCACGAAGTCCGGCAGTTCCTTGCCGTTGTCGTCATAGCGCATTTCGAAGAACAGGGACTTGCCCAGGCCCGAGCGCGTGATGGTCTTCAGGAACTGCTTCGGGATGATCATGTCGGTGTCGATATTGATCATCGGCAGCGGCGCGGCGACGCCGGTCAGCTTGGTGAATTTCTGCATGGATTAGACCACCGGCGGCGGGTTTGTGGTTGTGGGGGCGGGCTCCGGCTTGAACATCGCCTGCACCGCTTGCTTGCGCTGTTCGTCGCGGATCTCGCCCAGCGTCTCGCTGATCTTGAACGCTTCGATCAAGACCTCGCAGATGATGCGAATCAGGATCGGTCCGAGGATGAGATAGAAGACGGCCTCGATGAAGCCGTGCCCACCGAACAGCGCGTCGATCGTGTTGAACACAACCGCGAGCCAGAACACGGCCGGAACCAGATAGGGCGTGTACAGCTTCTTGAAGCTTGCGAATTCACCCATAGCCGTTCTCCGTCCCCTTTTACCCTTACACCCTCAGGCGAAGCTGCGGATGTCCGTCAGCTTTCCGGTGATCGCCGCCGCGGCTGCCATGGCCGGGCTGACCAGATGTGTGCGTCCACCGCGGCCCTGTCTTCCCTCGAAATTGCGGTTCGAGGTCGAGGCGCAGCGCTGACCAGGCTCCAGCCGGTCGGCGTTCATCGCCAGGCACATGGAGCAGCCCGGTTCGCGCCATTCGAAACCAGCCTCGCGGAAGATCTTGTCCAGCCCTTCCTGCTCAGCCTGCTGTTTGACCAGGCCGGAGCCCGGGACGACCAGCGCGCGCATGCCCTGAGCCACCTTGCGGCCCTTGGCGACGGCGGCGGCGATGCGCAGGTCCTCGATGCGGCCGTTGGTGCAGGAGCCGATGAAGACGGTGTCGACCGCCAGCTCGCTCAGCTTCTGGCCAGCCTCCAGGCCCATATAGTGCAAGGAGCGTTCAACCGCCGCGCGGCGTCCGGCATCTTCGAAATCGGCCGGGTTCGGCACGGTGCCGGAGATCGGCAGCACGTCCTGAGGGCTGGTGCCCCAGGTGACCTGCGGCGCGATATCGGCAGCATCGAGCACGACTTCCTTGTCGTAGGTCGCACCCTCGTCAGTCGGCAGCGTCTTCCAGAAAGCGACGGCCTGGTCGAACGCCGCATCCTTCGGCGCGTTCGGGCGGTCCTTCAGATAGGCAAAGGTCGTCTCGTCCGGCGCGATCAGCCCGGCGCGGGCGCCCGCCTCGATCGTCATGTTGCAGACGGTCATGCGGCCTTCCATCGTCAGGCCGCGGATCGCTTCGCCGGCATATTCGATGACATAGCCGGTGCCGCCGGCGGTGCCGATCTTACCGATCACCGCCAGCACCAGGTCTTTCCCGGTGATGCCCGGGGCAGGGGTGCCGTTAATGGTGACGCGCATCGCCTTGGCCGGCTTGAACAGCAACGTCTGGGTCGCCAGAACATGCTCGACCTCGGACGTGCCGATGCCGAAGGCCAGCGCGCCGAACGCCCCGTGCGTCGCGGTGTGGCTGTCGCCGCACACGATCGTCATCCCCGGCTGGGTCATGCCCTGTTCGGGGCCGACGATATGAACGATGCCCTGGCGGATATCGTCCATCGGGATATAGGGCACGCCGAATTCGACGACGTTCTTCTCCAACTGGCCCAGCTGGATACGGCCTTCCTCTTCGTCCGGACCGAAATGACGGCCGGCCGTGGTCGGCACGTTGTGATCCGGAACGGCAAGCGTGCCTTCCGGACGGTGAACCTTGCGGCCCGAAATTCGCAGCCCTTCGAAAGCCTGCGGGCTCGTCACCTCGTGGATGAGGTGGCGATCGATATAGAGCAGGGTGGTACCGTCCGCCTCGCGGCTGACAGTATGGCTATCCAGTATCTTCTCGAAGAGCGTGCGAGGGGCCGCCATCACCGAGTTACTCCTCAGTATTGTCCTTCAGACCATGACCGGTGGTGCGTTCGGCGATACGCGCCGACTTACCGCGACGGCCGCGCAGGTAATAGAGCTTCGCCCGACGGACATCGCCGCGGCGGACCAGCTCGACCGAGTCCAGACGCGGGCTGTAGAGCGGGAATACACGCTCGACGCCTTCGCCATAGCTGATCTTGCGGACCGTAAAGGACGAGTTCACACCGGCGTTGCGGCGGGCGATGCAGACGCCCTCGAACGCCTGGACGCGCTCACGCGTGCCTTCGACGACCTTCACGTTGACGCGGACGGTGTCGCCCGCGGAAAAGGCCGGAATGACACGGCCTTCGGTCAGGCGGGAAATCTCACCCGCTTCGACCGACTCAAGAATGTTCATCTTCCACTCCTCACAAAAACTGGCCGGGCATCACCGGCCGCACGACAAATCCAAACTCAACCGCGCGATCCCGCATAGCGGGACCACAAATCCGGGCGCCGCTCCCGCGTCAGCCGTTCGGCCTCCGCGCGACGCCAAGCCTTCACCTTCTCATGGTGCCCAGAAACCAGCACCTCGGGCACCGCCCATTCCCGCTCCTCCGCGTCACGCCACAGTGCGGGCCGCGTATAATGCGGGTACTCCAGCAACCCGTCCGAAAAACTCTCCTCGGCCGAGGTCTCCGCGTTGCCCATCACGCCCGGCAGCAGCCGTACGCAGGCATCGATCAAGACCATGGCCGCCGGCTCACCGCCGGATAGTACATAATCGCCGACGCTCATTTCCTCGGCCGCGTTGGCGGCGAGGACACGTTCATCGACTCCTTCGAATCGGCCGCAGACCAAGGTGAGTCCCGGCGCATTCGACAGCTCGGTGACCCAATCCTGCGTCAACAGACGACCGCGCGGCGACAGATAGATCAGCCGGTGTCCGGGCCGATGCGCCGCGCGGATCGCGCGATCGAGCACATCGGGCCGCATCACCATGCCGGCCCCTCCGCCGAACGGGGTATCGTCCACGGAGCGATGCTTATCGCGCGCGAACTCCCGAATGTCCAGCGCCCGGAGCCGCCAAGTCCCGGTTTCCAGGGCCTTTCCGGCCAGGCTATGGCCGACCGGACCGGGAAACATCGCCGGAAACAGCGTCAGGACCGTCACCTCCCAGGGTTCGCGCGTTTCGGTCACGACGCCGCCTGGTCCTTGGCGCCCGATTCGAGCAACTCGGCCGGCGGGTCGACCACGATTCGGCCGCCGGCGATGTCGATCTCTGGCACCGTCTGGCGGTCGAACGGCAACATCGGCCGCTTCCCCCCTTGCAAGGTGAGTTCGACGATGTCGCCGGCGCCGAAATTATGCATCGCCGCGACCGTGCCGAGCAGAGTGCCGTCCGGCAGTTCCGCACGCAGGCCGATCAGGTCCGCGTGATAGAACTCCTCCTCGTCCGGCGGCGGCAACTGCGAGCGCTCGACGTAGAGCCGTGTGCCGTTCAGCGCTTGAGCAGCGTCGCGATCCTGGATCTCAGCGACCTCGGCCAGCCAGTGCCCTTTATTGGCGCCACGCAGCGCCACCGTGAAGGTCCGCTTGCCCGTTTCGTCGGTCAGGGCGCCATACTCGGCGATGGCCGCCGGATCCTCGGTGAAGCTCGCAAGCTTCACCAGGCCCCGGACACCATGCGCACCGAGCAACTGGCCGACGCAGACGCGTTTTTCACCGCCAGGCATGACCGTTCACCGAACCTCGAAGCCGATCCTTCGGATCAGGCCTCGGCAGCGGGCGCTTCTTCCGCCGGAGCAGCCGGAGCTTCAGCAGCAGCAGCCGCGGCGGTGGCCTTCAGGCGCTCCTGAGCCTTCGCCTTCGGCGTCGACTTGGTCGGCGTCTCGGTCCACTGGCGCTTCTCGACCAGCCCGGCATTGCCGAAGAACAGGGTAACGCGGTCGGTCGGCTGCGCGCCGACGGACAGCCAATGCTTCGCGCGCTCCTCGTTGATCGTGATGCGGGTCTCGTGCTCCTTCGGCAGCATCGGGTTGTAGGTGCCGATCTTCTCGATGAATCGGCCGTCGCGCGGGCTGCGCGAGTCGGTGACGACGATGGAGTAGTATGGACGCTTCTTGGCGCCGCCGCGGGCGAGACGAATCTTCAGAGACATTGTGTTTTCCTTCTCAGTGAATGCGTGAATTAACGAAGGCCGCCGGGGGGCATCATGCCCGGCGGCAGTTTTCCTGCCAGGCTTCGCATGAAGCCTTTCTTGCCCATTTTCTGCATTTTCTTCATCATTTCCTGCATCTGCAGGAACTGCTTCAGAAGCCGGTTTACGTCCTGAACCTCGGTTCCGGAACCCAACGCGATACGCCGGCGGCGTGAACCGTTCAGCAATTTGGTGTTCTTGCGCTCGGCCTTGGTCATCGAGCTGATGATCGCCTGCTGCCGTTGCAGCATTTTGTCGTCGATATTGGCGCTCTTCAGCTGGTCCTTGATCTTGCCCATGCCGGGCAGCATTCCCATGATGCCGCCAAGGCCGCCCATCTTGCCCATCTGCTTCAGCTGGGACGCGAAATCGTCCAGGTCGAAGCCGCCTTTTTCCAGCTTTTTGGCAAGCTTCTCAGCCTCTTCGCGGTCGATCGTCTCGGCGGCGCGCTCGACCAGGCTGACCACGTCACCCATACCCAGCACGCGCCCCGCCAGGCGCTCGGGATGAAAGGCCTCCAGCGCGTTCAGCTGTTCGCCGACACCCAACAGCTTGATCGGCTTGCCGGTGACGGCGCGCATGGATAGGGCCGCGCCGCCGCGGGCATCGCCGTCGATGCGGGTCAACACGATGCCGGTCAGCCCGACCCGTTCGTCGAAGATCTTCGCGACGTTTACCGCATCCTGGCCGGTCATCGCATCGGCAACCAGCAGTGTCTCAACCGGACCGGTCGCATCGCGCACCGCGACGACTTCGGCCATCAGCGCCTCGTCGATCGCCAAGCGGCCGGCGGTGTCGAGCATGACGACGTCATAGCCTTCGGCGCGGGCAACGGCGATTGCACGTTTGGCGATCTCGACCGGGCTCTGGCCGGGGATGATGGGCAGAGTCGGAACCTTGGCCTGCTCGCCCAGTACGCGGAGCTGTTCCTGCGCCGCCGGGCGGGCGACGTCCAGCGAGGCCATCAGCACGCGCTTGTTCTCGCGCTCGACAAGGCGCTTGGCGATCTTGCCGGTGGTGGTCGTCTTGCCGGAGCCCTGCAGGCCGACCATCAGGATCGGTACCGGCGGGACAGCGTTGAGGTTCAGCGTCTCGTTCGCCTCGCCCAGCATCTCCACCAGGCAGTCGTGGACGATCTTTATGACCTGCTGGCCGGGCGTGATCGAACGCAGCACTTCCTGGCCGACCGCGCGTTCGCGCACCTTGGCGATGAAGTCCTTGACGACGGGGAGTGCGACGTCAGCCTCCAGCAGCGCGATGCGAACCTCGCGCAGCGCGGCGACAACATCTTCCTCGGTCAGCGCGCCACGGCCGCGCAGCTTGGTGAAGATGTCGCCCAGGCGACCTGTCAGACCCTCGAACATCAGGCTCTCAGAAACTCCAGTTGTTTGGCTTATGGCCAAACGAAAAAGGTCGGTGGACGAAACTCGTCGACCGACCAGCCCCCTCGGGAGCCTTGAACGTGCGCAGCTTTTAGCCGGGCAGGGGCGGAAATGTCAAATCGAGGCAGCCCTTTCAGGCCATATCATCGGCTTCCTCGCCAGCCGGCTCCTCCGCTCCGGCGGCTCTGCGGAGCTTGGCATGGCGCCAATAGAGCACGGGGATGCTGACCAGGTACGCTACCCCGACGGCGATTGCCATTTCCCAGGGCATGTCAACGATCGCGCCTGCGGCGATGCCGATCACAGCCAGCATCGGCATGCGCATGCGCTGGCTGACATGGAAGCCGGTCAGTGCCAGCGTCGGGATGCGGCTTACCATCAAGAGGGCGACGCCGATGATCCAGAACGCGACCAAATACGGATGGACGGCCAGCAGCGGCTCGCCGTTCTGCAGGTCGATGATCATCGGCAACATCGCCAGGCCCGCACCAGCCGGCGTCGGGACCCCGACGAAATAAGGCGCCTTCGGCTGCTTGGGACCGATGGCGGAAAGCGCCGTGTTGAAACGGGCAAGCCTCAGCGCCGCGCAGATGCCGAAGGCGAGGGTCGCCAGCCAGCCGATATTGCCGCCGCCATGCAGCGACCAGAGATAGAGCATCAAGGCCGGCGCCACGCCGAACGACACGACGTCTGACAGGCTGTCCAATTCGGCCCCGAACTTGCTCTGCGCGTTCAGCAGGCGCGCGGTGCGCCCGTCCAGCGTGTCCAGGACGGCCGCAACCATGATCGCGATGACAGCGGCCTTCCAGCGGCCCTGTACGGCAAAGCGAATGCCGTTCATACCGGCCGCCAGCGCCAATGTGGTCAGCGCGTTGGGCAGCATGCGGAAGAACGACCCCCGGGGCAGGGTCCGCCTTTGCCGGGGCGCGGGCATCAATCGCGGATACCCGTGCGCGCCGGCTCCGTGCTGGCGAGGTCGGCCAGGATGGTTTCGCCGCCGATCGCCGTCTGGCCGACGATGACCAACGGCTGCGCGTCGCGCGGCAGATAGATGTCGGCCCGGCTGCCGAAACGGATCAGGCCATAGCGTTCGCCGGTGCGCACTTCCTGACCGTTCGTCAGCATGCTGACGATGCGCCGGGCCACGAGGCCGGCGATCTGGACGAAGGCGATCTCCCGTCCGTCCTTCATCTTAAGCCGCACCGCGGCCCGTTCGTTGACGTCGCTCGCTTTGTCCATCGAGGCGGACAGGAACTTGCCGGGATGGTAGGCGGAGATCACCACCGTGCCGCTGATCGGCACGCGGTTCACATGCACGTTGAAGACATTCAGGAATATGCTGATCCTCAGCATCTCCTCCGATCCCATCTCCAGTTCAGGTGGCGGAACGGCCGGCACGATCATGGTCACGCGGCCGTCGGCCGGGCTCACCATCAGGCCTTCGCGCAAGGGAACGACGCGGGGCGGGTCGCGGAAAAAATAAATGCACCAGGCGGTCGCGAGCAGCGCGATCCAGCCCAAAGGCGCATAGATCCAGAAGAACAGGGCGGTCGCGGCGACGAAGCCGGCGATGAAGGGCCAACCTGCGCGGTTGATCGGGACGATAACGGTGCTTAAAGCGGACATAGGATTCTGATTGGCCGGATTCTGACTGTGCGTCGATGTGGGTATGCTCGCATTCCGCGCGCGGTTTCGAAAGCCCTACCGCCCGATAACCTCGTCACCTGGGATAGCACGTGCAAGGCGATCTGCTGAAATTCCTGGTCCAGTTCCGCCGCGCCCCACGCGCTGTGGGCGCCATCGTGCCGAGTTCCGACGCGCTGGCCGAGGCGATGATCGCGCCGATCGATTTCGCCGAAGCCCGCACGATCGTCGAGTTCGGTCCGGGCACCGGCGTGATGACGGCGGCGATCCTGAAACGTCTCGGCCCCGACACGAAATATGTCGGGATCGAGATCAACGAGACCTTTCACCGGACGTTGACCATCCGCTTCCCGACGTTGCACTTCTTCAATCGTGGCGCGCAGGACGTGACCGAAATCCTGGCCGCGCTAAAGATCGAGGGCTGCGACGCCATCGTCTGCGGCCTGCCCTGGGCTTCGCTGCCGATCGAACTGCAGGGCCGCATCATGGCGGGCATCATGCAGGTGCTGCGTCCGGGCGGCGTGTTCGTGACTTTCGCCTACCTGCAGGGGCTGGTGATGCCCGCCGCCGGAATGTTACGGCGGCGGTTGAAGGCGGAATTCACGCGCGTGGAAACGACGAAAATTGTCTGGCGCAACGTGCCGCCGGCTTTTGCGTATGTTTGTTACCGGTAATCGGGAACGTTGAACCAAGGCTTTTATGTCGTCATTCCGACGAAAGTCGGAATCCATCGTCGAGTTTTCGCGAAGGCTGAAAAATGGATACCGGCTTTCGCCGGTATGACGGCTCAGGGTTGGATCGGCCTTAATCCCCATACAAATCCGGATTCAGCAGCACCTCCAACATCTCCTCCGGTTGATCGAGAAAACGTTTCGTAATCGCGTAATGCTCGGTCTCGCGATACGGAATTTCGAAGGGTCCATCGTCCGACATCTGGAAGATCGCGGCATCGGGATAGGCCATCAGGATCGGCGAGTGCGTGGCGATCAGAAATTGCGCGCCATCCTTCACGAGATTGTGCATTAGCGACAGCAGGGTGAGCTGGCGTGTTGGCGACAGGGCAGCCTCGGGTTCATCCAGAATATAGAAACCGTGGCCGTTGAAACGTTTCGTTACCAATGTGATGAAAGATTCGCCGTGGGATTGTTCGTGTAACGATTTACCACCGTAGTAGGTGATAATCGGCGGTCCACCTTGCGGTTCTTTATCCAGTTCTTCAATGTTCGTAGCAAGGTTGAAATAGCTCTCTGCGCGCAAGAAGAAACCGTCGCCCGCGCGTCGCACACCACGCGACAAACGCAGGAATTCATTCAGGTTTGAATGTGACGCGCGCGTCGAGAAACCAAAATTGCGGCTGCCGCCTTCGGGGTTGAAACCCCAGGCTGTCGCGATCGCCTCCATCAAAGTGGACTTGCCCGAGCCGTTCTCGCCGATCAGGAACGTTACGGGCTTTTCGAACTTCAGCTTGTCGAACGCACGGATCGCCGGCACCGAGAACGGGTAGGCGTCGAAATCCGGTACCGTCCCGCGTAGCAGGATTGCTTCGAGCAGATAATTCTTTGAGCGAAGTCCGGCGCCGGCCATGCCGGCAGATTATTTCCCGTCCACCGTATAGGCAATCAGCGCATTCCCAGGCTGATGCACGCCGGCGGAGCCGGAATTCACGAACAGCGTGCCGTTGGCGATCGCTTCGGCGCCGTTGCTGATGCTCCCGCCGGTGGCGGTGGCGCCGTTGATCGCCTTGTAGGTCAGCGCAGTGTCCACGTCCCACAATTTGCGGCCGTCCTTGGTGGAGAAGGCGCGCATATGGCCGTCGACCGAGCCTGAGAACACCACACCCGGGATCAGCGCCGTGGCGCCGGGTTGGGCAGGCGAGCAACTGACCGCACCGTTGGCCGCAGCCAAGGCGCTGGCGACATTGCCCCAGGCGCAGACGGCGGGCGGGGCAGGGGTGTGCCAGACGGTCTTGCCGTCGGCGAAATCGGCTGCGGTCAGTCCGCCGACCACGACATCGGGCCCCGGGCGAAGGTCGGAACTGCCGACATACATGTGCAGATCGTCGACCGACATGCCCCAAACGCCCGCGGTGCGGCTGCCCTTGCCGATCTTGTGCCGCCAAAGCAGCTTGCCGTTCTGGTCCGGATCGAAGCCGAATATCTCATCCGCCTTGGAAATCGCGACCAATACGTCCTTGCCATTGGGCAGCTTACGCAGCACCGGCGGGGCGGCGAAGTCGAAATCGGGGCCGACCGTTTTGCAGTCCTCCGGCTTCTGCGCCTTCGGGCAGATATTGTCGTCGGCGAGCGCCTGATAGACCCAGCGGCGTGCGCCGGTATCGAGATCGAAGGCCATCACCGCGTTGGCGGTCGGCACCGATTCCTGCGTGTAGGAATTGCCGGTGCCGACATAGACCGCCTTACGCTTGGGATCGATCGTCGGCGCGGAGAAAACGGCGACGCCCGAGGGCCCGAACAGCTTCGTGCCATCGGCATTGACGCCGATCTGTTTCGGTTCCTCAGTGATCGTATGCGACTTCCACGCGATTTTGCCGGTCGAAACGTCGACCGCGACCACGCCGCCGCGGAAGGTGCAGCAGGCATAGCTGGCGTTGAACAGCGAGACCTCCTCCAGCGAGGACAGCGGCACGTAAATGCGGCCGTCATAGAAGGTGGGTGAGCCGGACAGGCGCGTGGCGGGATGATCTTCGACCCGCGTCGTCCAGATCACCTTGCCGGTCAGCGCATCCAGCGCGTGCAGATAGCCGTTGTCGGTCGTGACGTAGGCGACAGCCTGGCCGTCCGGCCGTTTGGCGACCGAGATGCCGGCATGGATCCCAGCCTCGGCGTCGAACGACCAATAGGTGCAGCCGGTCCTGGCATCGAGCGCGAAGGCGCGGCCGGCGCGGTTGGCGACGAACAGCATGTGCCCGGCGATCGTCGGTTGGCTGTCGGCGATATTGCCGGGATAGGCGAAGACCCATTTGACCTTCAGCTTCGGCACATCCGCCGCGGCGATGCCGGGATCGGCCTGGTAGCGGGTATTGCCCGAATCGTGCCCCCATTGGGTCCAGTCGCCCTTTCCGAACTGGATGGGGTCGGCTGGCTTGGTGCAGCGGTTGGCGGCCGGGTCTGGATCGTGTGACGCGCCCGGCTCCTTGCCGGTGATATAGGTCGCCACCTGCTTCTTCTCGTCGGCGCTCAGGCTCGCGCCCATCGCCTGCATCGGGCCGGAGGTCAGCGCGGTAACGACCTGCTCCGGCGTCTTCACGATCGAGAGCAGGACGCGCGGCGGGATGCGGTCGACCGGATGGTCGTGGCACTGCGCGCAATGCTCGGCATAGATCTTGGCACCCGGCGTGTTCTGGTCGGGACCGGGAACCAGATCGCCGGCCGCAAAAGCGGTTCGACCGAATAGAGCCAGGCCAAGCACGGCCAGAATTGTCGCGGTGCGCATCGATTCCCCCTTGTTCCGACCGTCTTATTGCCAGTAGGGCGCGGTCGTTTCCATAAGTCTGCGGCCGACATCTTCGAGCGGGCGGTCGCGATAGCTTGCCGACAGCAGTTCAGGTCCGACGATTCCGTCGAAACCCGACGCCTTGATCGTATCGGCGAATCGCTTGAGGTCGAAGATGCCGTCGCCCGGCATCCGCCTTTTATGGATCGTCTCGGTCATCAGATCGTCGCCTTCCAACGGCCCATGGTCGTTGAACTGCACATAGGCCATGCGGTCGGCCGGGATCGATTTCAGGGCAGCCCAGCCGCCGTCTGCCGACTTGCCGTCGGGGCCGTTGAAGAAGTGCCAGCTATCGACCACGAAGTTGCGCCCGGTGACACCCGCCGCGGCCAGCAGATCGTGGGTCTGCCCGATGCTGGCGAGCGGCAGCATCGGCAGGAATTCCATCGCCATCTCTTGACCTGCGTCTATGCAGATTGCGTTGGCGCGACGTGTCGCCTCGATCACCCGGTCGTCGACAGGGGCGATAACGCCGGCATGCAGGAACCGGGCTCCAAGCGCTTTGCCGGTCGCGACCGCGTCTCGTGCTTGGGCTTCTATGGCTGGAATATCTTCATTGATCGCCAGCGAATGTACCGCGAGCATCTTCAGCCCGTGCTCCTCGATCTCGCCTCGCAGACGGTCCAGAGAACCGGTATTCGCGACATAGTAGCCGATACTCGGCTGGTCGAAGGCGATCCAGCGATAGCCGGTCGCCGCTGCGGCGCGGATCAAGCCTGACAGGTCGGGTTTCTCGTATCCCAGATAGGGCGACCAGTTCACCGTTTCGAAGCAGTATTCGACCATGCTCAGGGCTCCAGCAGCACTTTGATGACCCCGGCCTTACGGTCACGGGCCATGGCAAAGGCGTCGGCTGCCGCCTCCAGCGGGAAGCGGTGGGTCACGATCATCTTGCCGATCAGCGGGTTCATGCCCAGCAGATAGGCGGCGTTGTCGATGTCCCGCGTCACGCCGTCCTGACTGTACATTGTCGAGCAGACGATCTCCGGCTCCTTCGACGCCAGCACGAGCCCGGGCAGCTGCACGTCATCCCACGCGGCGGACAGCAGCAGCAGCTTGCCGTTGGAGCGCAGCCACTCACAGGCGTCGCGCGCGCCGGAAGCACTGCCGGCGCTGTCCACCGCGATGTCGTATTCGCCGCGGGGCTCACCTGCGCCCAACCGCGCGCCGGCCTCTTTCTGATGATCGTGGCGCGCCGCCAGATCGACCTTGCATCCGATGGCGACGGCGGCCGCGACGGCGCACAGCCCGATCGTGCCGCCGCCGATCACCACCACCCGGTCGCCACGCTTGGCCTTGGCCCGGCGCAGCCCGTGGATCGACACCGCCAGCGGCTCGACCAAAGCAGCGGTGGCACTATCCAGCCGGCGGGGCAGGCGGACCAGGCAGCGTTCGGGAACGATCAGCTCCTCCGCCATGCCGCCGTTGCGGCCGACGCCGAAGATGCGCTCGACGCCGGAGCGGCAGACCTGGTAATCGCCGGCCAAGCAAAATTCACAGGTTCCGCAGGGAATTATCGGCTCGATCGCGACCGGCGTACCGTCCGCCAGCACGCCCGCCATCTCGTGGCCCGGGATGCCGGCGATGTCGAAGCCGCTGTCGAGCATGGCGAGATCGGAGCCGCAGATGCCGACGGATGTGATCTTGACCCTGACGCCCGGACCCGTGGGCGGCGGTACATCGACGACGATGACCTTGCCGCCCGAATAATTGACCGCTTTCATTAACCTTCCCCCAGCCCGGCCCAACCCGCTTAGTGTTTCGCTTCTTCTGCTAAGTAGGACGGGCTCAGCGTCTTTTTCTGCACCGCGACCGGCAGCAATGTCGGATAGAACTGCACGAAGGTCGTGTCCACCGCCGCATGCGACTGATGGCAGGCATAGCAATCCTCGGTAGTCGGGATCATCTCGGCGGGCTTGGACTGATCGGGGAAGGCAAAGAACGCCCAGCTACCCTTGAACCGCTTGCTGTCCTTGATGTGGATTTCGGTATCGGCCACGGCGCCCTGAAAATGTCCGGCCTTTAGCAGTGCGCCTTTCTGTTCAGGCACCCGCACCTCCAGGACCAGCTCCGTCCCCTCCGGCCAGCTGCCGGTTTCCAGGAACGCTTTGTAGGCTTCGGGATTGACGAAGACGTTGTCGAAGGCCGCACCCATGTTCATCGGGCGATAGGCCATGCCGAATCCGGTCGTGACATAGGTCCAGGTGCGGTAGTCGGCGGGAAAGACAAGCTTGTCGCCGTCGTAGGCCGGCGCGGCATGTGCGTTCGGCGCCATGAGCCAGAGGATCGCCGCTGCAATGCCCAAACGGCCCATGATTTCATCCCTGCTGCGTTGGGAAAGAATGCTTGTGCCGTTACGGCATTGCCGTCAACGGGCTTGGCTGGGCGGCATTTTCCGGACGATCGGCGGAACGGAGATAGCGGCCGTCATCATGGAGAACAGGGCGTTCAAAAACAGGCCCTCGGGCTCCTGTTCTTCATATTCGGCGGCGTTGTCGCGCTCAAGCAGCGCGTTGAAGAACATTCCACCCACCCAGTTGATGCGCTTCTGCAGTTCGGCGGGTGGCAGGAACGGGAGATTTTGGGCAACCAGCAATGCTGCCTTGGTGGCTGCGCTATCTGGTGCCCAGCCGGGATGCTCGATCTTGGCCTGATAGCGGAAGCTGCTCATGAAATGCATCATGAACCGGGCATAGACATGCCGGCCGCGGTCGTCGGTCAATTCCGCGATCGGCAGGAAGAGAATCTCCAGCAGCGTACGGATATCGCGCAGCCTGCCTCTCTGGCCGGCATCCTCGAGCAGCAATCGCCGCCTTGGCTCGAAGCCGGCGACCCGACGTTCGATGATTTCGCGCAGCAACCCGGCCTTGTCGCCGAAATGATACTGGACGACGGAGTTGTTGGCCTGCCCCGACAGCGCCGCGATCTGGCGCAGCGACGCGCCTTCGATCCCCGCCTCCGCGAACAGGCGTTCCGCGGTGTCCAGCAGCCTCTCGCGGGCCGCCTGAGAGCGTTTCGGCGCGGTCATTCGGCAGCCGGCCGGCGCATGACGGGCCACAGCAGCTCTTCCTTCCAGTCGAACTTGCCAGCCAACCCGAACTTCTCCTGCCGTGCATTGGGAATACGCGCAGTACCGAGAAGAACGTCGAACAGGAATATCGTCACCGCATAATTGCCCATCATATGGGCATGCCGGCCGAGGCCATGATGCGCATGGTGTGTGTCGGGCAGGGTGATGATCTTCTCAAGCACCCGGAACACCGGCTCCATGCCAGGCAGTTTGCGCAGCGCCAGGTCCCAACGATAGGCAGTGTGGGTGAAGAGATT
The DNA here is from genome assembly GCA_035493715.1 of Alphaproteobacteria bacterium. Taxonomy (GTDB): domain Bacteria; phylum Pseudomonadota; class Alphaproteobacteria; order BOG-932; family Roseiterribacteraceae; genus BOG-932. The sequence continues at coordinate 11,071 of DATJHU010000146.1, read as the reverse complement.
GACCACGAAGGTAGTCAGCGCACTTGCGACCAGCACGTCGGTCAGGCCGAGATAGACCGCGACGGCGCCGAACCAGCTTTGCGGCAGGATGAAGGTCCAGAAGACGTTGTAGCGGAAGATCACGCCGACATTCAGGTCGCGCGCGCTGTGATGCGTGCGGTGCAGCTTCCACAGCCATTTCCACTCGTGTGACCAGCGATGGAGCCAGTAATGCGCGAATTCCTCGACCACGAACCAGATCGGGAAGATCAGCCAGAACGAGAGATGTGCGAGGCTGCCCGCGCCGTTGGGCAGTAGGCGCACCATCAGGAAGCCGACCGCCAAACTCATAAAAGGCGGCGTGATCAGCGTCTGGAAGACGATTCCGGTCAGCGCATATAGGCGGTCGCGCAGAGAATGCGGCGTCTTTCGGTGATGGCCGCCGACAATCTCGGCTATCAGCATGCCGAAGAACAGGACAACGATCGCGATGCTGAGTGCTTCTTTGCTCACGAGCATTCTCCCCGAGACGTTTAATGCAAGCGTCTTAATCCTGTGGGATTGTTAAGGCAATCGCCTTAATCGAAAGACCCTTGCGCCAAGGCTGCATCTTCGTCATCCGTGAAGCAGAATTCTCCGGATCAACGGGGCGTGGATGAACGACAATCTGGGGATACCGGCCGGCTGGCGCATTCTGGAACTGGGCGCGCGGCCGGATTATTTCGAAGTCTGGAACCGCATCCGAGACAAAGCCCCCGTCTATGACGCCGGCGAGGGCGTCTTCCTGATCACCGAGTGGGAGCTGGTCAATGGCGCCCTCCGGAATCCCGCCCTGCGCGCCGGCAGTGGAATCTCCGCCGCTTTCGGGCAGGAGAGCCCGGTCGAATCCGTCATCCGCAATTGGCTGATGTCGCTGAACGGCGAGGAGCATCGGCAGGCGCGCGGACTGGTCGCGCGTGTTTTCGCGCCAAGGTCGGTCGCCGAGATGGAACCGGTGATCCGCGCAACCGCGCGCCGTTTGATCGGCCCATTTGTGAAGGAAGCATCGTCAGGCGGTGCCGATTTCGTGCAGGCGGTCGCAACCAAGCTGCCGTCGGAGGTGGTCCGCAGCCTGTTCGCCATCGACGCGGCCGAATGGGCAGCACATGTCGAGCCGTTGTTTCTAGGACCGGAGGTCCATCTGCAGGACGGGTTCGCCGCGGTCTTCGGCCTGACGCCGTATTTCCAGGATAAGATCCGGAAGTCGCGCGGGGAGAAGATCGGCGGCATCGTCGATCTTCTGAATGCCGAAGACAAGCAGGGCGACTGCCTGACCGAGGCCGAGGTCATCGCCAACTCGGTGCTGATCGTGACCGCAGCCGTGGATACGACCGCGGGACTTATCGCCAACACTTTGTTCGAGCTGATGGAGCAGACGGAGACCCAGGCGCGGGTCCAGGTCGATTCGTCTCTGATCCCGGCGACCGTCGACGAATCGCTGCGCCATTGCCCCTCGGCTCCGTCCTCGACTCGCCGCACCACGATTCCGATCGAGATCGGCGGCACGGCCATTCCAGCCGACAGCGACCTGTTCTTCTCTTTTGCCGCGGCCAACCGCGACCCCAAGAAATTTGCCGATCCCGACCGGTTCGACATCGACCGTGACGCCTCGGCGCTGCTGACGTTCGGCGGCGGTGCGCATTTCTGCCTCGGCGCCGGCCTGGCGCGCATGGAAGCACGGATCGTGTTCGAAGAGTTGTTCGCCGCCGCCCGCGACTTCAAGCTGGCCGAGCCGGTGCGCTGGCGGATCAACAATCCGGTGGTGCGCGCGCCGGAAAAACTGATGGTTTCTTGCGGGAGCGCGAAAATCGGTGCGAAGTAGCGAAATCGAAACGTCTTAACAAAAGCGCTTCAAAAACGGCGCGGGGAGGCAGGGGATGGCTATCGAAAACGATACCAATGGAGTCGGTCGGCGCGGCTTGGTCAGGTCGGCGGTCGCCGGCTCGCTGTTGGCCGGCATGGCTTCGGTGGCACTCGGCGAGGCGCCGAAGAAAGCAGGGGCCGCCGGTTCGGCCCATGAGCAGATCCGCAATCTTCTGGCCATGTACTCGTTCCTGCTCGACGCCGCCGACTATGCGAACTGGGGCGCACTGTTCCATGAGAAGGGCACACTGGAGCTGAACGGCGCGGTCTGGGCGGAAGGATCGGGCGGGATCGCCAAGAAGATGGCGGACGTCATGGCCCAGAACCCCAAGCCGGTCACCGGCATCACCGGCGAGCATATGTATCGCCACATCTTCACCAACACCCATATCGAAGTCGACGAGGCGGCCGGGACGGCTGAGGCGAAGTCCTATTTCTTCGTTCTTCATGTAGACAAGGGCAGCGCGCCGTTCATCCGCGGCGGCGGTCGCTATCGCGACGGTTTCGCCCGGGTCGACGGCGTCTGGCGCTTCACCGCAAAGCGTATGGATTTCGATTGGACCGACGCAGCTTAAGCGGAGCATCGCGATGAAAGCATGCGTTGGCGCGCTGGCGCTCGGGCTTTTGGCCGCCTCGGCTCAGGCCAAAGACCCGCCAAATACCGACTGGCCGGTCTACAATCATAATTTCGACGGCCAGCGCTACTCGCCGCTGACGGAGATCAATGCCGGCAACGTCACTAAGTTGGCGCCGTTCTGCAGTCTGAAGATCGTCGATGCCGGTGCGTTTCAGTCCGGTCCGCTCGTTATCAAGGGCGTGATCTATGTGACCGCCGCGACCACGACCGTCGCACTCGACGCAACCAACTGCACCGAGTACTGGCGGTCGGATTATACGCCGACCGGACCGGTGTCGGTTCCGGTCAATCGCGGTGCGGCCTTTCTGGACGGGCGACTGTTCCGCGGCACTGTGGACGGCAAGCTGCTGGCGCTCGACGCCGCGACCGGCAAGGTCATCTGGCAGCAGACCGTCACCGACGCGACCAAAGGCGAATCGCTCACCGCGGCGCCTATCGCATGGAACGGGCTGGTCTTTATCGGTACGGGCGGTGGCGATCTGGGCATCAAGGGCCGGATGATGGCGTTCAGCACCGCCGACGGCCATGAGGTCTGGCGCTTCGATACGATCCCGACCGGCAACCAGACCGGCGCTGACACCTGGGAGACCAAGGACACGGCACAGAACGGCGGCGGCGGAACGTGGTCCTCCTACACGCTCGACCCCAAAACCGGGGAGCTGTTCATCCCCGTCGGCAACCCGGCACCCGCGCTCAATCCGGATTTCCGTCCCGGTAAGAACCTTTTCACCAACTCGGTCGTCGCGCTGGAGGCGAAAACCGGCAAGTTGGAATGGTGGTATCAGGTTAAAAGCCCGGACGGCGTCGACCACGATGTCGGCGCCGCACCCATGCTCTATCGCAGCAGCAAGGGGACCGAGGTCGTCGCGGCCGCCGGCAAGGACGGCTACGCCTACGGCATCGACCGCAAGACCCATAAGCTTTTGTTCAAGACCGCGATCACCACGATCAAGAACGAGGGCAGGGATCCGACGCCGGAAGGTTTCGACGTCTGCCCGGGCCTGTCCGGCGGCACCAAATGGAACGGTCCCGCGTTCGACCCGGAGCGCAACACGATCTTCGTTCCCGCTACCGACTGGTGCAATTTCCTGAAAGTGGCGAAGCCGGAATATGCGCCGGGCAAGCCCTATTGGGGCGGCAGCTTCGCCTTCGATCAGACACCGGGTGCGCAGACCGGTTGGATCAACGCGCTGGACGCCGATACCGGGGCGATCCGCTGGCGCTATCATACCGCGACCGTCACCGGCGCGGCCGTGACGCCGACGGCCGGCGGCGTGGTCTTCACCGGCGACGCCAAGGGGCATTTCCTGGTGCTGGACAGCAAGACAGGTGCCTTGCTGCTCGAGAAGCAGATGACGGGCCCGCTGGCTGGTGGCATCGTCACCTACGCGCGGGACGGCAAGCAATATGTCGCGTTCACGACGGGCAATATCTCGCGTTCAGCCGCGGCCGAAATGGTTGGCGTGCCGACGCTGGTGATCATGGCGCTGTCCGACGGCAAGCAGGCTGTCGCCGCCAACACGGCTTCAGCCGCTCCGGAAGAGCCGCTGAAGCCGGCCGATCCGTTCCATGGCCGCCAGATCTTCGAGCAGAGTTGCATAACCTGCCACGGCGCGGACGGGACGCTGATCCCCGATCACAGTCTGAAAGGCATCAAGGACCGGATGGATGCCGCCAAGCTGGTGGAGTGGATCAAGGCTCCGAAGCCGCCGATGCCCAAGCTTTTCCCGGTGCCGTACGGCACGCAGGCCGTGACCGATGTCGCCGCTTATGTCTCAGGTTTCTAGAAAGAGGACGACCCGTATGAAGGTGCAAGAGCACAGCCTGATGGACCCGGACATCCAGGAGACGCCGTTCGCCTATTACGACGCGCTGCTGGAGCAGGCCCCGGTCTATTTCATGCCGGAGATCCAGGCCTATGTGATCACCAAATACAAGGACATCCAGTACGTCGTCGCCCATCCGGAAATCTGGTCGATCGACATGCGCTCGCTGCCGGCGGCGAAGATGTTCAAGACCAAGGCGGCGGAGGACATCCTTGAGGCCGAAGGCTTTCCCCGCGACACGAAATTCACCACCGACCCGCCGGTCCACACCAATTATCGTGTCGCAGTCCGCAACGCATTCTCACCTGCCCGGGTGAAGGCCGCGACCGATTTTATCCAGGAGACTGTCGACGGCTTGATCGACGACATGCGCGGCAAGACCGAGTGCGAGTTCATGCGCCAGTTCTGCTGGTGGCTGCCGATGAGGGTCATCACCCGTCTGCTCGGCGTGCCCTATGAGGACGCCGATCAGATCAAGCACTGGTCGGACGTCTGGGTCGAGCCGCTGACCTATGGCCTGACCGAGGAACGCGAGATCGTCGTCGCCAAGGAGGAGGTCGAACTTCAGAAATATCTGCTGAAGCACCTGGACGAGAAACGCAAAAATCCGGGCGAAGACCTGCTGACCGACCTGTTGAACGCCCGTACGCGGGACGGGGAGCCGATCCCGCTGAAGGAGATGGTCGGCCTCTGCGAGCATCTGATCGTCGGCGGCCATGAGACGGCGACCAGCGCGCTTGCCGCCGGCATGGCGATCCTGGCGCAGAACCCACATCTGCAGGACGAGTTGCGCGCCGATCCCGACCTGGTCGAGAATTTCGTCGAGGAGGTATTGCGCACCGAATCCCCCAGCCAGGGCTTCTTCCGGGTAGCAGTGCAGGATTATGAGATGCGCGGGGTGAAAATCCCCAAGGGCGCCATGGTCCATATCCGCTTCGCCGCCGCCAACCGCGACCCCGAGCAATTCGAGAATCCCGCGAAGTTCGACCTGCGGCGGGAGAACGTGAAGACCCATCTGGCATTCAGCCAGGGCGTCCATCACTGCATCGGCTCACCCTATGCGCGGCTGGAACTCTACACCGCGTTCCGCTCGCTGTTGGCAGCGTTCCAGGACATCCGTCTTGCGCCTGGGCACGAGACGCTGACACACGTGCCGGGCCTGTCGCTACGCACACTGAAGGCTGTGCATATTACCTATCGTCCGCGTACCAACTGAAGGAAACCGCCATGAACGTCAGCGAACCGCGGGCCACACTTTCGATCGACGCTATCCACACGATGCTGAACGCCGCCGTCGCGCGCTCCAAGGAACTGGGCGTCAAGCTGCACATCACGATCCTGGATTCGTCGGCCAACCTGGCGGGCTTCATCAGCTTCCCGGGCACGCCGATCATCGCGAAGACCACCGCCGACCGCAAAGCCTTCACGGCGGTCAATACCGGCCTGCCGACGCATCAATGGGAAGCCTATGTGAATTCGATCCCGGGATCGGAATTGAAGATCATCGACTCCATCCCCGGCTATGTCGCCGCCAAGGGCGGCTATCCGGTGGTGAAGGACGGCCTGGTGCTGGGTGGTGTCGGCGTTTCGGGCGCCAACCAGGAAATCGACGACGACGTCGCTTTGACGATGCTGAAGTCGATCGGGCTTTAATCTCTAGAAACCCAATCGCGCCAGGGCTGCCACATCAGGACCGCCTCATAGATCGCCGAATAGCCGCTGCGATTCGGGTGAACGCCATCGCCTTTTTCGACTTCCCGCTGCCAGTCTTCGTCGCCGCCCGCATGATCAAACAGCGGTAGGAATGGAACCTGGATTTCCTTGCAGAGCAGATCGAACCGGTCGGACAGGCGCTTAAGGCGCAGATCGATTTCCGCGTGACCGGTGCGCGGCGGGCCGATCATCAGCGTTGGCCACTTTGCCTGGGCGCGGGTCAGGATCGCGCGCGTATTGGCTACGGCGGCATCCTCGGAAATTCTCGGCAAACCGCCCGCGCCGGGGATGCAGTCGTTGACGCCGAAGGAGAAGACAACCCGTCCGTCATATTCCGCGGGAAGTCTGGCCGCGGCTTCCTGTTCCCAGCGGGCCAGAACATCGCCGGATGTATCGCGGCGGATACCCAGATTGTAGAGGGTAATATCGCGGCCGCGTTGCCGTGCCTCTGCGCATAGGCGTCCGGGCCATCCCAGGCAATCGTCGTCGCCGGTACCGTTCACGAAGCTGTCGCCGACGAAGCAAATCCTCATGGCTGTAGACTCCATCCCGGTTCAATGCGTGGTTTCAGTGGCTGAGGCAGGGGCTGGCCGTCGCGATATCCTTCAGCGCCTGAGGCAGGTCGTCCGGCAGGCGGATATCGTTCAACTGGCGTGACGTGCCGAAGGCGGGCATGACCGAGAAATGGGTAACCGGTCCGGCGATGCGCACCGGTACGTCGAGCGAGAACCAGCTTTTCGACTGGGCGCCGATCACGAGATCCATGGTGTCATGCACCGAATCGTAAGTTCCGCTGCCGGCGATGGTGCCGGCTGTACTCTTGATCCGCGCCGGCCCGATTGTGCCCTTGCCGTCGCGTAAATTGAGTACCGCCAGCAAGCATCTCAGCTTGCGCACGCCGGTGTCGGAGCCGAACAGCATGCGAATGTCGGTCGACGCCTTGCGGACGATGTCCCGCTCTATGGTGCCCATGTCCATGGCGAGGACGGCAAAGACGCGGTTGGTGCGTCGCGCCTCGCTCATGTCGGCACCGATCATGCTGCCGATCGCACGGCCGGTGACCGGACCATCGACGGGTAGGGGAGCCCAGCCCAGCAGCGCGCCTACCTGGTTTGCGTCAACACCGGCCAGCGAACCCTCGAAATTGACGACGCCCTTGTTGTCCTTGTTGTTGACGACCGAGATCTTCGAACGCGCGGTTCCACCGGCGATCCCGAAGGCAACCTCGTCGACTGACAATGCGCCCGCACCGATCTTGGCCGTGATGCCGAAATCGTCCGCCGCGATGCCGCCATAGACGAAATGGCCGGCGGTCACATGGATATCCAGCAGCGTCGTCGGCGCGGGATCCATGACCAGCGAAATGCCGTTCGACTGCCCCTGATTCGGCGACGCCCCAGAAGGACGTTTGACGATTGTCTCGCTGTCCAGTTTCTGAAAACCGGCCTCCAGTTTCAGCGCATCGGGCTGCGGCGGCGTGCCTTCGCGAAGCTCCAGGCCGCCATCGAATGTCTGCCCGGCAATCGTGCCGTGCCCGTTGTCGATCTTGGTAACATCGGCATTGCGGGTCAGCTGCCCCGTGATGTCGACCGCGATGTCGGGCGCGCCGGCGATGCCGGCGCCGTTCGCCAGTTCGACAAGCGCCGGGGCATGTAGCGTCAGCTTGCCCGCGGCTCCCTCCACATTCAGCGGGTCGATGAATGTCCCCTCGAAATTCAGCTGGTTACCGACGGTCTGGAGCTGGATTTTGGCTGGAAATGGCACCTCACCCCGATGCAGAACGGCAAACGAAGCAAGATCGGCGACGAGAACGATCGGGGTGGCGCGATAACTGCCTTTGACGGTCAACGACACCGGCGCGTCGCGCCTTTCTGTGGTCAGCTGCCCATCCTCTATCACGGTCGGCAGCGATCGCCCGGTCGGCGAACGATAGTTGATCGTGACGTCGCGAAAATGGGCGTCGAGTATCACCGGCAACTCAAGCCGGCCCGGGCGATCCGGCGCGATGTTTCGCGTCGCGGTCTTGAAGCGCCAATTCGGCGTTCCGTCGCTCTCATGCTCCAGCAGGATATACCCGCCCTCGACCTTCAGCTTGGAAACCGTCAGCGGGCCGAGCAGGAGGGTGCGCAACGGAAACTCGGCGGTTAGGCGGCTCACGGTGATCATCGCCGGCTTGGTGCCGCCACGCAGATTGGCGACCGACGCATCGCTGATCTCGATGGTGATGGTCTGGCCGGGATGGATGCGGAGCGATCCGATCGTCACCTTGCGGCCGATCAGGTGCGACAGATACGTACCGCCGCTTGCACCCAAATCAGCACGGCCGACCAAGAATATGCCAGCCACGATCAGCACGAGTACGAGGATTATGAAAACCAGAAAACGTCGAAACAGGCGCAGTGGAAACCTCCTGCCGCGTCGAGTCACAGCAAGTCAGCTTATCCGGGGATTATCTGGTAAATCCAGCCGAGCCTTTGAGGGTCATCAGATCAGCCATTCAACGGTTTAGGGGACACACCATGCATTCGAGGCGTGCCGAACGATTGAACGGGCTATATAGTCGCCGGCAACAATGCGTGACGTAGGGAAGGGACAGAGATGATTAAGCTGGGAACGAGCATGCCGGAGCACTTGATCGGCACCGATCCGGAGGCGTTCAAGGATTTCCTGCAGGGGGTCGAGGATCTCGGTTATCATTACGTCACGATCGGCGACCACGTGTTGGGCGCGGATACGTCGGTTCGTCCCGACTGGAAGCCGTTCGGCGGTTTGCCGCCGCTCTATGACCACCATACGCCTTGGCACGAGCCGATGGTGCTGTTCGGCTACATGGCGGCGATCACCAAGACCGTCGAATTCTCCACCGGCATCCTGGTCGGCCCGCAACGCCAGTCGGCCCTTCTGGCCAAGCAAGCAGCTGAAGTTTCGATCCTTTCGGGCGGACGTATCCGCTTTGTGCTGGCGGCCGGCTGGAACGATGTGGAGTTCGAGGGGCTTGGCGCGGACTTCGAGAATCGCGGCAAGGTGCTGGAAGAGCAGATCGTCGTGATGCGCGAGCTCTGGGAGAAGGACTCCGTCACCTATCTGGGCAAGTTCCACACGCTGAACGCCGTCGGCATAAACCCGCTGCCGCCAGCCGGCCGCGTTCCGATCTGGCTGGGCGGCCAGTCCAAGGTGGCGCAGCGCCGTGTCGGCCAGCTCGCCGACGGCTGGTTCCCGTACTATCCATGGTTCGACGAGGAAGAGATCAGTCGCGACTGGGAGAATGTTCGCCAGCACGCCACGAAGGTCGGCCGCGACCCCGCCTCGATCGGTGTGGAAGGTGCGATCTATTTCGAAGACCCACGCATCGCCGCACCGCCGACCGCCGCACCGCAGCCGCTGACGCTGGATGCCTGCGTCGAGCGGGCCCTCTGGTGGAAGAAATTCGGCGCCTCGCGCTTCTGGGTCACGGCGCCCTGGGCGAACCTGGGCTCGGAGGAGACCGGCGTGCGCACGGTCGGCAAGAAATGGAGCGGCGTCGAGGAGCGCCTGAAGGCGCTCGAGGAATTCAAGACCGCCGTGGGTAAGGATTATTAGTATCTAGAAAGGCCTTCTCCCGTTCGAGCGGGAGAAGGCCTTTAAATCTTTACGCGTACTTGGCGCTCCAGGCGTCCGGATCGGTGAGAAAGCTTTCCACCGACTTTAGCGTTTCGGCATCGAAATAATTGCCGTCGCGCGCGACCTTGAGCACGTCGTGCCAAGTCGCCAGAGCGTGCAGGCGCACACCGATCTCAGCCAGCGATGTCACGCTTTGCGGGAAGATGCCGTAATGGAAGATCACGAAGGTGTCGGTCACGACCGCGCCGGCGGTACGTAACGCCTCGACGAATTTCAGCTTGCTGCCGCCGTCCGTCGCCAGGTCTTCGACCAGCAGCGTGCGGTCGCCCTCGTTCAGCACGCCCTCGATCTGGGCGTTGCGGCCGAACCCCTTGGGCTGCTTGCGGACATATTGCATCGGCAGCGCCAGCCGGTCGGAGAGCCACGCGGCATAGGAGATGCCGGCCGTCTCGCCGCCGGCCACGCAATCGATCGCCTCGTAGCCGATATCGCGGATCACGGTCGCCGCCGCGAAGTCGAGCAGGGCGGTACGTGCGCGCGGGAAGGAGATCACCTTGCGGCAATCGACATAGGTCGGCGCCTTGCGGCCGGAGGTCCAGGTAAAGGGCGTCTGCGCGTTGAACGAGACGGCCTTGATCTCAAGCAGGATGCGCGCGCTTTGTTCGGCGATGGCGGCGGCGGTCGGGAGGCCGGACGGGAGGTTCATAGGCGGTTCCTGCGGTTAGGCGACGAGGCGCCAGGGGAGTGTTTCACCAGCCCGGAAGGGCCGGACCTCGTCACCGCCCGGCAGCGCGACCCCGTCAGGCACGACGGTCGGCGCACGCTCCAGCGTGACGGTCTGTTCGTTGACGGGCAGGCCATAGAAGCGCGGTCCGTTGATCGACGCAAACGCTTCCAGATGGTTCAGCGCCCCGGCCGCGTCGAAGACCTGGGCGTAGAGTTCGATCGCCGTCGGCGCGTTGAAGATGCCGGCACAGCCGCAAGCGTTTTCCTTGAGCCGCGCGGCGTGGGGCGCGCTGTCCGTACCCAGGAAGAAATGCGGGTTGCCGGAGGTCGCGGCGGCGACCAGAGCCAGCCTGTGGCGTTCGCGCTTCACGACAGGCAGGCAATAATGGTGTGGCCGCATCCCACCTTGGAACATGGCGTTGCGATTGAGCAACAGATGATGCGGCGTGATCGTCGCGCCGATATGGGCGGGCGCCTGGGTGACGAACTCGACCGCCCGCTCGGTGGTCGCGTGCTCGAAGACGATACGCAAATTCGGCTGGCGCTGGGTCAGCGGCACCAGGATCGTGTCGATGAAGACCGCCTCGCGGTCGAAGACGTCGACCTCGGGCGAAGTGGTCTCGCCGTGGATCAGGAGCGGCATACCGATTTCGGCCAAGCGCTCCAGCACCGCGTCGATATTGCGGAT
>DATJHU010000145.1:0-19506 GCA_035493715.1 Alphaproteobacteria bacterium | reverse complement strand
CCACTGCGCGGCGATCACCCTGGCAGGGCCGAAGAACTTGAGTGTGACGCTCCAGTACGCAAGGTTCTTGCGTGCGCCGTAGGCCTCCAGCTCTGCGTGCTGACCGACTTCCGCCTTGTCACGCGCCGCGAGCAGCTCCGGATCGGGCGCCGCATCCCACAGGAGGAAGCTGAGACGCGATGCCATCGACCAGGCGTCGAGCCGGCGCCGCCCCGGATCGTCGGGATCGGGCTCGGCGTTCTCCGCGCGGAACAGGAATTCCGGCGCCGCCAGCAAATCGGCTAGGCCGAAGGCCAGCCCGGCGTAGAAGTCGTTCAGCGTTTCCGCCGCCTTGGCGGAAACGGCGACCGCACCTTGCAGTTCTTCGGCCGACAGCGGGCGTCGGAACAGACGCAGGCCGCTTGCCTTCAGGAACGCGGCCGCGCAGGACGGATCGGGTTTACAGCCGACCAGTCGCCGGCGATGCTTTTCATCTACAACCTGTTCGGCGATGCCTTGCGCCATGGCGTCGTATTGCTCGAACCCTGACGGTGTGATCGTCACTTTGGCGGTGCCGACCGCGAGGAGCCCCTCGGCTCGCATGTCCGGTTCGAACCGGCCTGCGACCTTGATGTCGTCGCCGAAAATATCCGCGATCGTCTGGCGATACTGGGCTTCGGTCAGACGGCGGATCTCGATTGGTCCACCGCCGGTCCGCGGCTCCTTCGGGTCGCATCCGGTCAGGATCGCGGCCGAGACCGCCGCGCCGATCAGCCAGCTGAGGAACCTCACTTCGTTTCCGCCGCCGCGGTCTTGGTCTTCGTATCCTTGGGGTGGATGACGAAGGCCGGGATCGCCTCAATGCGGAAGGCGGTCGAGATCGCGCTGCATTTCCCGCTCTTGGCGTCGGGATAGCCGTCGGCCAGCTGGTTCAGCGCCGCATAGACGGCAGGGCAGCTGTAGGCGAGCAGGACCGAGGTCACGACCTGCGGCTGGCGGATGAAACCGTCATAGAGCGTCTCGACGTCGTACCAGCCGCCGATCTTGCCTTTCAGTGAACCGTCGGGCTGCGGCTCCAGCCTGAGCCGCGCGCCCTTGATGTAGAAATCGGTGTCGACATAGCCGGCGGACCGGTATTTCAGCCGGATATCGACGGGATCGGTGGTGATCACGCCGTCGACCATGCGCCCTTCCGCCACCGCCCGGTATTTCGGGTCGTCGCTGGCCGAAAGGCTGGCATCGGGCAGCACATTGGCCGCCGCATCCACCGCCGCCTGGTCGGGGCTGGAATAGATGCCGACCGTGACATGCGCGTTGTTGCGCTGGTCTGCCATGCCGCGAATCTCCAGCAGGATCTCGTATTCGCCGGCGCGGATGTTGTCGAAGGCGTATTTCTCAATGTCCGCGCCCTTGCGCCAGCCTCGGATGCAGCCCATCGCCCGCCACAGCTGGTTGTCGACCTGGCCGTTGCCGTCGGCGCTCGTGAACCGTTCATGCGCGCAGGTGCCGCCCGGCGCGTTACCCTGCAGGTCCATGCCGTCGGCGATCTTGCCCTGGATTAGGCGCAGCGACGGTGACTGGAAATCGGTTGGATCGGCGCAGCGGTTGTGGCTGCGCTTGCCCGGTCCGGGAAAACCACCGGGGGCATAAAGCAAGGCCCACAATTCCTTTTCGGCCTCAGGCTTGCTCAGCCGCTCACGCTCGGGCGCGGGCAGGCTTTCCAGATAGATGTCCTTGGCGCTCTTGTTGAGCCCGTCCGGGCAGTCCGCCGGTCCGCCGTCATAGGAGGCGAAGGCGAAGCTGGTGACGATATAGCCCTTTGGCGCGGTTTCGCCGTGCGCCGCCATGGCGAGGCTCAGCGCGGCAGCCGGCAGCAGCATATGCAAGCGGGCGTTCATTCGAATGCCTCCCCGTTTCGGCGCTTGTTCTTATGTGCATGCGCCGCCTGCGATGATCGCCGCCTCGAACGTAGTGTCAATGATCCTGTTGCGGCCGGGCCGTCCCTGTAGGATGACAGGGGAACACGAAAACGGGGAAGACAAGTGCGGACATTGATGCTGCGGGCGCCCGGCGGACTCGACAATTTCGTTTTCGACGATCGCCCCGTGCCTGAGCCGAAACCTGGCGAAATCCTGGTGCGGGTCAGGGCCAGTTCGCTCAATTTCCATGACTATGTCGTCGCCGCCGGGTGGAAGCCGGTCGATGACGGGCGCGTCCTGATGTCGGATGCCGGCGGCGAGGTCGCGGCCGTAGGCGCGGACGTGAGCGAATTCGTTCCCGGCGACCGGGTCGTCTCGGTCTTCTTCCCGGAATGGCAGGCGGGCGACGTGGCCACGCAGGCCGCGGCCGATATCATGCCCGGCGATACGATCGACGGGTTCGCCTCCGAATATGTCGTCGCGCCCGCGCGTGCTTTCACCAAGGCGCCGGCCGGCTGGTCGCACGAAGAGGCGGCGACGCTCACCTGCGCAGGGCTGACCGCCTGGCGCGGCCTCGTGACAGACGGCCGGCCACAGCCGGGCGACACTGTGCTCATCCAGGGAACCGGCGGCGTTTCGATCTTCGCCCTGCAATTCGCCAAGGCGGCCGGCGCCTCGATCATCGCGACCTCCTCGTCGGACGAGAAGCTGGAGCGGCTGCGCAGTCTCGGCGCCGACCATGTCATCAACTACAAGCAGACGCCCGAGTGGGGCGCCAAGGCCAAGGAGATCACCGGCGGCCGGGGTGTCGATCATGTCGTGGAGATCGGCGGGGCCGGCACCATGGCGCAATCGATCCGCGCCTGCCGGCGCGGCGGCCATATCGCCCTGATCGGTGTACTCGCGGGCAATGCCGGCGAAGTGCCGACCTTTGAGATATTCCTGTCGCAGCTGCGCGTCACCGGCGTGATGGTCGGCTCGCGCGACGATCAGGAAGCGATGATCCGCGCGGTAGAGGTCAACGGCATCCGCCCGGTGATCGATTCCGTCTTCCCCCTAGATCGGCTTGCCGATGCCTATCGCCATCAAGCGTCGCAGAGGCATTTCGGCAAGATCTGCGTCGAAATCTGACGGGGGCGCGATGTTTGCGGCCAGGGCTTTCTTCTCGATCATGGGGCTGACCGACCCCATGCAGCACAGGACCTATAACGAATATCACCAGCTCGACCATCGGCCGGAAAATCTGCTGCTGCCCGGGGTCGCCTGGGGCGACCGCTGGGTGCGATCGCCGGATTGCGCCGCCGTGTCGACCGGGTCGGACCGCGATTTCGACGATGTGCATTACGCGACGATGTATTTCCTGCGCGCGCCGCTGGCCGAGAACACCAGGGAATGGATCGATCTTGGCGAGCACGGCTACCAGTGGGGCCGCCGGCCGGACCTCGCCTGGCGCAAGAACCATTTCCAGAACTTCCTGCGCCCCGTGAAGGGTTATGCCGCGCCCCGCGTGCTGGTTCAGCCCGACGCCGTGCCGTTCCGGCCGGTGCGCGGCGTGCACCTGACCCTCTCGAATTTCGCCGCGAAAGGGACGGAAACCCAGGACATCTTCGCCTGGTACGACCGCGTGCGCATACCGGACCTGCTGGCCTGTCCCGGCGTAGCCGGCGCCTGGACCTTCGTGTCGGAGAACGCCTATGCCGCGCCCGCCGACACCGGCCTCAACATGACCCGCATAACACTGCTCTATCTCGATGCGGATCCGCTCCAGGTCATCGACGCGATCCGGGCGCTGGAGCGCACCTGGCGTGCCGCCGGGCGCTTGCGCGACACGTCCTCCGTCGAGGATGTGCGCTTCGTTTCCCCCTTCCGCACGATCGTTCCGTGGGAATGGGATTGGTTTGATCGAGCATAGGTCATAAGTTCGCTTCCCATGGCGCAAAGAAACAACAAACCCTTCTCCTTCGACGATTACGACAACGTCATCGGCTTCGTTGTCAGCCAGGCTGCCTACAGGCTCAGCCAGGCGCTCGAGAAGGCGATCGCAAAGACCGGATACGACCTCAGGCCGCGCGAGTTTCCGGTGCTCAACAGGCTTCATCAGTTCGGAAAGCTGAACCAGACCGACCTCGCGGCGATGACCTATAAGGACCAGCCGGCGATGAGCCGGATGCTGGATCGGCTGATCGGTCTCAGGCTGGTGGAGAAAGTCATGTCGCCGGATGACCGGCGCGCCTTCCTGGTGTCGCTGACGCCGACAGGTCAGGCTGCGCGCAACGCCATCGTGCCGCTGATCGTCGAAACGCTGGAGACGGCCTGCCGCGACATCCCGGAGGAAGAGCTGTGGACCACGGTGAGGACGCTGCAGAAGATCGCGGCGCGCATCTGACGGTCAAAGCCCGCTAGGCGCGGCGATATATCCATCTGTCGCCGGCTTGGGCGCCGCCCTATATCCTCCTGAAGGACATGCACAGGAGAGATCAATTGGCGAATTTCGATCGGGCGGAAGCGGCATCCGCGGGGCCGGCTGAAACGCTTCCCAACTGGGACCTGACCGACCTCTATCCCGGTATGGAATCGCCTGAGCTCAGGGCCGAACTCGACGAGGCGGATGCCGAGGCCAAAACGTTCGCCAACACCTATCAGGGAAAGATCGCCAAGCTGTCCGGCAAGAAGCTGGCCGCGGCCGTCGCTGCCTATGAAAGGATCGATGAGCGCCTGTCCAAGGCGATGAGCTATGCCGGGCTGGTCTATGCCGGGGACAATGAAGATCCCGATATCGGCAAGTTCTATCAGGGCATTTCCGAGCGCGTGAACGACATTTCCGGCGCGCTCATCTTCTTCACGCTCGAACTCAACCGGATCGAGGATCTCGACCTCAAGGAAAAACTGCGCGACCCCGGTTTGGCGCGGTATGCACCGTGGATCGCCACGGCGCGCCTGTTCCGGCCGCATATCCTGTCGGACGAGGCGGAACGGCTGCTGCACGAGCGGCACATCGTCGGGGCTGGGGCGTGGCACCGGCTGTTCGACCAGACCATCGCCGCCATGCGCTTCGAGATCGGCGGCGGCGAGTTGCCGATCAGCGATGCCCTGAACCTGCTGTCCGATCCCGACAGGGCGAAACGCAAGGAAGCGGCCGAGGCGGTCGGCAAGGGCTTCGATAAGCAGATACGCACCTTCGCGCTCATCACATCGACCCTCGCCAAGGACAAGCAGATCGACGACAAGTGGCGCAGCTATGCCCGCCCCGTCTCGTTCCGGAATCTGTCCAACCAGATCGAGGACGAGGTCGTCGATGCGCTGGCGACCGCGGTCAAGGCATCCTATCCCAGACTGTCGCACCGTTATTACAAGCTGAAGGCCAAATGGCTGAGCCCGGATGCCAAGGGCGAACCGGTGCTGCAAT
The DNA here is from genome assembly GCA_035493715.1 of Alphaproteobacteria bacterium. Classification (GTDB taxonomy): domain Bacteria; phylum Pseudomonadota; class Alphaproteobacteria; order BOG-932; family Roseiterribacteraceae; genus BOG-932. The sequence continues at coordinate 14,202 of DATJHU010000145.1, read as the reverse complement.
ATTACGACCGCAACGCTCCGCTGCCGGGCGACCCGGACCGGCATTTCAAATGGGCCGAGGCGCGAAACCTGGTGTTGGAGGCCTACGGCGCCTTCTCGCCCAAGCTGGCGTCGGTCGGCCAGAAATTCTTCGACAACCCTTGGATCGATGCGCCGGTACGGCCGGGCAAACAGTCCGGCGCCTTCGCGCATCCGGTGGTGCCGTCGGCGCACCCCTATCTGCTGCTAAATTACCACGGCAAGGCGCGGGACGTGATGACGTTGGCGCATGAGCTGGGGCATGGCGTGCACCAGGTCCTGGCGGGGCCGCAGGGCCACCTGATGTCCAACACGCCGCTGACCCTGGCCGAGACCGCCAGCGTATTCGGCGAGATGCTGACCTTCCGCGCGCTGCTGGCGCGCACGGAGAACCCGGCGGAGCGCCGCTTCCTGCTGGCCAGCAAGGTGGAGGACATGCTGAACACGGTCGTGCGCCAGACCGCGTTCTATGATTTCGAAACGCGCGTCCACGCCGCGCGCCGCGACGGCGAGCTGACGGCGGAGCAGCTGGGGGAAATCTGGCTGGCGGTGCAGCGCGAGAGTCTGGGGCCGGCGCTAAAATTCGACGAGGGGTACCGGCATTTCTGGGCCTATATCCCCCACTTCATCCACACGCCGTTCTATGTTTATGCATATGCCTTCGGCGACTGCTTGGTAAACGCGCTCTACGCGGTCTACCAGCAGGGCGTCCCCGGTTTTGCCGAACGGTATCTGGAGATGTTGGCCGCGGGCGGCACCAAGACCCATCGGGAACTCCTGGCGCCGTTCTCGCTCAACGCCGCCGACCCCGATTTTTGGCACAAGGGCCTGGAGGTGATCGGCGGCTTCATCGACGAGTTGGAACGGCTCGGCTGAGCGGTTCCAACTTGCCGGAGGCGTTATTTCGCGGGCTGGTCCTTGAAGATCTTCTGCTGCTTCGCCCAATCGTCAGCGACGCTCGTGTACTCGGCGGTACCAGCCTTCATCTGCTCGGACAGACAGGTCAGGAAGGTCTTCATCTGGGCAGCGTAGGGCGGGAATTTCGCCTGCGTCGCCTTCATGTCATCTGCTGAGGCGGTGGCGCCGTTGGGCAGCGACAGCTTCGGCGGCGGGTTACCGCAATCCTTGGCGGCGGCGATAGCCGGAACGGCCAGGGTGGCGGCGGCGAAAACAATGGTCGGCAAAAACTTCATTCTTGTCTCCTTATCGGCGGCAAATAGGGGTGGACCCTACCCGAAACTGTCCTGATGTCACACTCTAATCATGGCAGGATTCAGGTCGTGAAGCCGAAAAACGTTCCCCGTGTCAGCGGGTCGCAGCCGCGGCGAAGTTTTTTTGCCGCCGCCTTTGCACGGACGATGCAATACCGAGCTGTTCGCGGTACTTCGCCACGGTTCGGCGGGCGATGTCCATCCCTTCGCTTTGCAGCTGTTCGACCAGCGTGTCGTCCGACAGGATATCATCCGGGCTCTCGGCATCGATCAGCGCTTTAAGGCGGTGGCGGATCGCTTCCGCCGCGAACGATTCGCCCCCATCGCTGCGCTGGATCGCTGTCGAAAAGAAATATTTCAGCTCGAACATGCCGCGCGGCGTCGAGATATATTTGTTGCTGGTGACGCGGCTGACCGTGCTTTCGTGCATGCCGATGATCTCGGCGATGTTGCGCAGGATCAGTGGTTTCAGCCGCGAGATGCCGTGCTGGAAGAACTCCTCCTGCTGAGCGACAATCTCTGTCGCGACCTTGAGGATCGTCTGCGCCCGTTGGTCGAGCGACCGAAGCAGCCAGTTGGCGGCGTTCAGCCGCTCGGTCAGGTATTCGCGTTCGGCGGCGGTCCGACAGGCGGGGCTGACTTCCGAGTAGTAACGCCGGTTGACCAGCACGCGCGGCAGCGTCTCGGTGTTGAGCTCGATCGACCAGCCCCCCGCGCGCGCCGGCCGCATCAGAATGTCAGGGATCACAGCCTCGGCGGGGGCGGTTTCGAACAGATCACCGGGCTAGGGATTCAGCGCCCGGATTTCGCGGATCATGTCGCCCAGATCGGCCGAATCGACGCCGCAGATCCGGGCCAGGTCGTTGAAGCGGCGATCGGCCAGCAGATGCAGATTGGCGCAGAGCGTCGCCATTGCCGGGTCGAACCGGTCCAGTTCCTTTAGCTGCAGCGCCAGGCATTCCGCCAGGTTGCGCGCCAGGATGCCCGGCGGATCGAAGCGCTGCATGCGCGAGAGCACGGCTTCGACCCGTTCGACATCGATGCCCAGCGCCTCGGCGATCTGTCCGGGCGCTTCCATACCGTCCGACAGATAGCCTGACGGTTCCATCATCTCGATCAGAGCTGCGCCGATCATCCGGTCTTTCGGATCGTCGATCTCGGTGTTGAGCTGCTCCAGCACATGGTCGCGCAGCGACGGTTCCTGGCTCAGCCGCTCAGCGAAATCGGGGAGTTCACCGTCGAAGCCGCCGCCGCCCGAACCGGAAAGGGCGAAACTTTGCGGCGCCTCGCCGCCCCCACTGTCGCCAGCGGCGTCCCGGCTGCCGCCAGCCACGCCGTCGACGAAATCGTCCATCTGCCCGTCCAGCGCGCCTTCGCCCAGTCGCGAGGCCTGGTCGTCGGCGGCGGCGGAGCGATCGTCGACCTCGGGCGCCGCGAGCCGATCCTGCGAGGCTTCGGAATTGGCGAGCGGCCTGTCCCGGTCTATCCGGCCGTCTTCTTCCAGGAGCGGATTCTGTTCCAGCTCCTGCATCACGAATTCGCTGATTTCGAGATTGTTGAGCTGCAGCAGCTTGATCGCCTGCTGCAGCTGCGGCGTCATGACGAGCGTCTGCGTCTGCCGCAGGTCCAACCGTTGGACGAGCGTCACAGACTTAGCTCTCTGCTGTTCTTACCAAGTGTCATCGGTCCATCGGAGCAGCGCAACCTCAGCGGCGCTGTCCTGTCCGGGCGTTTACCGAAAGCGGCCTAGGCTCAAGCCTACAGACTGAATTTCTCACCCAGATAGACGCGGCGCACGTCCTGGTGTGCCACGATTTCCGACGGGCGTCCATCCATAAGGACCGATCCGTCATGCAAGATGTATGCCCGATCCACAATATCCAACGTTTCGCGGACGTTATGGTCGGTGATCAGCACGCCGATGCCGCGCTGGCGCAGGTGGCTGATCAGGTCGCGGATTTCGCCGATGGCGATCGGGTCGATGCCGGCGAGCGGTTCGTCCAGCAACATGAATTGCGGCCGTGAAGCCAGCGCCCGGGCGATCTCGACTCGGCGGCGCTCGCCGCCGGACAGCGCCAGCGCCGGCGCGCGGCGCAGGTGCGAGATCGAGAATTCGGCGAGCAGATCGTCCAGTGTCGATTCGCGGAGGTCACGCTCGGGCTCGACCACCTCCAGCACCGCCCGGATATTCTCCTCGACGGTCAGGCCGCGGAAGATCGAGGCTTCCTGCGGCAGGTAGCCGATACCCAGGCGCGAGCGCCGATACATCGGCAGATGGGTGATGTCGGTGCCGTCCAGTTCGATCGAGCCGGTATCGGCGTTGATGAGCCCGGTGATGATGTAGAAGCAGGTGGTCTTGCCGGCGCCGTTCGGACCCAGCAAGCCCACCGCCTCGCCGCGCTGGACCGAGACGGTGACGTCGCGCAGCACGGGGCGGCGCTTGAACTGCTTGCCCAGATGCCTGGCGATCAGGCCCGAATTGGCGGTGACCAGCCTGGGCCCGGTCGTGACCGAGTCGGCCGGCTTGGGCGCCTCGCGGACTTCAGCCGGCTTCTTGGCGGCGGCGCGCGCCGGAGAGGCAGGCACCGTGCGCGTCGGTGTCGACCTGGGGGGCGTCGATCGAGGGGGGCGTGAAGGAGACACTTAACGCTTCTTTCCGGTCGAGGATTTTTTCTGATCCTGATCCGAATTGGATTGATGCACGAACAGGCCGCGCACGCGCTGGCCCGCTCCGGGGAAAACCTGGCTGATGCCGGTCGTCATGTTCACTTCGGCGCTAGCCCCTTCCAGCGTATTGGCGCCGCGGCTCGCCCGGACATTGCCGAACAGCACCGTGCGCTTGGCGTCGATGTCGTAGACACCTTGGTCACCGTGGACGATGTCGGTCAGCGTCGTGACGACGACGTTGCCCTGCGCTTCTATGGTTTTCAGAACGGACTGGCCGTGCGCGTCCTTGACGAAGTGGCCACCGATCAGGTCGCCGGCAAGGGTGTTGCCGTTGGTTTTCTTGATCAACGCGTTGCCGCGCGCAACCGCCATGCCCTTGTCCTCCCAATATTCGAGGCTGTCGCGGGCCGTCACGATATCTTCCAGCGTCGAACCTTTCAGATGCTGTCCGGTCAGGACGATCACCGATTTGTCCTTGTCGTACTCGCCACGGTCGCCCCAGGCGTCCTTGTCCTCGGAGATGACATGGACGTTGCCCTCGGCGACCACCCGCCAGATTTCCGTGCTGCCCGAATCGAAGCCGGTCGCAGGCGTCGCGCCCGGCTTGGTCGGCGTCGGCGCGGCAACTGGCTTCAGCGGGGCTCCCGGTGTTGCCAGCGGCCGGTAATAGGCAACGATCAGATCGGCCATCAAGGTCACGGTCCCACGCTTTGCCACGGCGTTTCCACGGGCCACATAGGCCTTATCCTGCTGCAGCCATTCCAGGTCGCGGTCGGCGGTCACTTCGAACGTGCCCTGGTCGTGGGTCGGCTGTGCCTCGTCTTTGGGAAGGTCGGCGGCGTGAACCGGCCCCGCTGCGGACAGTGTGGCGATCAGGGCGGCGGCCAGCGCCAGCGCCGGCAATGTGTCGAGGCGGATGGTCATCGTTTTTTCTTGAAGACCTCTTCCGGTTTGCTCGCGACCTCGGTGGGCTCAGCCATCTGCGCCGCGTCGGGCCGCATCAGCAGCCGGGCCGGTCCTGTAACGACGACGGCGTCGCCGTTATTGATGACCCGAAAGCCGCGCCCCTGAACCTCGCCCTTTGGGCCGCGGCCCGAGACGAAGCGTTCGCCCCAGATCAGGTTCTTGTTGATCTCGACATGTGCGATCTGCGTCATGAAACGATAGCCGGCGTCGTGGAACAGCTCGACATTGCCGCTGAGGTCGATGGTGCCCGCCTGTTGGTCGTAGCGCGCCTTCTCGGCCTTCACCGCCAGCCAACGGCCGTTCTCCAGCGTCAGCTCGGCGATCGGGTTCACCATATCGATCGGGCCGCCCTGCGGCGGCTGGAGCGCGGAATCGTAGGTGATGGTGTAGGGGCGGCCATGCGCGTCGGAACCGACGAAGCGACCGTTCACCATCTTCGCCTGGCGCTCCTCCTGCGAGGTCTCGGTCGGGTGGTGGAACTCGGCGCGAATCTTCGGCCACAGGATGACGATGGCGACGGTGAAGATCGCGACCAGCGGCAGCACGATGCGCAACTGGCGGACGCGGATGGAATATGACGGCGCATAGGCGGCAAGGCGCCGCCCGGTCGAAAGATGCCGCAGGCGGTCCTGCGTGCCATCTCCCTTCGTATCCTGATCGTCGCTTTGGCGATTCGCGGCCATGAACTGGACCTTCGCCTTAATGCGCGAAGATGTCTATCTCGTCCCATCCGGCAAGGTCGAGCGACGCGCGCGTCGGCAGGAAATCAAAACACGCCTGAGCATAGGCGACGCGGCCCTCGCGGGCCAGCATCTCATCCAGCTTCGCACGCATCGCGTGCAGATAGAGGACGTCGCTGGCGGCGTATTTCAGCTGCTCCGGGGTCAGAGTTTCGGCGCCCCAGTCGGACGATTGTTGTTGCTTGCTGATCTCGACGCCGACCAGATCGCGGACGAGATCCTTGAGCCCATGACGATCGGTGAAGGTGCGCACGAGACGCGAGGCGATTTTGGTGCAATAGACGGGGGTCGTGACAATACCCAGATAGGCCTTGATCGCGGCGATGTCGAAACGCGCGAAATGGAACAGCTTCAACCGGTTCGGGTCGGCCAGCAGGGCCTTCAGGTTTGGGGCGTCGTAGCCATCGACAAGCTGCACCAGGTGGGCCTGCCCGTCGCCGCTGCACAGCTGCACAAGGCACAGCCGGTCGCGATGCGGGTTAAGCCCCATCGTCTCTGTATCGACGGCAATCACCGACCCCAGGTCGATGTCCGCCGGCAGGTCATTGCGATAAAGGATCGGAGGGGGGAATTCGTTTGCCATCGCACCGCCACGCAAGGGGATACGGATACAATGCCACATGTCGGCGGGACCCCGCATCCCCGCCGCGATTGGTGCCCAGGAAAAGACTCGAACTTTCAAGGCCTTTCGGCCACTGGTACCTGAAACCAGCGCGTCTACCAATTCCGCCACCTGGGCAGCGCGGACGCGTCTCATATCCCCCGCGCTCCTGTTTTGTCAACTTGGGTCGGGGCCGGTTTTGAAGATAGATTGAACTATCATGCCAAGCTGGAACGCCGATCAATATTTGAAGTTCGCGCGCGAGCGCACCCGCGCCGCCCGTGATCTGGCCGCCGCCGTGGAAGTCGCGGCGCCGAAACGCGCCGTCGACCTCGGCTGCGGTCCGGGAAACAGTACCGAGATCCTCGCCGAATACTGGCCGGAAGCGGCGCTGTGCGGATTCGACAGCTCGCCTGCGATGATCGAGGCGGCAAGGCGCGATTATCCGGACTGGCGCTGGTCGGTCGCCGATATCTCGGCCTGGGCGGCCGAGGAGGGGGAGGCGTTCGATCTGGTCTATTCGAACGCGGCCCTGCAATGGGTCCCAGGTCATCGGACGCTCTATCCGCGCCTGATGTCGCGGGTCGCCCCCGGCGGGGCACTGGCGGTCCAGGTGCCGGCCAATCTCGATGCGCCCGCCCACACCGCGATGCGCGAACTGGCCGCGACCGGACACTGGGCGTCAAAATTCCCGCCTGGCGCCGTGCGCGAATGGTATGTGCACGACGCGGGTTTCTATTATGACTGCCTGGCAGGCGCGGCGGCACGGATCGACATCTGGTATTCCGAATACATACATGTGCTGGATGGGCCGGCCGCGATTGTCGAGTGGTACAAGGGCACGGGCCTCAGACCCTTCCTGGATGCCCTGGCGTCGGATAGCGACCGCGAGAGGTTCCTGGCGGAATATCTGGACCGCATCGACGTCCTTTATCCGGCGCAGGCAGACGGGCGTGTGCTGTTCCCCTTCAGGCGGCTTTTCGTTGTTGCCTACAAGAGCGATCCGGCGACATAGCGTCCTATGGCTCTGATGGGGCAAAGTCAGTATGTAACCGGCATAATGCGCGCGCGAATTGGTTAACGGGTGTTTCGATGGCGACAGGCAACCTGACAGCGGTGGTTTTCGGCGGCGGCGGCTTCATCGGCCGTCATCTCGTCCGGCGGCTGGGCCGCAGCGGTGCCGTCGTGCGCGTACCGTCGCGTCATCCGACCCGTTTGGGTTATCTCCGTACCGCAGGCGTCGTCGGCCAGATCGTGCCGGAACTGGTCGGTGCGTTCGACGACGACGAGTTGGCCGCGACCATCCAGGGCGCCGACGTCGTCATCAATTTGATCGGCATTCTGGCTGAGGGCGGGCGCAACAACTTCGGACGCATCCATACCGATCTCGCCGGCCGGATCGCCAAGGTCGCTGCCGCATCCGGTGTGAAGCGGCTCATCCATGTCTCGGCGCTGGGCGTCGACGGCGCGACCACGTCAGCCTATGCCCGGAGCAAGGTCGCGGGCGAAGAGGCGGTGCGCGCCGCCTTCCCGAACGCGACCATCGTCCGCCCGTCGATCGTGTTCGGTCCGGAAGACAGTTTCTTCAACCGCTTCGCCGCGATGACGATGATCAGCCCGGCATTGCCGCTGATCGGCGGTGGGCACACGAAGTTCCAGCCGGTCTATGTCGGCGACGTGGCGGACGGCATCATGGCCGCCATCGCCCGCCCCGAGGCGGCGGGTCAGACCTACGAGTTCGGCGGTCCTGGCGTCTACAGCTTCAAGGAACTGATGGAGCTTCTGCTGGCGGAGATCGGTGTGAACCGCTTCCTGGTGCCGCTGCCCTGGGCACTGGCGCGCCTCCAGGCGGCCATCGCCGAATGGATCCCGGGCAAGCCGCTGACGCGCGACCAGGTCGAGCTTCTGAAATACGACAACGTGCTGTCGGGCAAGGCGCCCGGCCTGGCGGAGCTGGGCGTCCGGTCCAGCGCCGTCGAGCTGATCCTGCCGACCTATCTCGACCGCTTCCTCAAGGGCGGCCGGCTGGGCCGCCAGGGCCGCACCGCGCCCTAGACGTTAAGTCGAGCGCTGACCTTCAGGCCTGCCGTTGGTGCGGGGCGTTTACCCGCGTCAGCGCAATCAGGCCGATCACCAACAGCACCAGGATCGATGAGACGCCGGCGCGCTGGCTGTGCGTCGTCGCGGTGACCCAGCCGAACAACGCCGGCCCGACGAAGGTGACGGCGCGCCCCACCAGCGCATAGAGGCCCAGCAGCCGCCCGATCTGCTCCGACGGCGCCAGCCGCACGATAAGCGACCGGCTGGCCGATTGCGCCGGGCCGATGAAGATCCCGAGCGCCAATGCCGTGCCCATGAACCAGGTCTTGTCGTGGATCAGCACAATGGCGACGCCGAAGGCGATCAGGCCAAGCAGCGACAGAATGATCGTCCGTTTCGAGCCGATGGCGTCGTCCAGCCAGGCGAAGCCGAAGGCACCGATCCCCGCGGTGACGTTCAGTCCCATGCCGAAGGCGATCAACTCGGTGAATCCCATGCCGAACGTGCCGCCTGCGTATAGGCCGCCGACCGACAGGATGGTCGTTATGGCGTCGCGATAGATCGCGCTGGCCACCAGGAACCACACGAGCTGCGGTGCGCCGCCCAGGCCGCGGATGGTTTGCCAGAGATCGCCCAGCCCCTGTCTCACCGCCGCGGCCGCCGAGACCCCGGCCTTGCGGATATCCGAGACCAGGAAAAACAGCGGCCAGCCGAAGACCGCCGCCCAGATCGCGGTCAGGGGCGCGGTCGCACGGATGTTCACGGCCTCCGCCTTGGTGATGCCGAAGACCGGGTGTTCCGGCTGCACCAGCAGCACCAGTGCCAGGCCGAGGCAGGTCAGTCCGCCGATATAGCCGGACGCCCAGCCCCAGCCCGAGACACGGCCGATGCGGCCCGATGGCGCCACGCTGGGCAGTAGCGCGTTGTAGAACAGCAGCCCCAGCTCCATCGCCACGATGCCCGCGCCCGCTACGAAGAGCACAGGAAGGGCATAGGCCGGGTCGGGCCGGGCGAAATAGAGCAGCGCGCCGGACAGGATCAGCACTGTCAGGCTAATCGCGATGCCACGCTTTGCATGCCCCATACGGTCGGCGATGGCGCCCAGCGGCGGGCTGAACAGGGCGATCATCAGACCCGCGATCGCCACCATATAGCTCCACTGAGCGCTGCCGATCGTTGGATCGGGCGCCAGCGCCTTGGCGAAATAATTGCTGATGACGAAGGTCGAAACGATGGTTGGAAAGGGCGTGATCGCCCAATCGTAGAGGCACCAGGCAAAGATTGCGTGGCGGCGCGTTTCGCCGGACTTGTCGGTCGCCGGCGCAAGCTCGTCGTCGTCGGTATCCTCGGCTGTGGGCGTGAGTGACATCGTGCGTTCTTATAGTCCGCCCCGCAGTGATGGCCACGCTTTTGTTCGCGGATTCACTGCTCTAGGATCGCCGCCGTCGACAGGGAGGGATCTTATGAGCGAAGCGGCGCTGGAAACCGAGCAATATTGGGACGGCTTGCAGACCGCCCTTACCGACGGCGAGATATTGGTGACCGACAGCGGCGAGAAGCCGTGGGGCCAGGTCCTGATGGACAGCACGCACCTGCTGTTCGCCGACGAACCGGAGGCGCTGGAGGGCAAGAATACCGGCCCGACGCCCACCGATCTGGTGCTGATGGCGCTGGGCGCCTGCACCGCCATCACCTGCCGGATGTATGCCGCGCGCAAGGGCTGGCAGATCGACCGGTTCGCGGTGCGGCTGCGCTATGATTCGCCCGACCATATGTCGATCTCGCGCACCATCGAGCTCGACGGTCCGCTGGATGCGGAGCAGCGGCAGCGGATTTTGCAGATCGCCGAGAAATGCCCGGTCCACAAGATGTTGACGCAGACTGTGACGGTCGCGACGGCGCTTGCTCCGGCGACATAGCAGGGGCGTGACGCGGCCCTGTTGATCGGCGAGTCCGGCGGGGGCACATTTTGGGCGTGAACGACTCGCCGAACCCTTCCCCAGCAAATCCGCCCCATGCGCTGGTTTTCGATTCCGGCGTCGGCGGCCTCTCGGTCCTCCGCGAGATCGCTGCGCTGCTGCCGCAGCTCAGGCTGACCTACGCCGCGGACAACGCTGCTTTCCCATACGGCACCAAGACCGAGAGCGAGCTGGTCGCCCGCGTCTCGCTGGTTGTGGGCGCGCTGGTCGATGCGACCCGCCCCGACATTGTCGTTATCGCCTGCAACTCCGCCAGCACGACCGCGCTTGAGGCCGTGCGCCGATTCCTGACTATCCCGGTGATCGGTGTCGTGCCGGCGATCAAGCCAGCCGCCGCCGCCAGCCGCAGCCGGGTCATCGGCCTGCTGGGCACCAGGGCGACGGTGGCGTCCGCCTATACCGCCGCGCTGATCAAGCAATTCGCCGACGGCTGCACCGTGCTGACCCACGGCACGCCCGAACTGGTCGCCGCCGCCGAACGCAAGATGCAGGGGCTGCCGGTGGACATGGATGAAATTTCGGCCGTGCTGGCGCGGCTTTTCGGACAGCCGGGGGGAGACCGACTGGACACCGTTGTGCTCGGCTGCACGCATTTTCCGCTCCTCGTCGACGAGCTCGCGGCGGCTGCGCCCCACGCGGTGGCGTGGATGGATTCGGGTGCGGCTATTGCGCGGCGCGTGGCTTCCATACTTAAAGTAGAAATGGATGAGGTTTGGGGAGCGCCCCGGAACGCGGCGCTTTTTACGGCGGAAACACCGTTCGTCACGCAGATGCGGAACGGATTATCCGGCTTCGGACTGAGCCAGATCGGGTTCCTTGAAATCTAGAACCAACGCTTCCAACGGAACCAGACCAGCGGTAGGACCGCGCTCGCCACAGTGATTGCGATAACGTAGGGGTAACCCAGTTCCCAGTCGTATTCGGGGATGATCTTGAAGTTCATCCCGTACCAGCTGGCGATGAAGGTCGGCACCAGACTGACGACGGTGGCGACCGCCAGAACCTTGATGATGTTGTTCTGCTCGATATTGATCAGCCCAAGCGTCGCATCCAGCAGGAACTGGACCTTGCCCGACAGATAGCCGTCATAATCGTTCAGCGAAAGCACGTCCTGTTTCAGCGTCTCCAGTTCGAGCTTGACCTCCTGCGGCATCCAGTCCGGGCAGCGGCCGGCGGCGAACGGCACGATGCGACCGATCCCGAGCAGGCTGTCGCGGATCTTGGAGATCAGGTCGCCCATCCGGCCGACAGTGCGCAACCTGTCCAGCTGCGCCATCTCCTGTGTCTTGCGACTGCCTTTGGCGGCGGCCCGCATTTCCTTAGCGCGGAAGACCCCGTGCGAGATGATGTCGAGCTCGGCGCCGACATGCTCAAGAACGTCGGCCATCCGGTCGACCATAGTCTCCAGCAGACCCGCGAACGCACCGGCGCTCGATGGGTGGACATTCTGCTCCAGCCCGATCTCGCTCTTGAACGTCTTGAAGGCCGGCAGCTCTTCGAACCGGATCGTGATCAGATGGTTCGCCGACAGCACGAAGCCCAGCGGCGTGGTGAACGGCACGCCGTCACGGCGGAAGACCGCCGGCATCGACAGATAAAGCACGCCCTTTTCAGCGCGCAGCCGGCTGGATGTTTCGATCTCGGACAGTTCGTCGCGGGAGGCGACGTTGAGGCCGGTGGTCCGCGCCACGAACGCGGTTTCGTCTGCCGTCGGCGCGAGCATGTCGATCCACACGATCCCGTCCGGCAATTCGGTGGCCGACAGGTCCGCTTCGGCAAGATTGCCCATCGGGCCGCAGGAATGCAGGGCGATCGCCATGGCTGATCCTCAGTGACGGATTCGGTCGCTTGGATGCCGCGCCTATAGCATGCCGCCACGGTTCCGACACGCGCAAAAGCTCAGGAAATCCGCCCTTTTTATGTTATAAAATAACCCATCAGCGATGTGCGGCGCGGTTCTTGGTGCCGGCCGCAGCCCGGGCGATCGACAGCAGGGCGTCAGCCGCCAGCAGGGTGTCGTTGGCGCCCGTCCGCTTGGACCCGGCTTCGGCTTCGACCAGGCGGTCGAGCGCGGCCTGTATGCGTGTCAGCGACCAGCGGGCCACATCGGCGGCGAAGGCGTCGCGTGCCTTGAAGAACAGAGGCGGCTGCAGCTGTGACAGGGCGCGGTCGGCCGGCGCGCCGGCATCGATCCGGGCGCGGGTGACGTGCAGGCGGCGGAAATGGATCTGCGCCACGCGGAGTAGCGCGACGCCGCCGGTGCCTTCCCCCGCCAGACGCGCGAGGCAGCGGTCGAGCGCTTGGAAATTCCCGTCCAGCGCGGCGCGGATCGCGTCGTCCATACCCAAAGTCGCGGTATCGACCACGGCGGCGGCGACGTCGTCCAGCGTGATCGTCCGTGCGTCGCCCATATAGAGCAACAGCTTGTCGAGTTCACCGCGCGCCAGCATGCGGTCGCCGACCAGGCTGGAGGCAAGAAGACGCATCGCGTCCGGGTCGATCGATTTGCCGGTCTCGGCGATCTGCGCGGCCAGCGTGCGCGCCAGCCCGGCTTCGTCTTCGACATAGCAGGGCATGGCGGCTGCGTTGACCGCGCCCTCCACGAGTTTGCGCAAGGCAGAGCGGGACGCCAGGTCGCCCGCTTCGATCACCGTCAGGCTGTCGCCCGCCGGCGCTTCCAGCATCGCGGTCAGCGCCTTGGTGATCTTGTCCGATCCGTCGCGGATGCGGATCAGCCGCCGCCCGCCCATCAGCGACATCGCGGCGGCCTCGTCGGCCAGCAAAGCGGGGTCGGCGGCGATTGCGTCGGCCGCCAACACCGCGACCTGGAACGGATCGTTCAGGTCCGGCACCACCGTCCGGCCGAGCTGCGCCGCGCGCTCACGCACCAGCCCCTCGTCGCCGCCATAGACGACGACCGCGCGCACGGCAGGGTCGGGCCGGGACAGGAACCGCTCGATTGCAGCGCCGGTTAACTTCACGGAAGAACTGGCCGCTTCATCGGAACGCCTACGGGTTCCTATGGAAATAGAGCGCCAAGTGCTCGGTCATCTGGTCGGAGATTTCCTGCAGGCCCTGGCTTTCCGCATCGTCCTGGCTCAGGAACGAGCTGAACTGGTTGACCAGGATGTTGTAGCCGGTGGAGGCGTTCAGCGTTTCGGTGAGCAGCGTCTTGCCGGTTTCTTTGTCGATCAGGAAATAAAGGACCGTCAGGCGGACCTGGCCGCGGGTAGAGGTGGAATTTTCCTGCAAGCCAAGATTGATGACCGCTTCCTTGAGCGTCATCGTCAGCGAGTATCGTGCATCGTTCGCCGCTCCACCGGCATGCAGCGAATCGATCAGCATGTTGCGCATGCGCTGGCCCAGCCGATCCGGCAGAACGGAAATCTGAATCGCCGCAAACTGGGCGGCGATCTCCGGCTGATGGCTGGCGCTATTATTGCCGTAGAGCGGATGGAAGCCGCAGCCGGCGAGCAGCGTCAGCGCCCCCGCGAAGGCACAGGAAGCCAAACTTTTAAACAACGACATTCACGATCCGATTGGGCACGACGATCACCTTTTTAATGGGCTTGCCGCCAATGGCAGTAACGACATGCGCGTCGGCCAGGGCGGCCGCCTCTGCCTCATCCTTGGGCGCATCGCGCTTCAGGTCAATCGTCGCCTTCAGTTTGCCGTTGACCTGAACGGCGATCGTCACCGTATTGCTGATCAGCAGCGCCGGATCTGCGACCGGCCAGGATTCCTCGGCCAGCAGGCGGTCGCGGCCCAGGACCTGCCACAACTCCTCGCAGATATGCGGCATCATCGGGCCGGCCAAGCGGATTAATATGTCCACCGATTCGTCCAGCGCCGCGACCAAGGCGGGCGCGGCCGCGCGGCTCCCGCCGTCCACCTGCAGCGCTGCCAGCCGGTCGGCGATGGCGTTGGACAGGATGCGAACCTCGGCAACCGCGCTGTTCAGCGCGAACGCGTCGATCGCCG
>DATJHU010000144.1:0-20228 GCA_035493715.1 Alphaproteobacteria bacterium | reverse complement strand
GATCGGTATTCATCCAGCGCCCATTTGACCGACGGGAACGCCAGTTCGTCCCACGGGATTTCGTCCCAGTCGAACAATTCCACTTCCAGGCTCTCCGGCCCGGCGGAAAAACCCGGCTCGGCGAGCGTCGCGCGATAGATCAACTGCACCTGGCTGATGCGCGGAACGGAATAGACGGCGAGCAGGGCATCGATCGCGATCTTCGCCCGCGCCTCCTCCCAGGCTTCGCGCGCAGCACCCTCCTCGGGCGTTTCGTGCAGTTCCAGGAAGCCGGCCGGCAGGGTCCAGAAGCCGCTGCGCGGTTCGATGGCGCGGCGGCACAGCATGATCTTGTCGCCGACCGAGACGACCGAGCCGGCGACCATCTTGGGGTTCTCATAGGCGATGAACCCGCAATCCGGGCAGGTCAGGCGCTCGCGGTCGTCGCCGTCCGGAATCGTTCGGACGAACTCCGTCATTTCATAAGCGGCACGACGCCGGGCAGGACCTTGCCTTCCATCCATTCCAGGAAGGCGCCGCCGGCGGTCGAGATGTAGGTGAAGTCGTCCTCGACGCCCGCCGCCGCCAAAGCCGCGACCGTGTCGCCGCCGCCGCCGATCGAAATCAGCGTGCCGTCCTTGGTCAACGCCGCCACCGTCTTGGCCACCGCCACCGTGCCGCTGTCGAACGGCGGGATCTCGAACGCGCCCATCGGGCCGTTCCACACGACGGTACGGCAGGTCTTCAGCTTGGCCTTGATGTGGTCGACGCTCGCCGGGCCGATATCCAGCATCATCCTGTCGGCCGGGATCTTGTCGGCCGGAACCGTCTCCGCCGACTGTCCGGGGCCGAATTTCTCGGCGATCAGCGCGTCGACCGGCAGCAGGATCGTGCAGTTGTTGTCCTTGGCGATTTTCTCGATCTCGCGGGCAGTGTCCAGCATGTCGCCCTCGACCAGCGACTTGCCCATCGCGGCGCCACGCGCCGCCAGGAACGTGTTGGCCATGCCGCCGCCCAGCACGAGTAAGTCCACCTTGGCCACCAGATTCTGCAGCAGGTCGAGCTTGGTGGAGATCTTGGCGCCACCGACTAAGGCAGCGACCGGGTGCGCCGGGTTGCCCAGCGCCTTGTCCAGCGCCGTCAGTTCCGCCTCCATGCCGCGCCCGGCATAGGCCGGCAGTTTCTCGGTGATCCCGGCGATCGAGGCATGGGCGCGATGGGCGGCCGAGAAGGCGTCGTCGACATAGAGATCGCCCAGCTTTGCCAGTTCGGCGACGAACGCGGGATCGTTCTTCTCCTCGCCCGCATGGAAGCGCAGATTCTCGAGCAGCACGACCTCGCCGTTCTTCAGGCCGTTCACGGCCTTCTCGGCATCCGGCCCGATGCATTCGTGGCAGAACGCCACCGGCACGCCGATCTGCTTGGTTACGGTCGGGGCAATCTGCTCCAGCGAATCTTTCTCCACGCGTTGGCCCTTGGGACGGCCGAAATGGGACAGCAGCACCACGCGCGCGCCCTTGCCCGCCAGCTCCCGCACGGTCGGGGCCAGGCGGTCGATCCGGGTGGTGTCGGTCACCTTGCCGTCCTGCACCGGCACGTTCAGATCCGCCCGCACCAACACCCGTTTTCCGGCAACATCCAACCCGTCCAACGACCTGATCGCACTCATGTCCTACAAAACCCTTGCTGATTGATGGGGTCAGCGCGCGTGCGCGCGCCGCAGCTCCAGCTCCGCCCGTTCGGCGAAGCGATTGGTGGCGTCGATTAGCGCCGAACGGATACCCGGTTCAAGCGCCGAATGTCCGGCGTCGGGCACGACGATATAATCTGCCTCCGGCCAGGCCTTGTGCAGCGCGTCCGCGGTCTCGATCGGGCAGACCATGTCATAGCGGCCTTGCACGATCACCGTCGGTATCCTGCGGACCTCCTCCAGGTCGCGCAGCAGCGCGTCCTCGGGCTCGAACAGATTGTTGGTGAAGTAATGCGCCTCGATCCGCGCCAGCCCGACGGCATGCCGCTCCTCACCCGAGGTCGAGAGCACTTCGGGGTTGGGCAGCAGCGTGGAGCAGGACCCCTCATACACGCTCCACGATCTCGCAGCGGGGACGCGTACGGCAGGATCGGGATCGTTCAGGCGCCGGCTGTAGGCCGTCAGGATATCGCCGCGCTCCTCTTCCGGCAGGAATTCGACGAAGCGCTGCCAAGCCTCCGGAAACACCGTCCGCATGCCATAGAGGAACCATGCGATCTCGCTCCTGCGCATCAGGAAGATGCCGCGCAGGAACAGCCCCCGGACGCGGCCCGGATGTGCCTTGGCATAGGACAGCGCAAGGGTTGAGCCCCACGAGCCGCCGAACACGAACCAGCGGTCGATGGCCAGGTGCTGGCGCAGCTTTTCGATGTCGCCGACCAGGTCCGGCGTCGTGTTGTCGGTCAGTTCGCCGAGCGGCGTGGACCGGCCCGCGCCGCGCTGGTCGAACACGACGATGCGGTAGCGGCGGGGGTCGAAGAAACGGCGGTGGGCCGGTGAGGCGCCCGCGCCCGGGCCGCCATGCAGGAACACGACCGGCAGCCCGTCGGGCGATCCGCATTCTTCCCAGTAGAGTTCGTGGATCGCATCGACCTTGAGCCGGCCGGAGCGATAGGGTTCGATGGATGGGAAGAAGGGAATGCGCGTCATCAAAGGCCTGCTGGAAACTCGCCGGCCACCTTAGAGCGCGTGTGGGAATGAGCCAAGCCTTGCTTGGGTTCAGCTCTGTCGCCGTCTAGGATGGCGCGGAATCCGACATCGGAGCAATGCCGTGCAGGACGCTTCCGAGACCGATCCCGCCGAGACGCTGACCGAACCGGCGCTCCCTGTTCTCGTGTGGGACGGCGAATGCGGTTTCTGCGGCTATTGGGTCCGCTATTGGGCCAAGCTGACCGGCGATCGCGTGACCTACCGGCCGTTCCAGGAGGCCGCCCCCGACTATCCCGATGTCCCGCTCGCCGAATTTCAAAGGGCATCCCAGTATATCGCGCCGAACGGCTTTCGCGCGAGCGCGGCCGAGGCGAGCTTCCGCGTGCTGTCCCATGCGCCGGGCAAGGGGTTCTGGCTCCAGCTCTATCGGAAGTTTCCCGGCTTCGCTGCAGTCTCCGAGCTGGCCTACCGTTTCATCGCCGCGCACCGCTCGGCCTTCTATCGGATCAGCGTGCTGCTCTGCGGCCGGACGCTGGAACCGCCGAGCTACACTGTCGTCGCCTACCTGTTCCTGCGCCTGTTCGGCTTGATCTACCTGGCGGCTTTCGTGTCGTTCGGCTGGCAGGCGCAGGGGCTGATCGGCAGCCACGGGATCGAGCCGTTGCAGGCCTTTGTGAGCTCGGTCGCCTCGCGCTTCGGGCCGGAGCGGTTCTATCTGCTGCCGATGGTCTTCTGGCTGAATGCCGGCGACACGGCGATCCATGCCGTTTGCTGGGCAGGGGCCGGTGTCTCGTTGCTTCTCGCAGGGGGCTTCCTGCCGCGCCTGAGCCTTGCCGTTCTTTACGTGCTCTATCTCTCGCTGCTCGGCGCGGGTCAGACCTTCATGAGCTATCAGTGGGACACGTTCCTGCTGGAGGGCGGCTTCCTGGCGCTGGTCATGAGCTTCCGGCCGGTCCTCGGCATCTGGCTGGTGCGCTGGCTGCTGTTCCGCTTCATGTTCATGTCGGGCTCGGTCAAGCTGTTGAGCGGCGATCCCGCGTGGCACAATCTTTCGGCGCTGTCCTACCATTTCCTGACCCAGCCGCTGCCGACGCCGGTCGCCTGGTATGCCGCCGATCTGCCGCAGCGTTTTCTGACATTCGCGACCGGGGCGATGTTCGTCGTCGAGCTTGGCCTGCCGTTCCTGATCTTCCTGCCGCGCCGGCTCCGCTTTCTCGCGGCCTTCGGCTTCCTGTTGCTGGAGGGGCTGATCGCGCTGACCGGCAATTACAACTGGTTCAATTTCCAGACGATGCTGCTTTGCCTGACTTTGTTCGACGATGCGGCGCTGCGGTCGGTGCTGTCGGCAAGCCTCGTTCGGTGGCTGCCGATCCCCGCCGCACGTCCACCCTATCGGGCGGTCTCGGCCGGTTTCGCCACGCTTGCCGTCGTCATCGTGTTCTGCAGTCTGGTCGAGATGGCAGAGCAATACGGCGCCGAGCCGCCGGCCTTCGCCCAGGCGATCGACGGCGCGATCACGCCGTTCCGCATCGTCAACCGCTACGGGCTGTTCGCGGTCATGACGACCGAACGCAACGAGATCGTGATCGAAGGCTCGGACGATGCCGTCACGTGGCGCGAATATGCGTTCCGCGACAAACCCGGCGACCTCAAGCGCCGCCCGCCCTGGAACATCCCGGACCAGCCGCGCCTGGATTGGCAGATGTGGTTCGCCGCGCTGGAAAATCCGCGCCAGCTGCCCTGGTTCTGGAACTTCATCCAGCGCCTGCTGGAGAACGAGCCGACGGTGACCGCGCTCTTGGCCGACAACCCGTTCCCGGACAAGCCGCCCAGATATGTCAGGGCGATGTTCTACAGCTACACCTTCTCAAGCGACGCGGAGAAAGCACAGGGCATCTGGTGGGACCGCCGGCCTTTAGGGCTTTACTTCCCAACTTCGCATCTGAAGGACAGGTAAGCCGTCTACCCCTCGACGATCACCGGCTCGCATTTCACCGGGAAGTTCACCGAGCTGGCGATGAAGCATTTCTCGTGCGCGGTATGATGCAGCCGGTGGGCGAGGGACAGGTCGGTGTCCGGTCCGACGGTTATATGCGGGCGGAGCGTGACCTCGGTGAAGCGGCCGCCGTCCTTTCCGTCTTCCTCCATGATGCCTTCGGCATGGTCGACATAGTCTGTGACGACCACGCCGAACACCGCGCAGAAATGCAGGTAAGACATCTTGTGGCAGGCCGACAGCGCGGCCAGAAGCAGCTCCTCGGGGTTCCAGCGGGTCCTGTCGCCGTGGAAATGCGGGTCGGCCGAGCCCAGGATTGTTGGCTTGCCTTCGGTCTCGATCATGTGCTCGCGGTCATAGGCGCGATAATTGAGGGTGCCTTCGCCACGATTGCCGGTCCAGGTGACGGTTACGCGGTACTCGTGTTTCCTGCCCATCGTTTCTCGATCCCGTTTCTTCTCAAAGGCATATCGGGGCCGGACGCGTGTCCGGCAACGACCGTCTTTATAATATTACAGGTGGTCCCGGCTCCGGGAAAAGCACGTTGATCGCGGCGCGGGCGGCACAAGGCGGTCTCCGGTGCCGGAGGCGGGAAGGGCGATCGTCCAGCGATAGCGCGGTGCGGGCTAGGCCTGGATCGTATCCACGATCCGGCCGTCCGGCAGGACAGCGACCGCGATCAGCGGGCCGCCCGTGCCGCAGCCGGCGTCCAGCGTCACGGTATACCCGTCCATGCGCACGCCACGTCCAGCCGGGTCGGCGCCGCGGAAGATGCGCTTGAAGTTCTCGTAAGGCTCCGTCGTCCGGTCGAATCCGGTCGCGTCCCACCAGAAATTGTCGCCTTGTTCGGTAAGCGCCCGATCCGGGTTCAGGCCGGTATGGACGAACAGCAGCGGGCCGTCCTCCGTCTCGGTCACCGCCGCCCGCCTGAGTACGCTCATGAATTTGTCGTGGCCGGCGTTTCCGCGCACCGCTTCGCGCAGCTTGCCGGTCCAGCGGTTGATCGCAACCGCGCCCTCACGGGCGGACATCAAGCCCATTTTGGCGTCCCCGCCATAGGCGGCAAGCGTGATGCCGGCGCCGCGACCCAACATCCAGGTCAGCACCTCGTGCGGGTTGGGGGCGAACTGGATCTGCAGCATCTTGGCCCAGATCTCTTCCTGCATGCCACGCAGATAGACGACATCGCTGTCGATCATGCCGGGCGCGGCCAGCAGATAGGTGCGGAACGCGAGCAAGCGGTCGAGGGTCGCGACGGGATCGCCGCCGCCCAGGTAATTGCCGAGATAGAGCAGGCGGTCGCCCAGCGCGAAGCGATCCGCCAGCGCCATATGCAGGCGGTCCAGGCGATCGACATCGCCATGGCATGCTGCAACCGCCCAGACGCGGCGCGGTCGTCCCATGCGGGCGAACTTGTCGCCCTCGCTCATAGATTCAGGTTGGCCGTGCGACTCACAATGGCTGAGAGTGTACTCTCAGCCAGCCTATGCGTAACGCGACAACGCCCTGAAGCCGAAAATTCTAGGAATTGTGGCGGAGGCTCACCCGGCCTCCATCCGCAACGCGTCAGGCGGCTTTGCCCAGAACCGCTTCCAGCCGTTCCGCCGCGCGGGCCTCGTCGATCTTTTCGACGGCGGCCAGTTCGCGCGCCAAGCGCTCCAGCGCCGCCTGATAGATCTGGCGTTCGCTGTAGGACTGCTCGGCCTGCTCGGTGTTGCGGCGCAGGTCGCGCAGCACTTCGGCGATCGACACGGGGTCGCCGGAGTTGATCTTCGCTTCGTATTCCTGGGCGCGGCGGCTCCACATCGTCCGGCGCACGCGGGCGCGGCCTTGCAGCGTATCGAGGGCGGCCTTCAGCCGATCTTTGGAACTGAGGCGGCGCAGGCCAGAGGTCTTGGCCTTGCCGACCGGGATCTTCAGCTTCATGCGTTCTTTCTCGAACGTGATCGCATAAAGGCTGACCGACTGGCCGGCCACGGTCAGGGTTTCGACCCCGTCCACCTTGCCGACACCGTGCGCCGGGTATACGACGAGGTCGCCGGCAACAAACTCTAGTTTTTGTGACATAGACTGGCTAATCCTTGGCCAACGGAAGCGGCTTCGCACAACTCTTCCCCGTTGGCTGGCTTTCCGAAAAACCAGCCCCGAAACGCTTCGCGACGATGTGCGAAGGCCGTTCGCCGCGCATTGGCGGGGCAAGAACAGGCGATTTGCCTTAAACCGCAAATATATCAGAAAATTGCGGGTGTTACAAGAAAGCAACGCCCAACGAAATTTTCTAACCCCGCGAATACGATTCCGCGGGGGCCATGGGATCGGAAAAAAGTCGTTTTACGACGCGGGCTTGTCGCTGAAATGGTCGGCGTACTTGTTCGGCACGTCTTTCCAGGAATCCGCGTCGTCCGGCGCCGCCTTCTTGCGCGTGATGTTCGGCCAGATCTCGGCGAATTCCTTGTTGACCTCGGCCAGGGCCTCGGCGCGCGGATCGCTGTCCGGCACGATCGCCTCGATCGGGCATTCCGGCTCGCATACCCCGCAATCGATGCACTCGTCCGGGTGGATCACCAGCATGTTCTCGCCTTCGTAGAAGCAGTCCACGGGGCAGACTTCGACGCAGTCGGTGTATTTGCACTTAATGCAGGCTTCGGTGACGATATAAGGCATCGAGAACTCCAGCGGTCCAACAACCGATTCTTCAGAATCGGGCATGATATGCGTCAGGCGGCGAAACTTTGCCAGTCCTTGGGTCAATCCCCGGGGCGATTCCGGGATGTGCGCCGCGCCGCGCCGAGATAGCCTAAGCGCCGGGCTGAGACAACAGCGGCCGCGGTTTCATTGGATTGACCTGCACCGCGACGGCGATTTTCCCGCGCGGTTGCGACGCTAGGGCGCAGGCTTCAGCCGCCGTCCGCCCGCGCTCGCGTCGCCATAGGCGCACGTTTCCGCGTCTCGCGATAGATGATGTAGAGGCCCGACAGGATCACGATCACCGAACCCGCCATGACATGCCAGCCCGGCACCTCGCTCCAGATCAGGAAGCCCAGGGCCGTGCTCCACACGATCGAGGCATAGCCGAACGGCGCCAGCGACGAGGCGGAGGCGTGGCGATAGGCGGTGGTCATCAGCATCTGCGACAGCCCGCCGATCAATCCGACGGCCCCCAGCGCCAGCCATTCCGCCGGCGTCGGCATCACCCAGACGAAAGGTTGCATCGCGCCGAAGAAGATCACGCCGATGGTGGCGAAATAGAACACGATGGTGACCGGACGCTCGGTCTTGTTGAGCTGTCGGATCGTGATCGTCATGAGCGCGCTCATGAATGCGGCCAGCACGCCCAGCCCGGCGCCGAACCCGGCTTGCGGTCCGGCCAGGTGGCCCGTGGGATTGGTGATCACCAGCACGCCGACGAAGCCGACCGCGACCGCGCTCCAACGATGCCTGCCGACGACCTCCTTCAGCAGCGGGGCGGACAAGGCGGTGATGAACAGCGGCGCGGCGAAGGAGATCGCGTTCGCGTCCGCCAACGGCAGCTGGGCGATCGACAGGAAAAAGATGATCATGGCCGAATTGCCGATCAGCCCGCGGAACAGATGTCCCAGTGGACGCCGGGTTTTGAGCACCGGCAGCCCGCCGCTGCGCGCGACGATCGCCAGCACGGGGATCAGCGAGAAAAGCTGGCGGAAAAACCCGATCTCGAGCGGACTCAGGCGGTGCGAAGCGGTCTTCACCACCGCGTTCATCACCGCGAAGGTGAGGCTCGAGAGCAGGATCAGGAGAATGCCCAGCCGCGCGTTTTCGGCGCGCGCGGAGGCGGTGCGAACCTCTACCTTGTCTATGGAAGCGGTGGCTGACACTGGCGCGACGGACTCAGGATTATGTGCGGCTCAATAGTCGCGTTTCGATGCGATACGGTCAGCCGCGGGTTTGCGCAAGGGCCGCAAGCGCACGGCTCCTTGCCGCCGCATGATCGACGATCGGCCGGGGATAGGTTTGCCCGAGAACGATCTCGGCGTCAGCCAACAGATCGGCCGGCGCTTCCCAAGGCCTGTGCAGGAAGTTGCCGGGTAGCTTCGCCACCTCCGGCACCCACCGCCTGACATATGCGCCGTCGACGTCGAACTTCTCGCCCTGCGTGACCGGGTTGAAGATGCGAAAATAGGGTGCGGCGTCGGCCCCACACCCGGCGACCCATTGCCAGTTCATGGCATTGTTCGCCAGGTCCGCGTCGACCAGCGTGTCCCAAAACCACGCCTCGCCCTCCTGCCAGGGTATCAGCAGGTGCTTCACCAGGAAGGAGGCGGCGGCCATCCGGACGCGGTTGTGCATCCAGCCCGTCGTCCAGAGCTGCCGCATGCCGGCATCGATATAGGGATAACCGGTCATGCCGCGTTGCCAGGCTTTCAGCGCCGGCTTGTCTTCGCGCCATGGGAATTCGACGAATTTCGCGGAGAAGGGCTTCTGGGGAAGTTCGGGGAAATGCCAGAGCAGGTGATGGGCGAAATCGCGCCAGCCGAGCTCGCGCAGATAGGGCTCCGCTTCCGGCCCGCCGCGGGCGTCTGCGGCATGCCACAGCTGACGCACCGAAATCTCGCCCCAGTGCAGATGCGGGGACATCCGCGATACGCCGTCGATCCCGGGCAGATCGCGGCCTGTCCGGTAGTCGTCCAGCCCTTGCTCCAGGAAGCCTGTCAGCCGCTTCTGCGCGCCGGCCTCGCCGGGGGTCCATTGTTCGGCGAAAGCCTTGGCCCAGTCGGGTTTCACGGGCAGCAGATTCCAGCTCGCCAGATCCTCGCTGGCGATATTCGTCATGTTTTGGCCGATCGCCGGCGCCGGGCGCGGACGGGATGGGGGCATCCGGGCCTTCAGCGCATTCCAGAATGGCGTGAAGACCTTGAAGGGCCCGCTGGCCTGGGTCTTCACCGTCCAGGGTTCGGCCAGGAGCGATGCGCCGAAACTCCGCGCGGCTATGCCCTCGGCCTTCAGCGCCGCCTTGATCGTCGTGTCGCGATCGACGGCGAAGGGCTCGTAGCAGCGGTTCCAGTACACCGCGCCGGCGGCCATCCGGACGGCGGTCTGCGGCACCAGCGTCTCGGCCTCGCCCCGGGCCAGGATCAGTTGGATGCCCCGCTTCTTCAGGTCGGCACCCAGCGCGGCGAGGCTGTGATGCAGCCACCATCGGGCAGCGCCGCCGGTTTTCCAGGCGCCCGGCGCTTTATCGTCCAGGACATAGACAGCAGCCATCGGTGCGCCGCGTTCGGCGGCGGCGATCAGCGCGTCATTGTCCGCCAGGCGAAGATCCTGGCGGAACCAGACGAGCGAAGGGGCATCGGGAGAAGACATGGTGGTCAGCTATACGACTGCCAGGCTCTTTTGGTTTAGCGCTTACCAAGACCTGCAGTGCAAATGGAGCGCGCTTCTTCGAAGCAGTAACATATAAATTATGATTTTGCCGGAGACAGTTTTTCCTATAATCGAGCAACAAATTTTTAATACCGGTGGAATAAAAAACCTCTACGGTCGTCCTAACGGTCAGACAATCGAATAGGGGGGATATGTTATGAAGTCCTTGTCGGCGCTCGCTATTGCCTTGCTCGTCATACCCGCAGCCGCATCGGCGAAATCGGGATGTAATGTCCGCAACTCCAATACAAACTGGACGTATTACTCCGTCGCGACCGGAACCAGCCCCTACACGATCTCGTGCGCGCTCACCATTTCCAACGGCACCATCAGTGCCGGCCAGTGCGCGTCGAACGACGGCACCAGCTTGACGGCAACCGGTACGCTTACTGTCGCGTCATCAGGTGGCTCGCCGGGCAACGGCCATCGTCCAACCGCCAGCACACGGACCTTTATGAAGAAGAATCCGACGGTGTGCACCATCAGCGGGTCCATCACCTATCCGGAGATCGGGCTGACTGAGACGCTGACCAACCTGACGATCAACCACGACCGCGATCTGATTGTCGGCGTCGGCAACAACGGCACCGACCTGATATCGGTCACCTTCGTCACCAACCGCTGATCTTCACGGGCGGCGGCCGGATCGGAGCGACTGCGTTTCGCGGTGGTTCAGTGCGCCGCCGCGGCATCCGATCCTGGGGGCGGCGGCATTGTGTGGCGGTTGCTGATCAGGAACAGCAGCGGGATGAAGACCACCGACAGCACCGCCAGCAGCCGGAACACGTTCACATAGGCGATCATCCCCGCCTGATGCGTGAGGTCCAGGTTCATCATCTCCATCGCGCGGGTCGACATTTGGCCGGGCAGGGACAGGCGGCGGAACGGGGTCATGAATTCGGACAGATGGGCGTGGTTCGCCTGCGTCAGCTCAGACAGGCGCGACACCACGATCGAGATGCCGACCGCCCCGCCGACATTGCGCACAAGGGCATAGAATCCCGATGCCTCCGTCCGCAGATGCGCCGGCAGGTTGCCGAACGCCAGCGTCGTCATCGGCGCGAAGGACAAGCCCATGCCGGCGCCCTGCACGACGCTGAGCAGCATGAATTCCCTGGGGCTGACATAAAGCGACCAGCCCGACATCCTGTACATCGTCCAGCCGACCGCGGCCGAGCCGATGCCGATCAGCAGGCGCGGATCGACCTTCGACAGGCGGCTGAACAGGACCATGGCAAAGATGGTGCCGAAACCGCGCGGTCCCATCAGGATTCCCGCCGTGACCACCGGATAGTTCAGCTCGGTCTGCAACAATTGCGGCGCCAGGACGAATGTCCCGTTGAACACGACGTTGGTCGATGTCGCCAGCAGCACGCACAGGATGAAATTGCGGTCCTTGAACAATTCCATGCTGATGAACGGCTGGTGCGTCGTCATGCTGTGCACCACGAACATATAGAGGCCGAACACGGCGATCGCCCCTTCGACCTTGATCTCGTTCGAGGCGAACCAGTTTCGCCCCTCGCCCCGGTCCAGCAGCAGCTGCAGCGCCGCGATCGACAGCGAGAGGAAGAAAAAGCCCAGCCAGTCGAACCGCCGGTCGCGGATCTGCTTGGTTTCCGGCACGAAGGCGATGGCGCCCAGGATCGTCAGGATGCCGATCGGCAGGTTGATGTAGAAACACCAGCGCCAGCTTGCCTCCTCGGTCAGCCAGCCGCCGACCGTCGGGCCCAGGATCGGCGCCACCATTACGCCCATGCCCCAGATCGCCATGGCCCGCGGCATCTCGGCCCGCGTGTGCGTGTCGAGCAGGATCGCCTGCGACAGCGGCATCAGCGCGGCCCCCAGGATGCCCTGCAGGATGCGGAAAAACACCATCTCCGTGATCGAGGTGGCGATGCCGCAGAACAGAGAGACGACGGTGAAGCCGACCAGCGACCAGACCAGCAACCGCGTCCGCCCCAGCCGCCCGGCCAGCCAGCCGGTCGCCGGCGTCATGATCGCCGCGGTGATGATGTAGGAGGTCAGCACCCAGGAAATCTGGTCGGTGGTCGCGCCCAGGCTGCCTTCCATATGCGGCAGGGCGACGTTGACGATGGTCGCGTCCAGGGCCTGAACGATGGTCGCCATCATGGTGACGACCGTGATCATGAATTTGTTGGGCTGAGCCCCCGTCTCCGGCAGGGCGGCGACCATGAGGGCCACTGTCAGGCCGCCTTCAGGCGCGCGCTGTTCAGCGCATAGACGCGGCTGCGGCCCAGCACGGCCACGTCGAAGGTCTCGCCGAACAGCCGCGCGATCGCCGGGTCCAGCACGTTCAGGCCGCCGGCATAGGCGCCGAAGGCCGGCATCACCAGCCGCCGCGCGTCGCTGACGAAGCAGCGGCCTTTCACCCGCGCGGCCCGGGTCGGCACCGAGGCGGTGGGGTGGAAATGGCCGGAAATCTCCCCCGTGCCGGGATCGGGGGGTGCCTCGGCCGCCTCGTGGCGGAAAACGATGTTGCCGATCGCGACTTCCGACAGGATCGTGCCGCCCCAGCCGTCCGGCGGCTCCGGGTCGTGGTTGCCGGCGACCCAGATCCAGTCGGTCGCGGCGGTCATCGCGGCGATCCGCTCGGCGTCCGCCTTGGCGATCCGGGCGGCCGCCTGGCGGTCATGCACCGAATCGCCCAGGCAGATGACGCGCTTCGGCGCATAGCGGGCGATCAGGCGCTCCATCCGTTCCAATGTCGCACGCGTGTCGTAGGGTGGCACGAATTGCGGGCGTCCACGCGCGGCGAAGCTGGAGCCTTTTTCCAGATGCAGATCGGCAAAGACGAGCGTCTCCTCCGCCGGCCAAGCCAGCGCGCCGTGCAGGTCGGCGTGAAGTGCGGTGTCCGCGAGCGGAATCGAATGGACATGTGTCATGGGATAACGAAAACTAAGCGTGAACGCGCGGGTCGGCAAGCGAAGCGTGCGCGGATCGCACAGCCTCGCCGACAAGAATTGCGTGGGCGAGGCCGAGGAAACGGGGCAAGGAGCTATGCCGTTCACGCCATTCCATCTCGGGCCGGGGGCAGCGTTCAAGGCCATTGGCGGCAGGCATTTCAGCTTCTTGGTTTTCGGCGGCACGCAGGTGCTGATGGATATCGAACCGCTGGTCGAGATCATTCGGGACATGCCGGTGCTGCACGGCGTCACCCACACTATTCCGGGTGCGCTTGTCATTGGGCTGGTTTCCGGTGCTGTCGGACGCCCCGTCGTTCAAATGGTCTTGAACTGGCTGACCCTTACGCATCATCGTTTGACCTGGACCGTTTCCTTTATCAGCGCTTTTGTCGGCAGTTATTCCCACATCGCACTCGACGCGGTGATGCACAGGGACATGAATCCGTTTTGGCCACTCGCCGAAGGTAACGGGTTGCTCGGCCTCGTCTCAGTCGGATCGCTGCACGTATTTTGCCTGGTTGCAGGCTTACTTGGGGCGGGTGCGATCGCCGTCAGGGCCGCTGTCTTCGGCAAGGAGAACTGAGAGTGCGGCGACGCAGGCGCTAAACCCCGGATCGATAGGGTTTTTCTGGTTTTCGGCCCGACTCTGCGTTATCCCTTGCGATAATGATGCGGAATGAAATTCCAATAACCGCGAATGGCGGACCCGCAGGGAGAGAACGGTGATCAGACTGCACCGTTCGCACTTCACGATCCTTGCTGTGCTCTACGTGCTGGCGATGATCTATTCGAGCCTGATCCTCGGACCCGCCGGCCTCCACTACGTGCCCATTTCCCTGGGCGAGGCGTGGGACAAGTTCCTGTCGATCCGATACATGGACAACGGCTCCAACCAGCGCGCGGATTGGATGGGCAACCTGCTGATGGCGGTGCCGCTCTCCTTCCTGGTTAACAGCGCCGTGCATCGCGGCGGCCGCACGCCGGGCTTTGCCGGCGCCATGATATCGCTGCTGATCGCTGCCGTGGTCATCCTGGCGATCAAATATGCGCAGCTTTTCTTTCCGCCGCGTACTGTCACCCTCAACTACATCACCGCGCAAGCCATCGGCGCCGTTTTGGGCGTGATCCTCTTCCGCTGGTCCAAAACCTCCAGCCTGCGCGGCCGGTTGATCCGCAAGGCCGAGGCGGGCGAGGGGCTGACCGTCGTTCTGGCCGTCTACACGGCTTTCCTGTTCGCCTTCGTACTGATGCCGTTCGATCTCGTGCTCAGCGAGGGCGATCTGCTGTCGAGGGCGCTGCAGGTGGCGCAGACCCTGTTCTCCCTGCCCGGCGAGGGCAGGGCGCCGTCCATGCGCGTCGTGCTGCTGATCGTCGATACGCTGGCGGCGGCGCCTGTCGGCATGTTCCTGGCGGTGCGTGGCCGCAAGCGCTCGACCTTCCGCCTGCTGCTGCGCGCCTTCTGGCTGATGGTTCTGATGACCTTGCTGCAGGTGTTCGTGATGAGCGCCGACGTCTATCTGGCCTCGATCGCCTATCGCACGCTCGGCGCCTATCTCGGCATCCGCTTTATCGCCAGGATCCACGGCAAGGATCTGCGCAAGCGGCATTATTATTTCTCGCAATATGTGCCGCTGGCCGCCGTCCTCTACGTGCTGGCGGTGATCTATATCAGCGAGCTGTTTTCCAGCGAATGGATCGGCTTCGACGAGGCGATGAACATCCTGGAGCCGCGGCAGCTGCTGCCGTTCTGGAATTTCTATATCGTCAGCAAGGCACAGGCTACGGCCAGTGTCGTGGCGCATCTGGCGATCTTTGCGCCGATCGGCGTGATGGTGTGGCTGCGGCGGGGATTCTGGGGCCGGGGCGCAACCTTTTCCGCTTCCCTGGCCTTCGCGCTCTCTATGCTCATGGAAATCGGGCGCTGGCTGAAGCCGGATTTCAGGCCGGATTTCAGCGACCCGATCATTGCGGCAATCGGCGCCGCTGTCGCGTTCAAGGCAATGCCGTATCTGTGGCGTATGTTCGAACATGAGGCGACAATGTCGGGCACGCTGGATAGCTATATCGAACAACATTATGGCACGGCGGCGCCGGCCGGGCCGGTGGTTCCCGACGAGGCCGAATCCTCGGCTCCGATGGCATGATTTCGGCGAGCGCTCCCGTGGGCCGGGCGTGGCTTTCGCCGCTCGGCGCCCCGGTTGCCGCCGCGTGCCTGATCACGACCGTCGTCACGCTTTTCTATTATCCGATCCTGCCCTGGCTGCTGGCCACGGTGCTGGTGCTCTATGGCGCGGCGCTGTGGCGTTACCCGTTCCTGTGGCTGATCGTCGTGCCGGTGGCGTTGGCCGGCGTCGACCTCACGCCCTGGACGGGCTGGGTGTACATCACGGAATCCGATCTGTTCGTGCTGGTCACGGCCGGCGTCCTGGCGATCCGGACGCCGGTCGCGCCGCGCGACCTGTTGCCCGGCGGGCCGGCGCGCTGGCTGATCGTGGCGGTCGCGATCAGCTATGCCGTTTCCACGCTCATCGCCTTTCATGCGCATGTCGGCCCGGCCAACTCCGACCTGGTCTATATGCGGCCGCAAAACGCCATCCGCATCGCCAAGGGATTTGTGGTTGCCCTCATCCTGCTGCCGCTGCTGCGCGACCGGCAGAAGACGCATAGCGACGCCTGGCCCTTCTTCGCCGCCGGCATGGTGGCGGCGATGGCGCTGGTTGCGCTCGAGACATTCGTCGAACGCGCGGTCTTCCCGGGCGCGTTCGACATCCTGTCGATCTACCCGGCCGCCGGCCCGTTCGCCTCCATGCATGTCGGCGGCGGCCATCTCGGCGTCTTCGTGGCGCTGGCCATGCCGTTCGCGTTCCTGCGCCGCGACAAGCGGCACCGGCTGGAGCGGATGGTGCTGCGCGCGCTGACGGTCGCCGCGACCTATGCCGTGATCATCACCTTCTCGCCGATCATCTATGGCGCCGCCGCGGTCTCCGCCGCCCTGACCTTCTCCGGCCGCACCTCGCCGCGTGGCGAGGGCGGAACGCGCCGGAAAGCGGGCGACCGGTTGATCCTCCGCCTCATCATGCGCGGCATCTATGTCGGGGCGCTGCTGGTGGCGGTGCTGTTCGGGCTGCTCGGCGCCAACCTGATGATGAGCGGCGTCCACCGTGTCGGCGCCACCGTTTATCATCGCGCGCAGAGCCTCGAACGGCGCCTTTCGATCCGTGACGACAGCCTGACCGCGGACATCTTCGGCATGGGGCTGGGCACCTTCCCGCGCGCCACCTATTCGCGTGCCACCGACGCGCGCAGCAATTTCGGCGTCTATCATGACGAGGACGAGCCGTATCTTTCGCTGATCAGCGGCCCGCAATTCTTCTTCGGCCAGAAGGTGCCGGTGCGCCCGGGGCCGCCTTACACCGTGACCCTGCAGGCGCGGACGCTGGCTTTGCCCGGCGGGGTCGGCGTCATCCTGTGCGAGAAGTATCTGCTGTTCTCGGAACATTGCAGCGGCCAGCGATTTAAGCTGGCGACGGCCGGCGACTGGGAAAGCTTGTCGGCCGAACTCAAGACCGACAGCATGAATCCCGGCGCGGTTTTCGGCCCATTCCACCGCCCGGTCGAGATCGCGCTGCAGTCGACCGAACCCAACAATCCGGTCGATATCAAGGCCGTGCGTCTGGTTGCACCGGACGGGCAACAGCTGGTCATCAACGGCGATTTCCGCCACGGGGTGGAGCGCTGGTACTTCACCGACGAGATTCACGATTACTGGCAGATCATGAACCAGTATGTGATGACCTTCTTCGAACGCGGCATCCTCGGCCTGGGTGCCTTCATCGCGCTGATCTGGGGCGCCCTGCTCGGCGCGCGCCGCACGATGCGCCGGGGTGACCGGATGGGCACCGCGGTCGTCGCCTCGCTGGGCACTTTCGTGTTGCTCTGCTTTTCGGAATCCCTGCTGCACGCCCCGCGGGTCGCGACGATCTTCTATCTCGTCTGCTTTGTCGGCCTGCTGATGCTGGAGCAGGGGACCAACCGCGAATATCTCAACCAGATGCGTCGCCCGTGGACCCCACGCCGGGCGCCGGCCAGTGTTACGGATATCGCGTCGAGGCGTGACGCAGAGACTGCTTAGATCGGCTCAGAAGCCGCAATGCAGGAGTTTCATAATCGACCTGTCGTTCATGCCCGGCACGAACTTCAGCGTCGACCAGCACGACGAATTGCCGATCTGGGTCTCGATTACCGGCGTTTCCGCGAATTTGGCGTCCAGTTCCTCGCGGCGGCTCCGGTCCTTGATCACCGATGCCGCGTTGACGTGGTCGCGCCGCTGCTTGGCGAGCGTGTCGTTCTTCCAAAGATCGTCCGGCAGCTTGAGGGGACAGCCCTCCGGCGGGCAGGTCACCGGGTTGTCCTGCTCCGCTGACGGTGCGGATGGGCTCTCCGCCGATGGCGCGACCTCGGCTCGCGTCATGGAATCGTCGGCCGCCGCGGCCGGAAAGGCTGCCGCAAAGACGATCGACGATAAGAGGACGTGTCTGAACACCAGCCTCACCGACCCGGTAAGCGGATAGCTTACACTCGGACCCGGCGCTCCAAAATCACATATTGTTGCAGCACTTTACGCTCTAGACCTACAAGGAAATCAGCTCTGCGGCAGTGTCGCCACCTGCCAGTGAAGGCCGGACTGTCCGTCCTTGATTTCCGTCACGCCTTCGCCCTGTGCGTCGCCGGCTTTGGTATCGGCGACGTTGGTGAAGACCGGCCAATCCTTATAGGCCCATTGCTTGCTGCCGTCGGGACGGGCGACCACGGTCCAGTCCTCCGCGCCCTTGGCGTCGGCCGGGGCGGCGAGGGGATGCCAGGTCTTCAGGCAATCGTCCTTGCAGGCGTCCAGGCCGATATTGGGGCCGGTGTGCCGCTTGGTGCCGAGCGGGTTGAAGCGCAGTTCGGCCAGGACATAGAGCGTCTTGCCGTCCGTCGTGCGGAAGGCGGTGCCGAAATCGCTTTTCCAGATGGCGACATTGTCGGGCAGGAACTTCCGGGTCATTACGACCGCGTGCCAGTTCTTGTCGGCGCCGTCGCCATTGGTGTCGCCGGCCTTGTTGTCACCGGCAAAAGTATAGAGCGCCTTGCCCTTGAAGGCCCATTGCTTGCTGCCGTCGTCGCGGGCGATCACCGACCAGTCGCCGGCCGGCTTGGCCAGCCAGGCGGCGGGCAAAGGCTGCCAGCTGCGCAGGCAATCGGTATCGCAGGACGACGCGCCGGCCTTGTCGCGATCCGACGTATAAAGCGTCTTGCCGGCCACGTCGGCCAGCACCGTGCCGGCCGGAACCGCGCGCGTGGCGACGACGGTCGGCATTGCCGGCTCAGCGGCCGGTGCGGCCTGCGGCGCATCGGCCATCGCCAGCGTACTGCAGCAGATGCCGAGCAGGAAACCGCCGGCGAAAAGACGTTTCCGCATCAGACCATGATCTCCCCGATGGTCTTGTTGGTCTGCATCGAGCCGCCGCCCCAATTGTTGAGCGGCAGGCCGAGCGCCTGCTGGATGGTCAGGCCCACGCGGGTGCACGGGTCGCCGTTGCCCGCGATGTGCAGGCCGCTCTTGATCTTGCCGCCGGCCTTGCCGGCGACGAACATCGGCAGCGTCTCCAGCGAGTGGATCTTGGCATAGGAACATTCGCTGTGCGCCAGCAGCAGCGTGTGGTCCAGCAGCGTGCCGTCGCCTTCCTTCACCGAATCCAGCGCCTGCAGCATGGTCAGGAAGCCGCCCATGATCTGCTCGACGAAATAGGTCGCCTCGGGTTGATAGCCCAACTTCTCGTCGATCGGTTCTTCGTGGGTCAGCTGGTGGTGGGTCACGGTCTCGCCGGCGCGGCGCAGCGACGAGGTGGCGTCGCCGAACACCATGTTGAACACCCGCGTCTGGTCGCAGGCCAGCGCATGTGCGACCAGCCCTGCCATCAGCTTGTGGTTGGCGACAACGACGTCGATCTGGGTGTTTTCCTTGGTTTCCTTCCAGCTCGGCTCGTCCGACTTGGCGCAGGCCTCCAGCGGCGCCGGCTTCTGCAATTGCAGCGCCAGCTGCTGTTCGAGCTGGCGGACGGAGGTGAAATACTGGTCCATGCGCGCCTTGTCCGCGGCGCCCAGGCCCGTCAGCAGCGCCTGGCGCTGTTCGGTCACCGCGCTGAGCACGCTCTGGCGCACCATCACCGCCGGGTCGGGCGTGAAGTCCGCGGCGTTCGGATCCTTGAATTCCGGCCCGAAGATGCGCGTGTAGAAGGCCAGCGGCGAGCCCTCGGCCGGGTTGATGACGCTGGAGCTGCGGCGGCTGTTGCTGTCGCGCGGGTTGCCCGTCGCGGCCAGTTCCAGCGAGCGGAAGCGGGTCGTCTGGCCCAGCGTGTCGGCGATGGCGGTGTCGAAGGTCGGCCCCTCGACCGACTGCATGTCCTTGGGCGCGATGCCGGTCAGGATGCTCATCGAGCCGGTGTAGTGCACGACCGCCGGCTTGCCGTCGACGATCGCCTTGAAGCCGGAGAATACCGACAGCCGGTCCTTGAACGGCGTCAGCACCTTGATCTCGGCCGGCGTGTCGTAATCCGCGCCGGTCTTCTCGGGGATCCAGCGCCCGGGATTGAGGCCGCAACCCCAGAACCAGGTGCCGAAGCGCACCGGAAGCGGCGCGCCGGAAGCCAGCGCCGTGCCGTTGGTGTCCAGGAAACAGTCGAGCAGCGGCAGGCCGACGCCGACGGCGCTGCCGCGCAGCATACCGCGCAGCACCGTGCGGCGATTGATGTCGGCGATTCTCATTGTGCGGCTCCTGTGGCTGCGTTCATCGCGGTCGTCTCCTCCGGCGGGGTCACGACATAGAAATCGTCGCTGACCAGGATGCGGCGCATCAGGTCCGGCAGGCGATAGCCGTTCTCCGCGAAATTCGTGTTCAGATACTTGATCCACTCCGCCTCGCCCTTGGTCGGCGCGCGGCCGGCGGCATAGGCATAGAGGCGCCCGACCAGGCAGGACGGCGTGTTCGGATTGTCGTGCAGAACCCGGCCCAGGCTCGCCGCGTCGGTGAACTTCACGCCGTCCAGCTCGCCCGAGGCGTCGATCTTCTGGCCGTTCTCGGTCGCCCGGTATTCGCCCAACGAATCGAAGTTCTCGAGGCCCAGCCCCATCGGGTCGATCATCTTGTGGCAGCCCACACAGGTCGCCTGGGTGGCGTGCGCCGCGACGCGGGCGCGGGCGGTCT
>DATJHU010000143.1:0-2129 GCA_035493715.1 Alphaproteobacteria bacterium | reverse complement strand
GGCGGGGTCCTTCGCTACGGCATCACGATGCGGCCGCCGCATTTCGACGTGCATCAGTCGGGAACGATCAACAATCTCGGCTCGCAGGGCTGCATGTTCGACAATCTGATCCGGCGCGACCCGCGTGACAGCGGCAAGACGATCATCCCCGATCTGGCGCATAGCTGGGAGATCGCCAAGGACGGCAAAACCTACACCTTCCATCTGCGTCAGGGCGTGCAGTTCCATGACGGCGCCGAGCTGACCGCCGAAGATGTGAAGGCCACTTTCGACCGCATCGCCAAGCCGCCGCAGGGGATCGCGATCCCGCGCAGCGTGCTGTTCAAGGCGGTGTCGGAAATCACCGCGCCCGACAAATACACGGTGCAGTTCAAGTTGGCCGAGCCGCGCCCGGTCAATTTTATCATGTCGGCGATCGCCAGCGGCTGGAATGTCATCGTGCGCAAGAAGACGCTGGAGGACAACAACTACAATCTGCGCAAGGTCGAGATTTATCCCGGCACCGGCCCGTTCCGCAGCAAGCAGCGGATCGAAAACGAGAAATGGGTCATGGAGAAGAACCCGAACTACTGGAACAAGGGGCTCCCCTATCTCGACGGCGTCGAGTTCTACCACGCGCTGCCGTTCTCGACCGAGCTCGGCTCGTCGATCCTGTCGGGCCGCACCGATTACATCCGCATCACCGACCCGGTGACGGCGCGCAAGGCGAAGGACACGCCCGGCCTGAAGACGATCGCCTTTAATCAGAGCGTCATCCAGGGCTGCTGGGCGAACAGCAAGAAAAAGCCGTTCGACGATCCGCGCGTGCGGCGCGCGCTTCATCTGGCGTTCGACCGGCACACGCTGGTCGATGTGGTCAAAGACGTGACGCCGATGCGGGTCGGCGGGTTTATCTACCCCTTCTCGGAATTCGCCACCCCCACCGAGGAGCTGTTCAAGCGCATCGGCTACCAGAAGGATTCGACCGCCGCGGCGAAGGAAGCCAAGGCGCTGCTCGATGCCGCCGGGCACCCCAACGGCATTCAGGGGCTCGATTTTCTGGTGCGTGACGTGCCGAGCTTCAAGCTCTGGGCGCAGGCGATTCAGGCGATGCTGCAGGAAACCCTGAATGTTCAGTGCAATCTGCGCACCGTCGTCGAGTCCGTATGGTTCGACGACACCCAGAACGGCCATTTCGATTTGGCGATCGGCGCGATTGTGTCGACCCTGCTCGATCCGTCGGACTATTTCAACGCGTGGTACCGTACCGGCGGGCCGCAGAATTACGGGTTCTGGAACAACGAGAAGTTCAACGCGCTGGTCGACCAGATCGACCGCGAGATCGACCCGGATAAGCGCAAGGGTCTCGTGCGTCAAACCGAGGCCATCATGGAACAGGACCCGCCGGTATTGCCGGTCGCCTGGGAGCAGATCAACGACGTCTGGTACGACTACGTAAAGGGCCACAATCCAAAGGACTATTTCGGCATTTACGATGTCGTCCGGCTCGACACCTTCTGGCTCGACAAGGCGTGATCTCAAACGCGCGATCCAAAAACTAGGTCCCGCCGCAGGCGGGGGCCCATTTGTCAACGGCTTCTGCCTCCGCTGAAGGGGCTCGGCCTCCGCCGGGGCCTAACTTATTCATGCTCGGCTTTCGCCGGGACGGCGCCTGAGGTAGTCATGAGCGCTGATTTGGATGCACAGGGAGAAAGATCATGCAGCTCGGCGCGCTGTTGCCGTTTGGCGATATCGGCGGCGATCCCGCGGTGTTGCGCGAATATGCGCAGGCCGCCGAGTCGGTCGGCTATGATTTTATCGAGGCGCCCGATCACGTGCTGGGGCAGAACCCGGCCGGCGCATCCTCAGGCGAGCGCATCGCCGACGGGCTTTATCACGATCCGTTTGTGCTGTTCGGCTATCTGGCCGGCATCTGCCCGAAGCTCGGCTTTTCGACGGGCGTGTTGATCCTGCCGCAGCGCCAGACCGTGCTCGTCGCAAAACAGGCCGCCTGCCTCGATGTGCTGTGCGGCGGCCGCTTTCGCCTAGGCATCGGGGTCGGCTGGAACGAGATCGAGTTCACCGGTCTCAACGAGAATTTCCATAACCGCGGCCGCCGCTCCGAGGAGCAGGTCCAGGTTATGCAGAAA